>DASRWD010000001.1:0-10536 GCA_035654755.1 Trueperaceae bacterium
TCGCCCCGCGTGCGGTCGTGGACAAAGCGGCGTACGCGCACGCCCGCGTGAGCGCGCGCTGTGCTCTCTCGGGGTCGGACCAGACGCTTGGGTCTTCGAGCGTGGCGGCCAACACGGCTCCACAGAGCGCGTCGCCCGCGCCGGTCGTGTCCACGGCGCGAACGACCGGTGCCGACGCCGTGATCACGTCCTCTTCCGTATGTGCATCGGCGCCGGTCGCTCCGCGGCTGACCACCACGAGCGTGGCCCCCTTGGCCAGGAGCCGGGTGGCCACGGCTGCGCCGGCGTGGTCCTCGCCCGGTGCCAGGAACGCGGCCTCTACTGCGCTCAGCTTGACGATGTTCGCCCGCTCCACGTAAGACCAGATGACGTCCCGCGCGGTTTCGAGGTCATCCCAGAAGCTCTCCCTCAGGTTGACGTCCACCGAGACAAGGCAGCCCGCGGCTGTCGCGACGTCGATCGCCGCTGCCGTGGCCGACCTGGCCGGCTCGCGGGCCAGACAGACCGACCCGAAGTGGAGGACCCGCGTGCCGCCGGCCCTGGCCAGCGCGGTGGCGGCCGCCGTCGCGTGCTCCGGCGTGATGTCGAAGTGGGCGGGCGCATCGCCGTAGAAGAGGAAGTCGCGATCACCTTCCGCGCTCAGGCCCACGAACGCCACGGCGGTGGGCCGATGCACGCTGAGTACGAACGTCGTATCGACGCCGGCCCCACTCAGCGTCCCCTCCAGCCACGTCCCGAATGGGTCCGCTCCCACGGATGCCGCCAAGCCAGCGGTTGCCCCCAGCCGCGACGCCGCCACGGCCACGTTCGCAGGGGCGCCGCCCGCGGCCCTCACGTACGTATCGGCATCGCGGAGACTCAGGCCCGGACGCTCCGGCACCATGTCCACGAGCAGCTCGCCTAGGCACAGCAGCCGAGGGGTAGAGTCGGAACGGGTCATCGGCTCAAGGATACGGGCCGAACGGCCAAGCCCCCTTGTTCCCAAGGGGTCGGATACCGTACCGAAGGGCGCATCGGACCGTGTTAGAACGGGTGCGACATGGCGCCGAACGGCCCTTCAGAGCTGCCACAGAGCAGCCAAGAACCAGAACCACCACGAACCTTCGCCAGCGCGAGCCTCGATTACGTCGAGGAGCTCTACCTCCGTTACCTGGAGGACCCGGCTGACCTTCCCGAGGACTGGCGCGAGTACTTCGAGGCGCTGGGGCCGGCCGGAGCTTCCGGCCGCCACCTTTCGCCCACCTTCACGCCGCGCAGTCTCTTCAACCCCCCGGCGGCGACCGACGACCAGATCTCGCAGGCCGGCGCGGCCGGTGCCGTGCTTCAGCAGAAGCTGGACCGGCTGGTCAGGAACTACCGGGTACGCGGCCATCGGCTGGCCCAGCTCAGCCCGCTCGGCCAGGAGCCGTTCGCGGCTCCCGAGCTCGAGCCCGAGTTCTATGGCCTCAGCGAGGCCGACATGGACACCCCCGTGCTCGGCAGCGTACTGGCTGGCGCGACGACCTTGCGCGACGTCATCGACGGCCTCAAGGAGACGTACACGCGCAGCATCGGTGCGCAGTTCATGCACATCGACAGGCTGGAGATGCGCGTGTGGCTACAGCGCCGCATGGAGACGAGCCGCAACCGGCTGCAGCTCTCGCGGGAGGACCAGCTCCGCATCCTCACCAAGCTGACCGACGCCACGATCTTCGAGGAGTTCATCCAGCGCAAGTACGTGGGCGCCAAGACGTTCTCCCTGGAGGGCGGCGAGACCCTCATCCCGCTGCTGGACCTGGCGATCGAGAAGGCGGCGAACCAGGGCGTGGGCGAGATAGTCCTCGGCATGGCGCACCGCGGGCGGTTGAACGTGCTCGCCAACGTCATGGGCAAGGACCCCAGCAGCATCTTCCGTGAGTTCGAGGACAAGGACCCCGAGAACTACATGGGTAGGGGTGACGTCAAGTACCACCTCGGGTACTCGAGCGACCACCGAACCTCCTCGAACAAGGACATCCACCTATCGCTGGCGTTCAACCCGTCGCACCTGGAGTTCGTGAACTCCGTCGTGCTGGGCCGGACGCGGGCGAAGCAGGACCGTAGGGGCGACCTCGACCGCGAGAAGGTCCTGCCGATCCTCATCCACGGTGACGCCGCGTTCAGCGGGCAGGGCATCGTCCAGGAGACCCTCAACATGAGCGGCCTGGAGGGCTACCGCGTAGGCGGTGCGCTTCACATCATCGTCAACAACCAGATCGGGTTCACGACCGGCCCGCGCCAAGGCCGCAGCACCACGTACGCGAGCGACGTCGCGAAGATGCTTCAGAGCCCTATCTTCCACGTCAACGGGGAGGATCCGGAGGCAGTCGCTCAGGTGATAGAGCTGGCGATGGACTTCCGACACCGCTACAAGCGCGACGTCGTCATCGACATGTACTGCTACAGGCGGATGGGCCACAACGAGACCGACGAGCCCGCGTTCACGCAGCCCGTCATGTACGGGAAGGTCCGCAAGCGCAACTCCGTCAGGGAGGCGTACAGGGACATGCTGCTGTCGCTGGGTGAGGTCACGCTCGGCGAGGCGGAGCAGATCGCAGAGGAGCGCAAGCAGCGCCTCGAGGCGCACCTCTCGGAGGCGCGCAAGGCCGACTTCAAGCTCGTCTACTCCACGCTGCAGGGAACATGGACCGACTACGTGGGAGGCGTGGACGCAGACGTGCCTGACGTCGACACCACCGTGTCCGACGACGACGCCCGCCGCCTGCTCGAAGAGCTCACGCACGTCCCGGAAGAGTTCAACCTGAACCGGAAGCTGAAGCGCGGCCTGGACGCCCGACTGGAGATGGCGCGTGGCAACGCGCCGCTGGATTGGGCCGCTGGCGAGGCGCTGGCGTTCGCCAGCCTCGTCGCGCAGGGGCACCCCGTGCGCCTGTCCGGCCAGGACAGCGAGCGCGGCACCTTCAGCCACCGCCACTCCGTGTTCCACGACTCCATCGACGGCCACGAGCACGTGCCGCTGGCCGAGATCGCGGCCGCCAACGGAGGCGTCTTCGACGTCCACAACAGTCCGCTCTCGGAGGCCGGCGTGCTGGGCTTCGAGTACGGCTACAGCGTCGACACGCCGGACGGCCTGGTCATGTGGGAGGCCCAGTTCGGCGACTTCGTCAACGGTGCCCAGGTCATCATCGACCAGTTCCTCTCGAGCGCCGAGGAGAAGTGGAACAGGCTCTCCGGCCTCACCCTCCTGCTGCCGCACGGCTTCGAGGGCCAGGGGCCCGAGCACTCCAGTGCCAGGCTCGAGCGCTTCCTGCAACTCTGCGCCGAGGACAACATGCAGGTCGTGTATCCCACTACGCCCGCGCAGTACTTCCACATGCTCCGCAGGCAGGTGCTGCGCAAGATCCGCAAGCCGCTCATCGTCATGACGCCCAAGAGCCTGCTGAGGCACCCGCAGGCCGTGAGCAACCTCGAGGACTTCACGAGTGGTGGCTTCCAGAGGGTCATCCCCGACTCAGCCGTAGAAGCCGCCGGGGTCAGGAAGATACTGCTAACCACCGGCAAGCTCTACTACGAGTTGGCTGCCGCACGCGACGCACGCGGCGCATCGGACGTCGCCATCGTGCGTCTCGAGCAGCTCTACCCGCTGCGGATGGACGAGGTCGAGGCCGCGCTCGCGCCTTACCCGGCCAGCGCGCCCGCCGTGTGGGTCCAGGAGGAGCCCTCCAACATGGGAGCCTGGTGGCACCTGCGAGTACGATGGGGCGAAGAGGTTGCCGGCCGGGCGCTGAGCAGCGTGACCAGGCCGGAATCTGCGAGTCCCGCCACCGGCTCGGGGGCGGCGCATCGCATAGAACAGCAGATGCTGGTGGAAGAGGCTTTCGGCGAGTAGACGGGCAACGGACGACGCCCCGCCGACCAGTCCTCCCTCCAGAGGGAAGGTCGAACATGGCAACTGACGTCAAGGTGCCCGCCGCGGGCGAGTCGATCTCGGAGGTCATCATCGGGACCTGGCTGAAGTCCGTCGGCGACCCCGTAGCGGCCGACGAGCCGCTCGTGGAGGTCGAGACGGACAAGGCGACCCTCGAGGTGCCGGCCCCGGTGGCCGGCGTCCTCACGGAGCAGTTCGCCGCGGAGGGTGACACCGTTGGTGTCGGTGACGTGATCGCGCGCGTCGACGAGTCGCAGGCTGGCGTGGCCGCGAGCAGCGCTCCCGCGGCCGCGGCCGAGAAGGCGGAGGAGGCTTCGGCGGCGAAGGCGCCGGAGGCGGCGACGCGGGCCACCCCGGCCGCCGGTGCCGGACCGCGCACCGCTGGCGGCACCACGGCCGCGCCCGCCGCATCCGCGTCCGACGCCGCTACGGCGGTCGCCGAGCCGCCGCCGGAGCCACAGCGTGCCACCAGCGTGATGCCTGCGGCGCAGCGCCTGCTCGACGAGCACGGGCTCTCCGCCTACGACGTACAGGCCTCCGGACCCGGCGGACGCCTGCTCAAGGAGGACGTACAGCGCTTCATCGAGGAGCGCGAGCGCCAGGCTGCTCAGAGCGCCGGTGGCGACTCCGCCACGCCGGTGGGTGAGCCGGCCGCGGGCGGCGCTCGCCAGGAGGAGCGCGTGCGGATGAGCCCGCTCCGCCGCACGGTCGCCACCCGACTGGTCGAGGCGCAGCAGACGGCCGCCCTCCTCACGACCTTCAACGAGATCGACATGACCGCCGTGATGGACCTCCGCAAGGAGTACCGGGACACGTTCGAGAAGCGCTACGGCATCCGCCTCGGCTTCATGTCCTTCTTCGTCAAGGCCGTCATAGACGCGCTGAAACTGATCCCACAGCTCAACGCCGAGATCAAGGGCGACGACATCGTCTACAAGAACTACTACGACATTGGCGTCGCCGTGTCCGCGAAGAAGGGGCTGGTCGTGCCCGTCATCCGGGACGCTGACCGCATGTCGTTCGCCGAGCTCGAGAATGCGATCGCCGACTACGGCCAGAGGGCTCAGGCGAACAGGCTGACGCCTGACGAGCTGCAGGGCGGGACGTTCACCATCAGCAACGGCGGCGTGTTCGGCTCGCTCATGTCCACGCCCATCGTCAACCCGCCGCAGTCCGGAGTCCTCGGCATGCACGCCATCCAGGAACGTCCGGTGGCGCGGGACGGTCAGGTCGTGATCCTGCCCATGATGTACGTGGCTCTCACCTACGACCATCGCATCGTGGACGGGCGCGAGGCGGTCACGTTCCTCAAACGCATCAAGGAGGCCGTGGAGGCCCCGGCCCGCATGCTGCTGGAGGTCTGAGGTGGCGAAGGGCAACGGCAAGCGCCACGACGTCGTCATCGTGGGCGCCGGCCCCGGCGGCTACGTCGCCGCCATCCGCGCCGCACAGCTCGGTTTCGACGTAGGGCTGGTAGAGAAGGAGCCGGCGCTCGGAGGCACCTGCGTCCGCGTGGGTTGCATCCCGTCCAAGGCACTTCTGGAGTCCAGCCACAACTTCGCGGAAGCCAGGAACGGGTTCGCCGACCACGGCGTGATCGCTCAGGTCGAACTGGACCTTGCTGCCATGCAGGCGCGCCGCGAGAAGGTCGTCAAGCAGAACACGGACGGCGTCGCCTACCTGATGAAGAAGAACGGGGTCAGCGTCTACCGCGGGGCCGGGAAGCTGCGCGAGGGGCGGGTCGAGGTGTCGGGGGACGAGCCGGTCGTGCTCGAGGCCCAGCACGTCGTGCTGGCGACCGGTTCCGTCGTCACCGAGCTGAAGGGCGTGAAGGTCGACGGCGAGACCGTCGTCACCAGCACGGAGGCCCTCACTTTCGACGAGGTGCCTGAGCGGCTAGTGGTCATCGGCGCCGGCTACATCGGGCTGGAGCTGGGTTCGGTGTGGGCGCGCCTCGGCTCCAAGGTCACGGTGCTCGAGTACCTGGATCGCATCCTGCCGGGCATGGACAAGGAGACGGCGAACGAGGCCCAGAAGGCTCTCAAGAAGCAGGGCATCGAGTTCCGCCTCGGCGCAAGGGTGACCGGAGTCGAGGTCACCAAGAGCGGCGCGAAGGTGCAGGTGGACGGCGCAGATCCCGTCGCTGCCGACAAGGTCCTCGTGGCCGTTGGGCGCAAGCCGAACACCGAGGGCCTGGGGCTGCAGGAGGCCGGCGTGGAGCTGGACGAGCGCGGTCGGGTCAAGGTCGACGAGGGCTTCGCGACCACAGTGCCCGGCGTCTACGCCATCGGCGACCTCATCCACGGTCCCATGCTCGCTCACAAGGCAGAGGACGACGGCGTGGCCCTGATGGAGCGGCTGAAAGGCACGCCAACGCAGGTCCACTACCACCTGGTGCCCGGCGTCGCCTACACCGAGCCCGAGGTGGCCACCGTGGGCGCCACGGAGGAGCAGCTCAAGGAGGACGCCACCCCGTACCGGAAGGGCGTGTTCCCCTTCAGCGCCAACGGTCGCGCTCGCGCGTTGGGCCACACCGAGGGCAAGGTCAAGATCCTCGCCCACGCGGAGACCGACAGGATCCTCGGTGTTCACGCCATCGGACCGCGCGCCGGTGAGCTCATCGCCGAGGCCGTGATCGCCATGACGTTCGGCGCCAGCAGCGAGGACCTGGCGCGCACCACCTTCGCGCACCCGACGCTCTCCGAGGTCGTCAAGGAGGCCGCGCTGGCGGTGGACGGCCGGGCGCTGCACTCGTGACCGCCCTTGCCGCCACCAGGCAGCCCATCGCCTCCGAAGGTCTGAGGACCCGTGACGAGGCGCTGGCACGCGTGGCGGACAAGGTGCTGTCCGGGGGCCGCCTGGACCTGAACGACGGCATGGTCCTGTACGAGACGCGCGATCTGCCGGGTCTCATGCGGCTCGCGGACCACGTTCGCAGCGAGAAGGTCGGAGACAAGGCGTACTACGTGCACTCGCTGAGGCTGTCGCAGACGAACATCTGCTACGTGGGCTGCACGTTCTGCGGTTTCCAGCGGCGGTTCGGCGAGGAGGGCGTGTGGGACTACGACCTCCCGCAGGTATGGGAGTTCGTCGACAAGTACCACCACCCGGACCTGACCGAGATACACATCTCCTCCGGACACCATCCGAAGCGCGAGTGGCAGTACTACCTCGACCTCGTCCAGGGCCTGACCGAGCGCTACCCGGGCGTGCAGGTCAAGGCCTGGACGGGCGCCGAGATACACCACTTCACGCGCATCACGCGGCCTCGGCTCACCTACCGCGAGGTGCTCAGCCAACTCAAGGATCATGGGCTGGTCGCACTCCCGGGCGGTGGCGCCGAGATCTTCGCCGACCGCGTCCGCATGCAGATCGCGCGCGCCAAGGTGACATCCGACCAGTGGCTGGAGATCCACGCCACCGCGCACGAGCTGGGCCTGCCGACGAACGCCACGATGCTCTACGGGCACATCGAGACGCTGGAGGAGCGCCTCGACCACATGCTGAGGCTCCGTGAGCAGCAGGACGCCAGCGGCGGCTTCGTCTCGTTCGTCCCGCTCGCCTTCCAGCCGGACAACAACCAGCTGGCCAAGGAGCTGGGGACCCGCTTCACGACCGGCGTCGACGACCTCAGGAACCTAGCCGTCGCCAGGCTGATGCTCGACAACTTCCCACACATAAAGGGCTACTGGATCATGATCACGCCCGAGCTCACGCAGGTATCGCTGTCCTCCGGCGTCTCCGACATCGACGGCACGATCAAGGCCGAGAAGATTGCCCACGCCTCCGGGGCGGTGACTGCGGAGGGGATGGACGAGGAGGCGCTGCGCAAGCTGATCCGCGGTGCGGGCAGGATCCCCGTGTTGCGTGACGCGCTCTACCGCGAGCTCAAGGTGTTCGCTTGAACGACGCCCCACCGCTCTCTCCGGTACCTCAGGTCCAGTGGCGCGATCCGAGCACGGAGGTGCTGGGGATCGTCGAGTTCGCCAACGTCTCTCCGCTTCACTTCGGCCTCGAGGAGGGGCCGGGGACGCGGTTCGTACGAGGCGTGCCGACGACGCTCAACGAGGCGCTCTGGAGGGGCGAGATCGACCTCACGCTCGTGTCGTCCGTCGAGTTCATCAGGCATCGCGCTCACTACCGCGCCCTGCCCGACTTCTCGATAGCGACGCTGGGGCCGGTCTACAGCGTCATGCTGTTCCACCTTGCCCCCTGGGAGGACCTCGGAGGGGCGCGAATCGCGGTGACGCCGCAGTCGGCGACGAGCGTCGAGCTGCTGAGCTCGCTGCTGGGCACCGACGGCATGGAGGCGGACTTGCTGCCCACGCCCGGGACGCTGGACGAGATGCTCGCCACGTCGGACGCGGCGCTCCTGATCGGAGACGCAGCCCTGACGGAGGCGGTCAGGCACCTCAGGCCTTCCGCCGAGGGTCCTGCCGGGCGCGGAGCCAGTGGGGTGAGTGAACTGAACCCGCTGCTTCACGTCACGGACCTGGGGGAGGCCTGGTATCGACGCACCCGCCTACCGTTCACGTTCGCCGTGTGGGCAGCGCGCGCGGACCGGCGCCCGTCGGATGACCTGTTGACCCGCTTCCGAGCGGCCAGGACGTATGGCCTGGGCAGGCTGTCTGCCGTAGCGGCGGAGGAGAGTAAGCGTCTGGGTGTGCCAGAGGGCATCATGCAGCGTTACCTCGAGAACTTCCGCTACTACCTCGAGCCACCGGACCTCGACGGGCTCGAGGAGTTCGCCATGCGCGTGGACCCCTCGTACCGGCGTGGCGAACTGCGTTTCTGGGAGGATTAACGACCGCGTCGCGTCGCGGCCGCCGATGGGGCGGCAGCCTGCCGTGCCGGACCTACTAGCCGCGCAGGGGCCGGCACGCGACAATGGTCCATAGTGCGGAACCTCGTCCTGGCTTGTCTTGCGATCCTCGCGTCACACGCCGGCGCCCAGCTAGCTCAGCTAGCGGGCGAGGATCTCACGCTCGTGCACGGGGACGCCCTCCGCGAGTACTACCTGTACGTACCGCCCCACCTGGATGGCGCGGCGCCGCTTGTCGTCGCCCTCCATGGCCGCGGCGGCACGGGTCCGGGGATGGCGGTTCTGACGGGCTTCGACGCCCTCGCCGACAGCCACGGTTTCATCGTCGCCTACCCCAGCGGTCTCCAGCAGCAATGGAACTACGTGGAGGGCATCGAGGGTTACGAGTTGCAGGTGAGCGACATCGACTTCCTGCGCGCCCTGGTCGCCGAGATCTCCGCACGCCAGGAGGTCGACGAGAAGCGCGTTTACGTGGCCGGCTTCTCCAACGGCGGTTTCATGGCGCAGCGGCTCGCCTGCGCGGCCAACGACGTCTTCGCCGCCTTCGCCAGCGTCGGGGCGGCCGGTTTCGGCGGGCAACCGAGCGTATGTCAGGCACCCGGACCCATGCCGCTCCTCTTCATCCACGGCTCCGACGACGCGGTGGTGCCGTTCCAGGGCATGAGGCAACAGACCCCGAGCGGTCCCGTGACGGTCTTGGCGTCTGTCGACCAGACGATGGGCTTCTGGTCGGACAAGATCGGTTGCGAGAACGACGTCGACGGCGGGCCCCTGCCGCGGACCGGTCAGTCGCCGGACACCGAGGTGACAGTGCTGAGCTTCACGGGCTGTCCCGATGGCGCCGAGCTGACGATCGCCGTGGTGCTGGGCGGAGGGCACAACTGGCCGGGCCACCCCGGTTGGCTGCCGTCCGACGTAGCCGGCAACGTCTCGCTGGACCTGGACGCGTCCGAGTTCATATGGCGGTTCTTCGAGCGTCACGCTCTGCCTTGAACCGTCGTCCACGGCGTTCGTGTCGTGTCCAGGGCGGTGCAGCGCGCACCTTGACGCCACGTTGACGCCTGAGCCTTAGCGTGGCTGTTGCGCGGGAACCTGAACCATCGGCGAGACGATAGTACCCACTTCGCCCCTCCTCGACCCGGTTCTGCGCCCGGCGCGAAGGAGGAACTCGGGATGAGAAGGCTGCTAGTGGGGTTGCTTGTCGGGGCCGCCACCGTGGGGTCCCTCACGGCCTGCGAGGCCCTCGTGGCCAACGCAGCCATGGACTTCACGATCGCATTGGAGCCCTCCGCGGTGACTGCGTCTCCTGGGGAGGAGTTCACCGTGACGATCGTGGTTAGCCGTCCGGTGCCGATCGACGTGCTGCCCACGCCTATCGTGGTCACGCTTCATGACGGTCCGGACTACTTGAGCGCAGAGGACTTGGAGATCCCGACAGGGATCTCGGAGGACGACATGACGTTCGTCGTCTCGCAGGACGCGATGATCGGCGAGACCGAGAAGAACGTGAAGGTGCGCGCGACCAACGGCTTCAGGACCAAGGAGGCGGTGTTCACGCTGAGTGTCGTGGAGAACTAGCGGGAGAGTCACCAAGGGTGCCGGATCAGAGGATGTAGCGGCTTAGGTCCTCGTCGCCGACGACGCCGTCGAGCTTCTCGCTCACCAGCGCCTCGTCGATGACCACCTCGCCGAGATGCGTCCCGAACGAGACCTCTTCCAGCACGGTCTCGAGGATCGTGTGGAGTCGCCGAGCGCCTATGTCCTCGACCTCGCGGTTCACCTGCTCGGCGTAGCGCGAGATCGCGTC
>DASRWD010000002.1:0-7912 GCA_035654755.1 Trueperaceae bacterium
CTCCTGCGGCAGGTGCTCTCGGAAGAACCCGACCGCTACGCGGCCCTGAGCGTGATCCTGAACCACGCGCGAGGCGTCATAGGCTTCGGCGGCGGCGCGGCCCTGAGCCTAGATGAGCAAGGCGAACTCGAGGTGCTCATCACGCAAGGCCGAACATCCCCTCTCGCCATGAGCGTGTTCCGGCCGAACAAGGGGCGCCTCGCGGCCGTGTGGAGCGCTGAAAGCGACCAGCCCACAGCCTCGAGCGCGTTGCTTAGCGACGTGGGCGGCACGAGCCGCCTGGCGCTCGCTTACGTGCTGCTACCGCTGCGCACCATGCCGAAGACCCTATTGGCGCTGATGCGGTCCGTGCCGGAGAGCGCTCCCGCATCCGAGTCGCTGCCGCGCGCAGAGGTCGAGAAGCTCCAGGACATCGCCCGCGTCGCGGCGCCCCTCCTAGACCACGTGGAGGAGCACTCACAGCTGCAAAAGGAACTGGTCGACTTGAGGCGCCGCGCGCAGGACGCGAAGGCGGCGGTGCGCACACGGGACGCGTTCCTGGCGCGCATGAGCCACGACCTGCGCACGCCGTTGAGTTCCATCCTCGGCTTCGCGCAGTTGCTGGAGATGGACCAGCTGGAGCCTTCGCAGCGCTCCAACGTCGACCACATCCTCAAGTCGGGTAGGAAGCTACACAAGATCCTCACGCAGGCGATCGAGATCGCCTACGCCGCCGCGGGCAAGCTCACGTTGATGATGCAACCCGTCGACCTGGTGGGGTTGCTCAAGGACTGCGTCTCCATGGTGAGGGCGGATGCCGTCGAGGCAGGGGTGACGATCGAGGTCACGGCGCCAGAGCTCGACGCGCCGCTCGTAATCTCCACCGACGCGCAGCGCACTTCGCAGATCGTCCTGAACCTCTTGTCCAACGCGATCAAAGCCAGCAGCAGGAAGCAGTCCGTCAGCGTCGCCGTGAGGCTCGACAAGCACACGGCGTTCATCGACGTGATCGACAAGGGCCCGGGCATCCCGCCTCATCTGCTGCCGCGCTTGTTCATCCCGTTCGCCGCGGCCGACGCCGACGGAGACGCGGAGGCCGCTCTAGGACTGCCGCTCTCCCACTCCCTCGCCACGGCGCTAGGCGGCTCCCTGACCGTGGCCAGCGAGGCGGGCGAAGGGTCTCGGTTCACGCTGACCCTCCCCCGCCGCTGAGCGGCGCCAGCAACAGCCAAGCATGCTGCGCTGGTTGCGTAAGGGACTCGCTAGTGCAGCTGCCCGTGTGCTCTTCGGGCCTCTGCTCGGTGTGGCACGGGCAGGAGGTAGGCGCGCCGGCCTGGCGGCAGGCTCTTGAGATGTTGCGGCGGTCGGCGTGGGAGCCCGCCCCGGACATGAGCGGATCGCGCCCTGCCAGTAGGGCGCCTCACGCGGCCGCCCTCGCACCGGCCCTGTAGGGGGCAGCTGTGTATGCCCTGTCCTGCACGGAGGCAGGGCATACACGCGCCAGGGCGCCCCAGGCCCTCAGTCGATCAACACCCGACCCAGCGACGAGTCGTCGTCTCGGTCGTAGATGTCGAGCGATTCTTGGATGTCGTTGCCGCGGTCCCGGAGGTCGATGTCCTGCGATGTGTGGTTCATGATCGCGTAGAGCACGTCGCGCCCGACCGTGACCGTGTGGGAGATGGTGGTGTCCCGGATCTCCACGTTGGTCGGTGTGTCGTTGACCTGGTTCAGCTCACCGAGGCGTAGGCCGACGGCGCCGCCGTCGATCTGCATGTTCAATATGGTCAGCCCGTCGAGGGTGGCGGGATTGGCCGCGTACGCTCCGTCGTCGCGCGCCTTTATCGTCACCGCAGCGCCAGTGGGACTAGGTTCGGGGGCGCAGCCGCAGATGGCCCATGTGTCCGCCGGGGAGCGGCGGGGATAGCCCTTGTAGCCGCTTCCGAAGCTCCAGCCGCTCTGCTCGACGGTCACGTCCTGAAGGCTGATGTTCTCGTAGTCGGCGTACTTGAGGTTGATGTCGATCCCCGCGCCGTGCAGGCCGTAGTTGCCGGACACTTCATGACCGCCGAAGTTCCCGACGTTGAACAGGACGACTGACGCGATGGAGGCGTTCGAGAGGGCCTCGAAGTACATGCCCTTCCACGAGATGTTGCGGAACTCCACCGTGTCGATCTCGACCCCGTCGAGGACCAGGGGGGCGTCCGCCGACTCATGCTCGGCGATGACGCCGTGCGCGACGCCCTGGATGCTGCTGTCAGTCAAGGTGAAGCCGCTGGCGTTCCCCACGCCCTTGATCCTCACGCCCGAGATGACCACACGCGGTTCGGAGTCCAATGGGTCAAGGTTGAAGCTGATGTCGACACCCGAGAGGGTGACGTCTTGGGCGTCGCTGACGAGGACGATGTCGGTATGGGACAGGCCGTCGCCGGTGATCGACACGTCCACGTTCTCCAGCATCACGCCGTTCGCCGCGATCTCTATCGTCCCCTGAACAGTGGGCTGGTCGCCATCGTCGACGGCGCCCACCACCTTCACGCCCTCCTTTGCGATCGTGAAGCTCTCGGGGTAGGTTCCCGGAGCTACCCAGATGGTGCCGCCCTCGGCCACGACGCTCAGGGCCTCGGTGATCGTCTTGAACGGGTTGGCGTGCGACCCGTCGCCGCTGGCGCTTACGTTGCCGTCGACGTAGACGAAGTCGCCCGTGTACACGCACGGCTCGAGAGTGATGGTGACGGTGTTCTCCTCACCGGCGCCCACGGCGAACGGCAGGCTCGGTTGGCAGTACTCGGTTGGGAGGCCGCTCTCTAGGGCGTACGCTTGAGCCTCGAGCGCGTAGTCGCCTTCGGACAACCACACCGTGAGGCTAGGCGACTCGGGAGTGAACGTAAGCGTGCAGTCGGTCAGCTCCCCGGCCGGGCAACGCTCTCCGGTAGCCCTGACGGCCTTCTCACCGTCTAGGCCAGTGAACTTGATGGCTGCGGCTGTGATCGAGTCACACGCACCGGCAACGGGATTGCAGTCCAGCAGGATGGCCTCGACGCGAGGAGTAGGCAAAGCCTGCGACGTAACTGACGCCGGTCCAGCCGTGCGCGGAGCTAGCTGGAACGTGACCGGCCGGGCGCCTAAGTAAGGGTTGCCGCAGGACGTCATAAGCAGGACTAGTAGCGCCAAACCAATCCCCGAGAGGGAGACACGCTTTGCTCGCCTGAAGGCCCCGTCTCGGCCCTTCCCTCCCGCGTCCGCCAGGATGCGCTGAGCTTCGATCACTCCTCGCACCCCTCCGTGATGGCCTCGATGCCGCAGAAGAAGTCGGTGAAGTCGAGCTCGATCGGGCTTACGTCCTCGACGAGTTGGAGGCTGAGCGCGTGAAGACCTTGTGGAGCCAGCACGCCATCTAGCGCGAGGCCGATCTCGAGCTCCACTTCGAGGGTGTACTCGCAGGGCGGCTGGCTCGCAGGGTCACCTCCGCAATCATCACTGTTCGGCAGGATGTTCCAAGCCAGCACGACCCCTTCCGGCGTGAGGAGCGTGCCGGCTGCTTCGGCGACGCTGTACCAAGGCACGGCCACGAGATCGTTGTCGTAGGTCTCGACACTCGTGACCCAGACCGGGAAGGGAGCATGGCTGGCGAGCACGAGCGCTAACGGCCTGCCGTCACTGGTTTCCCCGTCGTTGCCGAACTTGACGGTGAGCGTGAGCATGTCGCTGAGCGTCTCAGATTCGATGTCGATCGGTGAAACGACGGCGGGCGACGGGGGATCCGCAACTTCCAAGTAGTGCTGGGCCGTAGCGCTGATGGGCGCGATGAGCGCCGCAGCGACGCTCAACAGCACCGGGCGAAGCAGCCTAGTAGCGAGAATCGAAGGGTTCATAGCGTCTCGTTACCCTCTTCCGAACGTCCCGGATCCTGCATCTGAATCTGGCGGGGTAGCGGGTGGATGATGACCTCGAGTGGCGTGGCGGTGTCCGGTTCGAGCGTGACCACCGGGGTGGCGACCACTACGTCGTAGAGAGCGCCGAGGTCCGAGTCGACCACGACCGTGTACGTGCCGGGGAGGACGGCGGGGAACGTGAAGCGCCCGCTCGCGCTGCTGGTCGCCTGGTACTCCCTGACGTCGTTCACAAGCCGCAAGCTCAGGCCGCGGATCATGAGGGTGTCGCGGTTGGCGTCGCCGGACCCGTAGATGACGCCGGGGGTGGGCTCTGGCCGCGCGAGCGTCACGCGCCCCTCGACCGACGCGGCAGGGTGGATCGTGAGCTGAAGCTCGGTTACCTCGCCGTCGTTGATCGTGACCCTAACCGGCAGGTCCGGGTCGGAGACCTTGCCGTTCAGGCCGCCGGTGGCGAAGAGGATGTGCTCCCCGACAGGCAGCCCGAGGACCTGGAACTCCCCGCGCTCTCCCGTCACGACCGCGCCGCGACCGACCAGCAACTCGACTCCCTGAACCGGTTCGCCGTTGACGTCGAGCAAGACGCCGCTCAGGTCGCCTAGGCCCTCGATTCGCCCGATGGGGACCGCGAAGGGGACGGTGTATGAGGCGGTGATCATACCGCCGACGCCGCCATCCAGGTTCCAGTTCACCTGACCCCCGATGCCGAGTTGATGCCCGATCGGCAGGCGAGCGTTCGTGTTCAAGGTGGCGGTCACCCAACCGCCGGTCCCGGACTCGAGGAGTGAGACGGTGCCTTGCAGCCCGGCGGCGGCGGAGAGGTTCGGCGCCACCTGTCCGGACCAGCGCGCGAGGCCCGTGACCCACTGGTAGTCCTCGCTCATCCGGTAGCGCACCCCGAACCTCACGTCGCCGTGGAGCGCGGCGACGTCCCTGAGCGTCGCGACCGCTTCCGCCCGCAGGCTCACGAGCTTGGAAGCATACAGGTCATACTCGAGCTCCCCGCCGGCGGTGAGCGAGCCGCTGGACAGGGGCACGCGGACGCCGGACTTGACTTCGAGCAGGCTCTGGGTCGCTTCGCCTGGGGCCGACGAGGAGTACCCGCTGGCCCAGGTGAGGCTGGAGGTCAACCGGACGGCGTCGAGCAAGGCGCGGACGGTGACGCCGAAGCGCTGGTCCCGCGTCCACGTATCGGTGCCGCCGTTGGAGTTGATCGTAGTGGCGAACGTGAGCGCCGCGCCTGCCCTGCCGCCGGTCACGCCGAGGCCAACGGCCACCGAGTCGGTGTGGCGCACGTTTGCGCCCGACTCGTTGTGGCGGTCAGTGGCGCGGTACTGCGCGTTGACGTTCACGGACAGGTCTTCGACTTCGGCCACGCTGACGCCGCCACCCACGCCCCAGGAGAGACCGGACGTGGTGCTTCCCTTGAAGCCGCCGCTGTCCCCACCGAGGCTGGCGGTGGCGGTGAACGGGCCGGCGCCGAGTTGGGCGCGCGCGATGCCCGCGACGCCGCCTGTCGTATCCAAGGCGCCTTCGGCCTGGACGGTGAGCCGGTCGATGGGGGGCGTGGCGGAAGCGACCGCTTCCACCACCGTCTCTTCGATGGCGGCGGAGGGGCTTTCTTCGGGCTCTTCGGTGCCGGGTAGCCCAGTGGTCGCCTCGTCCAGCTCGGCGCGCACTTCCTCTTCCGGGTCCTGGTCTTGGTCGGTCAGGCCTTCGACGTAGGAATCGTCGCCGAAGCCCCCCGCCGCCTCCGATGCGGCTCTACGCGCGATCAGGCCGAGCGCGTCGACCGATGCGGAGGAGCTGAGGACGCCCATGCCGCTGGGTACGTCGTACGCGAACTGCAGCGCCCCGCTGACGGCTGGTCCGGCGGCGGTGATCTGCGCGCCGGCCGCGATTACGCCCGAGAGCGCTTGGTCACCTAGGAGGTAGGACCTCATGGTCACGCCGTAGTCCGGGACGCGGCCGACGAGACTCAAGCCGTACCCGCTGGCGCGCAATCCGAGCTCGGAGTAGCGATGCCGGGCCTGTCCGATCGCGACGTCGAGTACGTCGGACGTGTACGCGCCGGCGAAGGAGACGCTGTCGAACCCGCTCGTCGCGATGGTGGCGCGCACCCGCTGGTTGCCGTCAGCATCGATGAGGCCGCCGCCTCTTAGTGAGACGCTGAACGGCTCGAGGCCGGGGCGGGAGAAGTTCGTGCCTGGGCGGTAGTCCACGCGCGCCGTGAAGTTCAGGGCGCGATGCGTCTCCCTGATCCGCGCCGTGCTTCCGAGGACCATGTAGTCGAGGCGAGCCGTTGCCAGGGCGTCGCCGGCGTCACTAGGCAGCGCGACGAGGTTGACGCGTTGGCGGCCCGTCGTGCGCATCTGCGACGCCACCGTGGCGCGCACCGTGGCGGTGTCGCCCGGAGAGACGGTGACGAGATCCGGCTCGATCTTGACGTCGGCGAACGGAAGCGCCTCGAGCTCCAAGTGAACGGTCTCGACCGTGTTGCCGGCGTTGGTGAGTTCGATCTGGTACTCGCGCTCCCAGCCAGCTTCGCCCGGATCAGAGCGGACGACCTGGAGCGATAGCGAGGGGCGGGGCCGGACGATCATCATGGCGGTCGCCCGATAGGCGTCTCCGCCGCCTTCGATCGTCAGCTCCAGGGGGTACTCCCCTGGGGGCGTCTGTAGCGGTACCAGTACGCCCAGGAAGAGCGGGAGCCTCTCCCCCGGCTCGAGCGTGAGCGGCTGCGGTTCGAGCGCCACCACGATCTCCGGCGCCGTTGTCACTCGGGGTGCCAAGTCGACCGGTTCGGCTCCGACGTTCTGAACGAACACGGTGAGAGTCCTGGACTCGCCGTCTGAGAACGTCGGCTGGGTGGCGGCGAAGCGCGCTTCGACCGACTGCGCGGTCGCCGCTACGGAGAGTTGGAGGAGCAGCGTCAGCGCTAGCGCCTTCATCCGTCGCAGGCGCGACGTCGTGGTCATGTTCCCGGGCTGTGGTTGGCTCATGGCACGACTACCCTGAACTGCCGCGCGAAGACGTCGAGCTGCCCAGCGTCGGCGATGACGATCAGCGTGTACTCCCCAGGCGGCAGCTGACCCAGGGGGAAGGCGACCGTCCTCTCGTACCCACCGACGAGACGCGTGCGGAGAGTGTGGCCATAGACCTGGACTCCCAGATCGTTCATGAGCTGGGCGCGAAGGTCGAAGACGTCGGCGCGGTCGCCGTCGTTGCGGATGGTTAGTTCGGCGACGTGACCGGCCTCGCTCGTCCCCAAGACGATGTCGGAGAACGTCAGGGCGTTGCTCCCTGTGTTGTTGACGTTCGTGAAGACTAGGCCCGCGTACTGCGTGACGATCTCGACGGGCACCCGGGTCCTGTCACCGAAGTTCAGGGTCTGGCGCACGAAGCTCTCGGGCCGGACGATGACGCTCGACCAGTAACCGCCCGCAGCCTCAGCGGGGATGGTGATGCTGAAAGGGACGTCTACGATGGCGCCGGGTTGCACGAGCACCGGCTCCGGGGGGCCCGCGAACCAGGCCCGGTTGCTGCGACCGGCGCTTTGCTCGCCAACGGCCTCCAGGCCGGTCGCGGTCAGCTCGACGTCCTCGAAGTGGATGGTCACGTAAGCGGCCGCACCACCCGTGTTCTTCACCCTCACAGACTGGTTTATGGTCTGCCCCGGCTCGCCCGCCAGGTCGCGGGAGATGGTGCCTACCACTTGCACGAACTCCGTTCCGGGCTGCGCAGCGGCGGTGGGAATCAACGCCAGCGCGGCTAACACGGACGTGAGCGTCGCGGCCAGGTGGCGTAGTGTCGGCCTTCGAGCCTTGGTCGAATGCTGGGCGTTCACGTGCGGCTTGGGTTCGCTCACGGTCTTATCTCCAAGGGGGGGTGATATGGGCGCAAGACTGAGATCACGCCGAGAGCGTCTGTTCTCGACTGCTCCGCAAGATATGGGGCTGGCGCGGACGGGCCCGCGGCAGGCGCCGGGTGCACCCGAGCCAAGGGGCTCGGGCACACCCGGACACGTCGTGGATCAGTCGCCC
>DASRWD010000003.1:0-2451 GCA_035654755.1 Trueperaceae bacterium
GGACGCCGAGCGGCTGGTGCGGGCGTTCACCGTCTACTTCCAGCTCGTGAACCTGGCAGAAGAGGTTCACCGGGTTCGGGTGAACCGCGAGCGCGACGTGTCCGCCACCACGGCGGCCCCGCGGGGCGAGAGCATCGCCGCCGCCGTGAAGTCGCTGAAGGACCAGGGCTGGTCGGCGGCAGAGGCGCGCAGGTTCGTCGAGGGCCTCGATATCCAGCTAACCGTCACCGCGCACCCCACCGAGGTGAAGCGGTACACGGTGCGCCTCAAGTTGGAGCGGGTCTCGGAGGCGCTGAGGCAGCTGGGCGAGAGACGCCTGCGCACGTCCGACCGGCAGGCGCTCGTGGACACGATCTACGCCGAGGTGACAGCGCTGTGGCTGACGCGGGAGGCCAACGACGACCGCCCGTCGGTGCTGGACGAGGTCAAGAGCGCGCTGTACTACTACCGCCGGTCGCTTCTCGACGCCGTGCCTCGGCTCATGCGTGACGTCGACGAGGCCCTCGCCACCTATTACGGCGAAGACACGCTTCCTCCGGGCGCGCTCGAGCCCATCGTCGGGTTCCGCTCGTGGATCGGCGGAGACCGCGACGGCAACCCGTACGTGACGCCCGAGGTGACGCGCGAGGCGTACGAGCTGCAGACGCGTGTGGCTCTCGGCCGCTACCTGGAGGACATGGACCTCCTGGTCCAACGCCTCTCGCAGCACGAGGACCGCGTCGTGCAGACGGGCGTCTTCCGCGAGGACCTGGCGGCTCTCGACGAGCGTTACGGCTCCAGCGCCCGCTTCCCCCACGAGCCTTTCCGACGGAAGCTCGAGCACATGTACCGGTTCCTGAACGCGGAGCTCGACGGTACGGACCCGTACCCGGACGGACCGGACGGCTACGTGGACGACCTCCGGCTCGTCGAGAACACGCTGGCCTCCACCCACGGCGAGCGTCTCGCGGAGACCTTCGTGCGGCCGGCTCGCTACCGAGCCGACGCCTTCGGCTTCGTGCTCGCCCCGCTGGACCTGAGGGAGCACTCCTCTAAGCACGAGATCGCGGTGGCAGACCTCCTGGCGTACGCCGGCGTGGCTGACGACTACGTGTCGCTTCCGGAGGACGAGCGCGCCCGCCTGCTGGCGCGAGAGCTGTCCACGCCACGCCCGCTCGCGCCATCGTGGCTGCAGCTTGGCGAGGAGGCGACACGGGCCCTCGACTCCCTACGCGTGCTGCGCGAGGTCAAGGAGCGCTACGGTCCCGAGGCCGTCGGCTCGACGATCGTCAGCTTCACCAACGGCCCTTCCGACGTGCTGGAGGCCCTGCTGCTGGCCAAGGAAGCCGGCATACCGGACATCGACTCCACGCCGCTCTTCGAGACACTGGACGACCTCGAGCGCGCCCCCGACGTCATGCGCTCTCTGTTCGAGACACCCGTGTACCGCGATCACGTGGAGAGGCGCGGCGTGCAAGAGGTGATGATCGGCTACTCGGACTCGAACAAGGACGTCGGGTTCCTCAGCGCCAACTGGGCGCTCTACCAGGCGCAGGAGGGCCTCGCCCAGGTAGCGCGTGACGCGGGCGTGGCCTTGCGCCTGTTCCACGGCCGGGGCACGAGCATCGGCCGCGGCGGTGGGCCCGCGGGTCAGGCGATCCTCGGACAGCCGCCCGGGTCGCTTGGCGGACGCATGCGCATGACGGAGCAGGGCGAGGCGCTCTCCGACCGGTACGCAGACCCGGACCTGGCACACAGGCACCTCGAGCAGGTGGTGCACGCGTTCATCCTCTCTTCGGCGAGGGACGCGCGCGAGGTCGTGCCCTTGGACGAACGCTTCCGCGAGGCAGCACAGCGGGCAGCGGACGCCAGCCGCGAGCGGTACAGCGAGCTGATGGACGCAGACGGGTTCTTCGAGTTCTTCACGGCAGTGACGCCGATAGAGGAGATCAGCCGCTTGAACGTCGGCTCACGGCCGGCCAGCCGCGGCAAGGGTGGGTCTCGCTCCGACCTTCGGGCGATCCCGTGGGTCTTCGCGTGGACGCAGTGTCGAGCGAACGTTCCCGGCTGGTACGGCATAGGGACAGGACTGGCCGCGCTGCCTAAGGGCCTCTCGACTCAGCTCTACGCCGAGTGGCCGTTCTTCCGGGCGGTAGTCGACTTCGCCCAGATGAGCCTCGCCAAGGCCGACATGGACGTGTTCAGGAGCTACCTGTCGCTGGTGGAAGAGCCCCTGCGCGGCACGCTCGGCGGCATGATCCTCGAGGAGTACGAGCTGTCTGTCGCGGAGATCGAGGCTGCGACGGGTGCGCCCCTGCTTGCGGGTGACGGCGTGCTGGCGCGGTCCATCGCCTTGCGCAACCCCTATGTAGACCCGATCAGCCACCTGCAGGTCGAGCTGCTGCGTCGCCTCAGAGCGTCATCCGAGGACTCACTGGACGCGAGCCCCCTGAGTTACGCTGTCTTGGTTTC
>DASRWD010000004.1:0-4741 GCA_035654755.1 Trueperaceae bacterium
ACGTAGCGCCCGATCGTATGCGGCGTGGTGAAGTAGGCCTTGCCGCGCGTCATGGCGGAGACTCGCCTTACGAACGCGATCAGCTCGGGGTCGCGGGCGAGCATGAACGTGTTCACCTGGACTCCGTGTCGACGGCAGTTGCCGACCTCCCTCAGGGTCTCACCCAGCACCAGGGGGTCCAGCCCGTACGCGTTGCGGTAGACCCTGCCGTCTGGCAGGGTGATCGCCGACGGCTTGCCGTCCGTGATCATGATGATCTGCTTCATGTCCTTGTTCTCGCGCTTCAGGATCTTCTGCGCCAACCTGAGTCCCTCGGCCGTGTTCGTGTGGTACGGACCCACCTGTGCGCCCGCCAACTGACCGAGGGGGATCTCCTCCGCCGAGTTGTGGAACAGCACGTACCTGATCGAGTCACCGCGGTACTGCGTCCGGATCAGGTGCGCCAGCGCCAGAGCGACGCGCTTGGCAGGCGTGAAGCGGTCCTCCCCGTAGAGGATCATCGAGTGGCTGCAGTCGAGCATGACCACCGTTGCCGCGGAGGACCGGTACTCGGACTGCATGACGTAGAGGTCGTCCTCTTCCAGCTCGAGGCGACCGATGCCGTGACGCGCGGCGCGCTTCAGTGTCTCGGAGACGTCGAGGTTGAGGCTGTCCCCGAACTCGTAACGCTTGGGCTGGCCAACGGCCTCTACGCCGGCGGCAGTGAACCGGGTGTCGTGGCTTCCGACGCTCGACTTGCCCGCTGCGCCCAACAGGTCGCGCAGCGTGCGGTAGCCGAGGAAGTCTATGGCCTTGTCCGTGAGCTGGAACTGGGTGTGACCCGACGTGTCACCGGAGTAACCCTGGCCCGAAGCCTCCTCGTCGGAAGGCTCCTGCCCTATCGGCCTGATGTAGCCGTCGTCCGCCAGCCGCTGGGCGAGCCTCTTGACCGCCTGACCCAGCTCCGAGTCCAGCCAGTCCTCGGCCTCCATGGCCTGCCTGATCATCTCTTCCGTGACGAGCTCGTTGTCGAGCAGCGACTCGGCGATGGCCTCGTGTAGGTCCTCCATGCTGGGTCGCCACTCAGGGTCAGGGTCGAACGGGTCGCGGTCGAAGCCCGACTGCAGCAACCGATCCTCCAGCATGCGCATGAGGTCAGAGGTGTCGAGGTCCTCGAGCGTGGCCTCGTACCGCGAGTAGCGGACGGTCGCCATGCGCTAGTTCCAGCGGGCGCGAGGCGCCTGCGCTACGGCCTCGAGGTCCGGGGCGCTGTAACCACGCTCCTCGCTGCGCGAGATAAGCCTGCGGGCGTGGAGCCCCTCCAGCACGAACTCGGCAGCAGCAGCCACCTCGTCTGCGACCTGACTGTCGGCGACCGCGCGGGCGGCGTCGAGTAGGCCTGGCACCTCGCCGAGCACCCCGGGCAGGTCCCCGCTGCGCACGTCTTCCGGGATCCTGAGCTGGTTCTCCGCTTCGAAGTGCGCGACGACGTCGTCGGTCGGGACGCTTGCGGCCCGCCTGCCGAAGACCTGGCCGACGGCACGGCGCACGATGTCGCGTGCCACCGCCTCCGCGCCCTTCAGCTCGCCCTCGTACTCGAGCTCCAGCTTGCCGGTGACGGCCGGCAGCGCTGCGTAGAGGTCCGCGATGCGCGCTATGGGCCGGTCCTCACCGAGTTGCAACGCCCTGCGCTCGGCGTTGGAGGCCACGTTCTCCATGAGGGTGATGGGTAGCCGCTGCGACACGCCGGAGTGCTTGTCCACGCGGGCGTCATCGCGCGCCTGGAAGGCGACCTCCTCGATGGCCTCTGCCACGAAAGCAGGCACGTACACGCCGCCGGCGCCTGCGGCCACGCCGTCCCTTGCCAGCCACGCCTCCTGCGCAGTGATGGCCATGCCCTCCTCGACGGTGCGCGGGTAGTGGGTGCGGATCTCGCTGCCGATGCGGTCCTTGAGCGGCGTGATGATCTTGCCGCGGGCCGTGTAGTCCTCGGGGTTGGCGCTGAACACGAGCAGGACGTCCAGCGGCAGGCGCACCGGGAAGCCCTTGATCTGGACGTCGCCTTCCTGCATGACGTTGAACAGGGCAACTTGCACCTTGCCTGCGAGGTCCGGCAGCTCGTTCATGGCGAAGACGCCGCGGTTCGCACGCGGGAGGAGACCGTAGTGGACGGCGCGCTCGTCACCCAACGAAGTCCCGAGCCGGGCCGCCCTGATGGGGTCTATGTCCCCGATGATGTCCGCGACCGTGGAGTCGGGGGTCGCGAGCTTCTCGAGGTACCTGGCCTCACGCGGCAACCAGGCGATGGGTGTGGCGTCACCGCACTCCTCGACGATGCCTTTACCCTGCCTGGTCACCGGAGCGAAGGGGTCGTCGTGGAGCTCCGTACCCGCGATGTACGGGACCTCCTCATCCAGGAGGTCGACGAGTGCGCGCAAGATGCGGGTCTTCGCCTGCCCGCGTAGTCCGAGCAAGATGAAGTTGTGACGGCTGAGGACGGCGTTCACGATCGCTGGCGTGACGGTCTCCTCGTAGCCCAGCACACCCGGGAAGAGCGTCTCGCCGGTCTTCAGCTTCGCCAAGAGGTTCGACCGTAGCTCGTCCTTCACGGTGCGGCCGGCCAGCTGCTCCCAGCGGGTGCCGCGGAGGTCCTTGAGCACCGTGGAGCGCGATCCGCCGTCACGCGGAAGGTCAGCTTGAGGCTCGTTCATGGCGAGATGCTAGCACCGGCCTCTGGGACCACCGTGAACGCATGGGCGCTTGCCCACTGTCCTAGGCAACAGCCCCCAGCACACCGCATACGGGGCGACGCCACGCCGAAAAAAAGGACCCTGCGTGGGGGGCGCAGGGTCAAAGAGGAGATGGTGGAGGGTCTATGCCCTCCTTAGGCGCTGGGGTGAGCGCCCATCTCGGTCCCGGGGGTGGGGACCAGACGAATCCTACACCATGAGCAGCGCTAATATCGTCTCAGATGAAGTATCGGAGAACGCGTGTGACGTGCGCACGAGAGCCCGCGGGAGGGCGTCCATGACACCAGTGGGGGCGTTCGCATCTTGACCGTCATCAGGAGCGCGGAGCTCATCAGCGTCGGAACGGAGCTGCTCCTCGGCGAGATCGTCGACACGAACAGCGCGTACCTCGCCACGTACCTCGCCGGCGTCGGCGTGGACGTGCTCTGGTCCTCGCGCGTAGGGGACAACGAAGGACGGATCAAGCACCTGCTCGAGACCGGCCTGTCTCGCAGCGACCTCGTCGTGCTCGGCGGGGGGCTCGGCCCTACCGAGGACGACCTCACGCGCGACGCGGTGGCGGCGGTTGTCGGCGAGGAGCAGACGGTCGACCCGGAGCTCGAGCGGTGGCTGCGTGAGCACTTCGCAGCCGGTGGGCGACGCATGCCCGAGAGGAACGTCCAGCAGGCGGAAGTCATCGCGTCTGCAGAGGTTCTCCCGAACGCGATCGGTACCGCTCCCGGCTGGCTGGTGCGGACCCAGTGGGAGGGCGCGGAACGCGTGATCGTCACGCTGCCCGGACCGCCCCGGGAGCTGAAGCGGATGTGGGAGTCCCAAGCCGTGCCGCGGCTCCGGTTCCCGAAGAGCCAGATCTTCACGCGGACGTACAAGACGCACGGTGTTGGGGAGTCGTCAGTCGCCGACATCCTCGGTGAGCTCACGAACGGGGCCAACCCCAGCGTGGCCACGTACGCGAAGCGAGACGGCGTTCACGTGAGGGTCGCTGCCAAGGGACCGGACCCGGAGTCGGCGAGGAACGTGGCCGCGGGGACCATGCGCGCGGTCGAGGCCGCTCTGGGCGAGAGCGTCTGGGGCACCGGCGACGACGAGATGGCGACCCTCGTCGTGCGGCGCCTATTGGAACGCGGGCTCACTCTCGCCTCCGCCGAGGGTGCCAGCGGGGGCCTCCTCAGCGCGCTTCTCGAGGAGGCGAAGGAGGACCTCGGCCCTGCCGGGCTCTTCGACTCGAACGAGCCGGGGCTTCGCGACCAGGACGCGCGGGGCGGGCATATCGTCCAGTACGACGACGGTGTAGACCTACCCCGGGCGCTGGCGGGCAGCGTGATAGCATGGCGACCGGAAACCATGCGAACGCTACTGCCGACACTGGAACTGCTCAAGCGCCTCCCCACCGGTATCAACGCCGGCGCGGCAGAGGTCGTAGCGGCCGTTGCACTGGCGGTCAGGACGATGTTCGCCGCGGACGTCGGGCTCGCCATCGGCTACCCGTACGCGGTCTCGGCCGCAACGGGCACGGGCGCCTCCGACGTCCATGCACGACCCAGTGAGGACGAGAACGAAACGGGCACGGTCAGGCGCACGGGCGCCAGACCCCAGTTACGCCTAGAGATCGCGTTAGCCGTCGGCGACGACATCACCACCAGGACCCTTACCCTTCCACCCCTTGGGCGGGCATGGGCGCGCGAACGGTCAGCCTTCTTCGGTCTCCACTTCCTCCTGCGGTCGGTACTGCGCTGACCTGACTTCGGGCCGCTTCGCGGCCATACGGCGTCGGGTCAGACGCGTCGGGACCGGCCCGCCTTTCAGGTTGGCGCCCCGACCGGACGGAGGGCTGTGCCGCCATGAACGAGGACCGTAAGAGGGCACTCGATACGGCTGTCTCTCAGATCGAGAGGCAGTTCGGTAAGGGCGCGATCATGCGTTTGGGGGCGGGGCCGTCTCAGTTCGTGGGGGCGGGTGTGATCAGTACGGGGTCTTTGTCTGTGGATCTGGCGCTTGGGGTTGGTGGTGTG
>DASRWD010000005.1:0-27909 GCA_035654755.1 Trueperaceae bacterium
CGCTAGCTGGGCCTAGGTTAGGTGCGAAGTAGCATCCCCGTCTTGAGTCGCCGGTACCAGATGCGCCGCCCGGCGCACGTACCTGGGTACCAGAAGCGGAGCGCCGGCAAGATGCCGGGTCCCGCGTCATCCGCACCTAGCGGGTCCGCTTCGATACACGACTGACTTGGGTTTAGTATGCTGAACTATGTTCAGCACATGGAGCCATGAGTGCCTGACACCGTAGGTTCAGGTCCGAGACAAGCACGGACGAGCGACTCCGACAAGACGGCGCGCGCCCGCATCCGCGACGCTGCGATCAAGCGGTTCGCCCGGGACGGCGTCGCGGCGACCAGCGTGAAGGCCATCGCCAAGGACGCCCGCGTGTCTGCCCCACTCGTCATCCATCACTTCGGATCCAAGGAGGGCTTACGCGCCGAGTGCGACCGCTACGTCAACCAGCTCACCTGGGAGATGAAGTCGCGCCTCGACTCGAACCTGTCGACAGATCCCCTGTCGTCGATAAGGCAGGCGCAGACCGACCTGCCGATCCTCGAGTACATCGCCCGCACGATCCCGGACGGGTCGGAGCACGCAGACTCGCTGGTCGATTCGATGGTCGAGGACACGCTTCGCTACATGGCCGCCGCCGAGGCCGACGGTCTGGTGAGGCCAGTAGAGAACCGGCGCGAGCGGGCCATCGTCCTGGTGCTGTGGCAGCTAGGCGCGTTGGTGCTGCACGAGCAGGCCAAGCGACTGCTTGGCGCGGACCTCACCGGTCCGAGCGCGGCGACGATCAGGTTCTGGCTGCCTGCAGGTGAGATCCTCGCCAACGGCGTGTTGAACCCCGAGCGGTTCGAGGAGATCCGAGCTGCCTCTCTGGCGGCGTTGGCCAAGGAGGAGGGTGAGTGATGGCAACGGCGA
This sequence comes from Trueperaceae bacterium, assembly GCA_035654755.1. Taxonomy (GTDB): domain Bacteria; phylum Deinococcota; class Deinococci; order Deinococcales; family Trueperaceae; genus DASRWD01. The sequence continues at coordinate 904 of DASRWD010000005.1, forward strand.
TCGCTGTAGAAGGGCTACGCAAGTCGTACGGGAGCGCGTTGGCGCTCGACGGCTTGGACCTCGAGGCCAGAACGGGCGAGGTACACGGCTTCCTCGGTCCGAACGGCGCTGGGAAGACGACAACGTTGAGGATCCTTCTCGGCCTCCTGAGGGCTGATGGCGGAACGGTGACGGTGCTGGGAATGGACCCGTGGCGAGACGCCGTCGCCCTGCACAGGCGCCTCGCGTACGTGCCGGGCGACGTGGAGCTGTGGCCCAGCCTGACCGGCGGGGAGGCGATCGACCTGCTGGGGCGACTCCGGGGCGGGATCGACGGTCGCAGGCGCGAGGAGTTGATACAGCGGTTCGATCTGGACCCCACCAAGCGCGGCCGCACCTACTCCAAGGGGAACCGCCAGAAGGTCGCGCTCGTCGCCGCTCTCGCGAGCGACACCGAGCTCCTTATCCTGGATGAGCCGACGACCGGCCTGGACCCGCTCATGGAGGCGGAGTTCCAGGAGTGCGTGCGGGAAGCCAAGTCCCGGGGCCGCACCGTCCTGTTGTCGAGTCACATACTCGCCCAGGTGGAGGCGCTGGCCGACCGCATCTCTATCGTCAGGCAGGGGCGTGTGGTCGCGAACGGCGCTCTGGACGACCTCCGACACCTCACCCGCACGACCGTCGTCTCGCGAACGGAACGGCCGGCCGACGGCCTGGCAGGTCTACCGGGCGTGCACGACTTCCGCTCACAGGACGGCCAGGTGCGATTCGATGTCGACAGCGAGCACATGGGAGCCGTGGTCACGGAGCTCTCGCGCCACGGAGTCCTCACCCTGGTCAGCCGGCCGCCGACGCTCGAGCAGCTCCTGCTCCGGCACTACGCACGCTCCGACGCGAGCTCCCGCGACAGCGATGTGACGGTCGCGTGAACGCCGCCACGACAGCGCGGCCGCGGGGAGCACGCGCATCCGACGCGTTCGCCAACAGCGGCACCTTGTTCCGGTTCGCACTGCGGCGGGAGCGCTGGAGCATCCTCGCCTGGGCCATCGGCCTCGCGCTCGCCACGGCGGCGGTGCCGCTGAGCTACGTCGAGCTTTACCCCACGTCCGTGGAACGCGGCCTGATCGCGCAGGCCGTGGCCAGCCCTGCCGCCGTAGCCATGATGGGGGTCAACCACGCCGAGGGCGACTACCACTACGGCGCGGCGACGGCGCACCAGATGCTATTCATCACCGGCATACTCGTCGCCGTCATGAGCGTGTTGATGACGGTTCGGAACACGCGGCAGGAGGAGTCGTCGGGCAGGTCGGAACTCGTGCTCGCGTCCCCTGTGGGTAGGCGGGCGCCGCTCATCGTCGCGCTGCTCACCGTTGTCGTGGCCAACCTCGCCGTCGCCCTGGCACTGTCACTCAGCCTTGGATCTGTCGATGCGACCGGCATCGACTGGTCAGGCGCCTGGCTGTACGGCGCGGCCCACCTTGCCGTCGGGATCTCGTTCGCCGGCCTCGCGGCGCTGATGGCTCAGCTCTATGAGAACGCCCGCGGGGCACTAGGGGCGTCCCTGGCCGCGGTCGGGTTGGCCTATCTCATCAGGGCCGTCGGCGACGTGGCGGGCAACGGCCTCTCGTGGCTATCGCCTCTGGGTTGGGCTCAGGCAACGAAGGTGTTCGTAGAAGACCTCTGGTACCCATTGTTGCCGGCCGTCGTGTTCACGGCGTTTACGGTCGTGGTCGCGGACTACCTCAACGCGCGCCGAGACGTCGGCGCCGGCCTGTGGGCGGCGAGACCAGGCCCGGCGCACGCCGGCCGAGCCCTGCAGACGCCGATCGGCTTCGCATGGCGCCTTCACCGCGGCGCGATCCTCGGCTGGTCGGCAGCCAACCTCGTCATGGGCGCCATGTACGGCGCGTTCCTGAACGACATCGACTCGATGCTGGCGGGTTCGGACATCCTCGAGCGCATGTTCACGGCAACCACTTCCGTCGACCTGATCACGACGTTCGGGGCGGTCATCGCGGCCGTCATGGCCGTGATCGTAGCGGCGTACGTCGTGATGGCCGGATCCCGGCCGCGGTCCGAGGAGGTCGCGGGTCGAGCCGAGCCCGTGCTGTCGACAAGCCTCTCGCGAACAGGGTGGGTGATCAGCCACGCCGTCGTCGTGGCGGTTGGCTCACTGCTGGTGCTCGCGGCGGGAGGCCTGGGGATCGGGCTGGCCGGGAGCGCGTCGGTGGGCGACTGGAGCATCCTGCCTCGCTTCGCCGCCGCAGTCGTCGCGTATACCCCGGCCCACTGGGTGGTCTTGGGCGTCGTGATCGCACTCTTCGGCATGGCGCCACGTGCGATGCCGGTTGCATGGATGGTGATCGGCTTCTCGTTCGTCGTCATCTACCTCGGGGACTTTCTGCAACTACCTGCGTGGTTGCGCGCGTTCTCGCCTTTCGAGGCGGTGTCCGACATGCCCGCCGAGTCGTTCAGCGCGCCGCCACTGCTGGCGCTCACAGCAGTTGCAGTCGTCCTGCTCGCGTTGGGGCTGGCGGCGTTCCGGCGGCGCGACGTTCCGGCCTGACGACCGATGAGGCGGCCTTCACCTGCAGGGCGGTACGCGGAAGTCCCAGTGGCACTACCGGCCCAGCCCCGCCTCGCGTGCCAGCACGACGGCCTGCGGCCGGTACGCCACGTTCAGCTTGCTGAAGACGCTGTTGAGGTGGTTGCGCACGGTCCTCGTCGAGATGCCGAGGTGCTGAGCGATCGTCGCGTTGTCGTAGCCACGCGCCACGTGGTCGAGGACCTCGACCTCCCGGCTCGTGAGGTCCTCCAGTGCAGGACGTTCGGCGTGGTCCGCACGGTCCTCGGCCGGTCCGGCCTCTGGTTCAAGCGGGTTTCTCGGGCGGGGTGGGTGGGCGACGCCCGGCGCGCCCTCACCCGCCAACGCCCTCACGACCTCGGACAGGATCCTCTCGATCTCTGCCTCGCCTCCTTGAACGGAGATGCTCACGCGCACGGTGCGGCCGCCGAACGCAGGCGTCTCGGGACCCATGACGAACTCCGCCGGGCCGGGAACCCCGCTCGCGGGTCCCTCGCTGCGCGGCGCTACCCTCGCGACGCCACGCGGCCGGGACCGGTCACCGCGGGGTGACCTGATTCCTGGCCGGGCTGTCCCGAGCTCCCTTCTCACAGCAACGCAGCGATCCTCTCGGCGGCGCGAGTCGCCCCGCCACCTTCCACCGGTCGGTACGTCGTCGGCGTCTGGACAAGCCGCTCCAAACGCTGTGCCAGCTCCTCCGGCTGAGCCTGCGTGAACGGCACGCGGGCCCAGGTAGGGACGCCGTAGCGCTCGAGCCTATGCGCCACGTGCCGGTTCTGCTCGAAGTGGTTCGTCAGCGGGAAGTAGAGGAACGGTACGCCGGCGGCGACGAGTTCCATCGTCGTCGACAGGCCCCCCTGCACCAGGGCGGCGTCGGCCGCCGCCAGCATGCGGTACAGGTCGTGGACGTAGCCGTGGTACTCCACGCCTTCGATACGGGGCAACGTGGCGGGGTCTATGCGCGGGCCGCACACAACCTCCAGACGCAGGTCCGGCATCCGCTCGCGGGCCAGGGGGAACGACGTGGCGATGCGCCTGAGCAGCGTGGCCCCAACGCTGGTGCCACCCACGGCCGCTACAGCCACCTTCTCGTCACTACCGAAGCCGAACTCCGCTCGCAGGTCCGTTCTGTTTCCGAGTTCCGCTGGGTCGAAGTAGCGTACGTAGCCGCCCAGGTCGTAGTGCTCGGGCAGCCAGTCACGGATCAGGGGCAGGTCCGGCCCGAACGAGTCCGGCACGATGTCGGCCTCCTCACCTATGTAGATCGCGGCGTCGCGGACACGCTTGAAGCGCTCGACCTGCTCGATCATCTCGGCGTTGTAGTCCGCCGTCACGAAGGCCTCGCGCCCGCCGTCGTCCTCGACCATGGGCAGGTAGCCGACGAAATCCGTCAGCCAGGCGAACGGCGCGGTCTTCAGCTCCGGGTTCTCGTGGAGGTAGTAGTCCACCTCCCAGGCTTCGTCGCCCACCCACACGTCGTACGGCTCCTCGCGCACGACGTCGAGGAACACATGGAAGTTGGCCAGCAGTATCTCGTCCATCTCGCGGATGGCCTGGAAGACGTTCAGCTCGTGATCCGCGCCCATGAGCGACTCGATATGCGGAGACTCGCCTGCAAGGCGCCGGCTGGCGGGGTGGATGCGCTCTTGGTTGGCCTCTAGGACGCGCGTGACCGGGTGCTGCGCCAGCCAATCGACCTCCAGGCCGGGCACCAGGCGCCGGAGCTCCTTGGCTATCGCGACGTCCCGCTGTGAGTGCCCAAGGCCGATGGGGCTGCTTATGAACAGCGCCCGCTTCTTACTGCGTGAACGCGCCCGGCGCCAAGTCTGCTTACGCCCCGGCGCTGGCTGACCTCTCTCGATGAACTCCTTGATCACGAGGTTGCTCCTCACCGGGTCGCGGACCACGGGCACGTGGCCGCTACCCTCGAACACGACCAACTGGGAACCCTGAATCGCCTCATGCACGCGGACCGCCGTCTCGAGCGCGATGGCCGGGTCCAACTCGCCGTGGAGCACGAGGACCGGGCATGGGATACGCGCGAAGTAGTCGTTGGGGTCGCCCGAGGTGAGCTCCAGGCAGGAGGCGATCATGTGCCGGCCCTCGGTCTCCTGGGCCCAGCCGGTAAGGTCCTCTATCGCCTTGGTGGAGTGAGGCTCGAGCAGGTCCTCGTTCGCCTGCCAGGCGGCGACCTCGTGCCATCGGTCGCGTATGTCCACGCCGCGCCAATCCACGGGCGAGCCCGGTTGCACGGGGGCCATGAAGCGCTCGAGGTTGGCCGCGACCTCTTCGGGCGTGAACGCGCGGACGTTCTGGAAGGTTGGGAACGTCCCGACGGTGACGATGTGCGAGACGAGGTCCGGCCTGCGTGCCGCCAAGGGTCCCAGCCACCGGAGCGCCCACGTCATGCCTACGAAGGCCGCGCGCTCTATGCGCTCCGTTTCGAGGATCGCCAGGAGGTCCTCCTCGAAGCGCTGCGGCGTGTAGCCGGTATCCGGTCTGTCCGACCTGCCGCTACCGCGAGCGTCGTACGTGACTACGCGGTAGCCCGCGTGGGCGAAGAAGGGCACCTGCATCTTCCAGAGGCGGCCGTGGGCGAACAGCCCGGCCGGAGCGAACACGACGGTGCGCGCTGGGTCCTCTGGACCGAAGACCTCGAAGCTCACCCGCACGCCGTCGCAGGGGTTGACGGCGAACCCGGAACGGCGCGGCTCAAGCGCTCGCATGGCTCACTGCCCCCTCGCTCTGCTCGCGTACCTGAACCCCTGTGCTGCTCGAGAGGAACTCCTCTACCAGCAGGTTGAAACGAACCGGGTCGCGCACGTGGGGGGCGTGACCGCTGCCTTCGAAGACGGCGAGCCGCGCCTGGGGGAGGTGGGCCAGTAGCTCGCGCGTGTTCTGGAGCGATGACACTGCGTCTTCGTCCCCGTGGACGACGAGCAGCGGCTGAGCGATCCGCGGCCACAGGTCTCGCATCCACGGCATCGAGCTCTCCAGGACCGTCGCGACGAGCATGTCGGGCGTTATGTCGTCGCTCCACGTCACGATGTCGTCCTGGCCCTTGGTGGAGTGTGGCTCCGTGAAGATGGTCTGCGCGAACCAACGTCGGAAGTCCGCCAGGTCCTCGCGCCAGTGCACGGCGTTGTACTTGTTCCAACCGTCGCGCTGCGCCGGCCTTTCGGTGAACGGCGTGGGCAGCGTTCGCAACGGCTTAGAGATGGTCACGGATGGCGCGATCAGCACCACTCTGTCTACCCGAGGGGCATGCTCCACGGCCAACACCGCTCCCCAGCGACCGCCGGCGGAGAACGCCAGCAGTGCGGCGCGGTCCACACCCGCGGCGTCCAGCACGGCAATGGCGTCGGCAGCGAAGTCGTGGGTGCCGTAGCCGGACTCGGGTCTACCTGACCGGCCGTTGCCACGGCCGTCGAACGTGACGACGCGGTAACCGAGTCGAACCAGGAACGTCACCTGCATCTTCCAGACGCGGCTGTGAACCAGGGACCAGGTCGGTAGGCAGAGGACGGTGCCGCGCGTGCTCTCCTCGCCGAACACCTCGTAGTACAGCTCGACGCCGTCGCTGGCGTTCCTCGCGTAGCCGGTGATGTGTGGCTCCAGAGCCCTCATGGCGTGCTCCCTCCGCTGCTTCTCCTCACTGCGTCCATGCGCTGCACCTGACAGCCTTAGGAGGCCGCGGTCAGCTCTCGCTCCTCTAACCAGTCGCCGACGGCGTCCAACATCTCGAAGTACGGCGCTTGGGCTTCCTCGATGCCGATCAGATGAAGCTGTTCCATGCCGAACCAGAAGGCGCTGAAGGCGAACGCGACCTGCTTCGGTGGCAGGCGGACGCCCAGGTCAGGTAGGTAGCGACGGCAGACGTCCGTCAGTAGGTCACCCCACGAGACGATGCGTCGCCGACCCCGCGCAGCGAGCTCCTCGTCGGCGTAGCCGCGCGCCTGCAACTCGTGGTGCACGCGCACGAAGCCGTCCTCCATGTCCTGCCTGTAGTACCCCACCGCCCTGCGCCACTTGGCCGAGAGCGCTTCACCGTCGTCCGCGTAGAGCGCCGCCTGGCGCTCGTAACGTTCCCGCTCGAGGTGGTCGTAGAGGGCGAGCAGCAGGCCCTTCTTACCGCCGAAGTAGTAGTTCACGAGGGCGAGGTTCGTGCCGGCCTCTTGAGCCACGTTGCGAGCCGTGAGCGCCTGGAAGCCGTCGCGAGCGAGGATCCTGAAGGCAGCGGCGATGATGGCGTCCGACGTGGACGGTTTCTCCTGCTCGACCAACGCGGCACCCGTCGTGTTCACTTCGGCTGATTCAGCCATCTCTTCCTCTCTGGACCCGCCCCCGGCGGTCCTTGGCCAAGGGCGTCAAACGACCGTATGAAACGTTCGTATAAACTACGGCTCGGGTGACAATCTGTCAATACCTGTTGGTGACCGGCGGCGGAGTGAGCGTCAGCTTCTTCGTGACGGCGAGCGTCCGAGACCCAGGACGAACCGCGCCGCGAGCGCGAACACGAGCAACCCAACGCCGGCGAGCAGCGCTCCCCTGTCGACGAAGAACGCCAGCCCGAGGCAGCCGCACAGTCCCAACACCGCCGTAACCCTGGGGAACATGCGTGCGCGGACGGGCAGGGACAGCGCGGCCAGGTTCGTGACGGCGTAGTAGACGAGCACGGTGAAGGCGCTGAACGACCACGTGGTTCTCACGTCGCCGATCGCCACCAGCGCGCATACGAGCACGCCCACGCCGAGGACGGCGGCCGCCGGGGTCTTGCTGGACCGGTGCAGGTGACCGAACGCGGCGGGAGCGTCGCCGCGCCTGCCCATGGCCAGTAGAACGCGCGAGAGGCCGAGGATCAGGTTCAGCAGCACGCCCAGCATGGCGGTGATGGCGGCGACCGAGACCACGGGTCGAGCCCAGCTCGCCCCGAACCCGGAGGTTGCCTCGGCTAGTGGTGAGGCGCCGCCTTCGACGGGCGCGAGGGCTTTCGCACCCACGGCTCCCACACCCACGAACGCAACGGCCAAGTAGACGACGGTTACCAGCACGAGCGCGGCCACGATCGCTCGCGGGATGTTGCGCCGGGGCTCGCGTACCTCCTCGCCCATGGTCGCGATGCGGCCGTATCCGGTGAAGGCCACGAACATCAGCGCCGCGGCGTTCAAGAGCGCGACCACCGGAGCGACGCCAGGCTCGGGAACCAGGAACGGGACGAGGTTGGCGCCGCCGTTGGCCGCCGCGGCAGGGGCTCCCGCGACCACGAACACGGCGAGGCCCGTGAGGCTCACGATCACTATCGCGACGTTGGCCGCGCTGGAACGTCGGATGCCTGCAAGCACTACCAGGACAGTTGCGAGGGTGACAACGAGGCCGACGGCCACGGTCCAGCGACCGCCTATCCCGGTCAGGTTCGACAGGTACCCGGCGAACCCGAGGGCCGCGGTGGCGGCCGAAGCGCTCTTCGCCAACATGAACGTCACGCCGGCCAGGAAACCCAACCATGGTCTCAGGTAGCGGTACCCGTACTCGTAAGTTCCGCCGGAGACCGGATGGTCTGCGGCCAACTGGGCGCTGGACAGCCCGTTGAGGCCGGCGAGAGCGGCTCCGATCACGATCGCGAGCAACACGGCCGGACCGGCTATCCCTGCGGCCACGCCCAGCGAGACGAACACGCCTGTCCCGATGATCGACCCTAGGCCCATCATCACGGCGCCGAAGGGGCCGAGGTCACGTCGCAGTAACTGTTGGGGTGACCCGTCCACGCCAGAGGCTACGCCGTGCCGGACGACCGGGCGAATGTTGGTTCCCTCATCGCCAAGGCAAGGTCGGTCTCACTTCAGCTTGGGAGCTGGTCGGGAAGGACGTTCTCCTGGAACCGGGAGGTAAGAAGGGCGAGGCAGTCGTCCAGGCCCCGGGCTCTTAGCTCCGCGTTGAAGATCTCGACCTCGATGGGACCGCCGTAGCCCGCGTCGTCCACCTGGCGCCTCAGTTCCCGAAGGTCGATGACGCCGTCGCCCATGACGCCCCTGCCGTTGAGAACGTCTGGCAGGGGCACGATCCAGTCGTTCACGTGGAACCCGAGCGTCCAGGGGGCGGCGTCTTCGATCGCGTCGCCAAGCTGTGGATCCCACCAGACGTGATACACGTCCACCACCACACCCACCCAAGGCGAAGCGAGGCGGGCGGCCAAGGCGTTGGCCTGTCCGAGCGTGACCACGACGGAGCGGTCCGCGGCGAACATGGGGTGCAGCGGCTCGATGCCGAGGCGTACGCCACGCTCTTCTGCGTAAGGGAGCAACGCCGCGATGCCCTCCTCCACCATCCGACGCGAGCCGGCCAAGTCCTTGCCTACGACGCCGCCGCAGACAAGGACGAGCACGTCGGTGCCAAGCGCGGCGGCCTCGTCCACGGCCCGCCGGTTCTCTGCGATGCGAGCGCGGCGCTCGCCCTCGGTCGACGCCGGGAAGAAGCCGCCACGGCACAGGCTCGAGACGCTCAGCCCGGCGTCCCGGATGGCTCGAGCCGCCTTCGCTACGGGCACCTGTTCGAACTGCTCGCGCCACGGGGCTATCCATGTGATGCCGGCCCTGGCGCAGGCGTCGATCGTCTCCAACAGGCCCGCCCCGACCGTCGCCGTGTTGAGGCTGAAGCGCGACGCGCTCACGCGTCCAACCCGGCCAGGCGCAGGACGGGCCGCATCCGCTCTACCGCCAGTTCCGGGTCGACCAAGATGCCGGCTTCATCTGCGAGAAGCAGCAGCTCGGCGAGGTGAACCACGCTGCGAGCGCTCTCCAAGCCGGCGACCATCCTGAAGTGGTCTTGAAAGCCGTTGAGATAGGCCAGGAACACTATGCCGGTCTTGTAGTTGAAGGTCGGCGCCCGGAAGATGTGACGTGAGAGCGGCACCGTAGGCTCGAGGATCGCACGGTAGCGGTCGACGTCCCCGGCATCCAGCGCCTGCAGTGCTGCTGACGCGGCCGGAGCGATGGCGTCGAAGATGCCGAGGAGAGCGTCAGAGTGGTTGTCTCCGTCGCCGAGGATCAGAACTGGGTAGTTGAAATCGTCGCCGGTGAACATGCGTACGCCCTCAGGCAGGCGGGCCCGCATCTCGACCTCGTGGGCGGCATCCAGAAGCGAGAGCTTGATGCCGTCGACGTTGGCGCTGTGGGCGCTAAGCACGTCGAGGCAGACATCCATCGCCCCCTGCACGTCGCTCGCGCCCCAGTAGCCGGCCAGCGCCGGGTCGAACATCTCGCCCAGCCAGTGGATGACGACGGGTTCCTTCGCTCGCGAGAGGACGCGGTCGTACACGTACGCGTAGTCGTCTGGCTTCGTCGCGACACGCGCCAGATGGCGGCTGGCCATGACTACCACGCGGCCGCCGGCCCCCTCGATGTGCTCGACCTGCTCGAGGTAAGCAGCGGCGACATCGTCCAGACTCACGTCCACCCCCGAAGGCAGTTGATCCGTCGCCGCCCCGCAGACGATCGCCCCGCCAGTGTCCCGCGCCGCCGCGCATGCACGCTGGATGAGCTCCTGTGTGGCCGCGTAGTCAAGCCCCATGCCTCGCTGAGCGGTGTCCATGGCCTCGGCCACACCGAGTCCGTACGACCAGAGGTGGCGACGGAAAGCGATGGTCGCCTCCCAGTCGATGGCGTCCGCTCCGGTGTCCGGCCCCAGTGGATCCTTGACGACGTGAGCGGCCGCGTACGCGACGCGGGAACGCAGCGGCCGGTTCGGCAGAGAGAACGTGGGCCGGTCCTCGCGTGGCCGGAACTCCGCGAAGCCGCCCCCGGCTCTGGGCAGCCTCAGGGCGCTGGTCATCTTGGGAGCTCCTCCACGTCGACCCAACGCCGCTCGTGCCACGAGGTGAGTCCCAGCTCGGCGAGCTGCACTCCGCGCGCGCCCGCCCTGAGGTCCCACGGGAACGGCTCGTCCCAGACGACGTGTCTTAGGAAGCGCTCCCACTGCAGCTTGAACGCGTTCGCGAAAGTGTCGTTGGTCGGCACCCTCGTCCACCCCTCTCGGAAGTCGATGGGGTTGGGGACGTCCGGGTTCCAGACCGGCTTCGGTGTCGTTGCGCGCGGTTGGACCACCACCTCGCGCAGGCCCGCGACAGCGCTGCCCAGCGTGCCGTCCACGTGCAGCGTCAGTAGGTCGTCTCGGTAGACCCGTGTCGTCCAGGACGAGTTCATCTGGGCCACCACGCCGTCTGCCAGCTCGAAGATCGCATAGGCCGCGTCGTCCGCGTCTGACTCGTACCGCCGGCCGAGCTCGTCGTACCGGACGGGTACGTGCGTAGCGCCGCGCGACACCAGCGCCTCGATGGGCCCGAACAGGTTCGTCAGCACGTACTCCCAATGAGCGAACATGTCGAGCATGATGCCGCCGCCGTCGGCCAGGCGGTAGTTCCAGGACGGACGCTGGGCGGGCTGCCAATCGCCTTCGAACACCCAGTAGCCGAACTCGCCCCGCACGGAGAGGATCCGACCGAAGAAGCCGCTCTTCACCAAGCGGTCGAGCTTCATGAGCCCCGGCAGGAACAGCTTGTCCTGCACCACCCCGTTCTTGACCCCGGCTGCCTCCGCTGCGCGCGCCAGGTCGAGTGCCGTCGCCACGTCAACGGCCACCGGCTTCTCGCAGTACACGTGCTTCTTCGCCGCGATCGCGCGCTCGACGGCTGGTGCGCGGTGGGAGGTCGAGAGGGCATCGAAGTAGACGCTGACATCGGGCTCGGCCAGTGCCTCGTCCAAGTCCGTGAAGTACCGGGTGAGGCCGTACGTGTCGGCCAGGTACCTGAGCTTGTCCGCGTCGCGACCCACGAGCACGGGCTCGGGCATGACCGTGCCGTCCGGTCCGGTTACGCCGCCCTGTTCCCGAATTGCGAGTATGGACCTGACCAGGTGCTGGTTGGTGCCCATGCGGCCCGTCACGCCGTTCATCGCGATACCGACCCTCGTCACGCTCACGTCTGCCTCACCCCTGCTTCTCTCAGCCCCACTCGAGACCCATGGCGGCCACCAGTTCGGGTCTCATCATCGCCGCTTCCGGAGCGGCGGGGCGGGTCATGCGGCGCAGGCTGCGCGCCACCTGCAGGCCGAACGCCTCCAGCCGGCCGCTCGTGTGTTCCTGTCTGACAGCATCCAGGAAGACGTGTTCGCCGGCCATCCGCGACGCGAGCTCGTTGATGACCACATGCAACGCCTCGTCGTCGAACACCACGATCGGGCCAACGTGAGGGCGCTCCCGGCCCGAGCGCAACGCGGCGAAGCCGGCCACCGTGCCTCCCCGTTCCGCGAAGACAAGCGTAGTACCCGCTTCACTGGCCAGTTGGCTCAGCAGCGCGACCCGGTCAAGGCCGGAGAGCGCGGAGTCGAACCGTGCGATGCGGTCGACGTCCCCCGCCCCTGCGGAGCGCACGCTGGCGTGATGCCGCCGTGCGGGCTCGGCTCGCAGGACACCCGACCACCTGTCGATCGTCGCGACGCCGGCGAAGCCGCGCCTCTCGTATAGCGGGGCACCCAGGTCGGTCGCGTCCAGGCCGATCACACGGGAGGGAGCCCCGGCGAGAGCCGTATCGACAAGCGCGGACCCGATCCCGCCGCCCCGCCGCTCCGGGTGCACGATCACCATGCCGAGCCAGGCGAGCGCGTCGCCGTAGCTCACCAACGTGGTCGTGCCCACCAGTTCACCGTCCACCCGGGCCGCGAAGGCGCCTTCGGGATGAAGCTCTACCAGTCGCACCCAATCCTCTTCGTTCTGGTTCCAACCGACCGCCGCCGAGAGCGCCGCGGCGGACGAGACGTCCTCTCGCTCCAGCCGGCCGATCGAGGCAAAGGTCGGCGGGGTCAGCTCAACCACTCGTGCAGGTGCGAACTCACGAACGCGTCGTCCGTGAGGTCCGGATGCTCGCGCGAGACCCGCGCGATCTCCTCAGCCTGTCCGGGCGACAGCCCCTCCTCGGGGTCGAGGCACCAGACGCCCTCGAGGAGGCCCTGGCGCCGCAGCACCTCGTGCACGCCGGCGATCACGCCGGCGAAGCCGTTGGCCGCGTCGAACACCGCAGCGTTCGCCTCGGTGAGCCGTGCGGCGCGTGTCAACAGCTCGACCGGCACGTCGTCTCTACCTCGCACGCGCTTGACCTCGTCGAGCATGTCGACGGCCCCCTTCGTCCAGACGGCCCACTGGCCCAGCAGCCCGCCCACGATGCGCTTCTCGACCTCGCGGCCGTCGACCGCCACTCGGAAGGGCGTGAGCAAGTCGATGATGATGCTGTCGTCGTTGCCCGTGTAGAGGGCGATGTCCTCCGAGCGCGAGGAGCTCGCCACCGCTCTGACCACGTCCAGCGTCGCGTAGCGGTCGAAGGGCGCCACCTTGATCGCGACGACGCCCGGCACCTCGGCGAACTCCCGCCAGAAACTGTGTGACAGGTGCCGGCCGCCCACCGCGGTCTGAAGGTAGAAGCCGACTATCGGCATGATCTCGGCGACGGCACGGGTGTGCTCGACCAGCTCGGCCTCGCTCAGGTGGTCCAGCCCCCTGAGGCTGAGCAGCGCGAGGTCGTAGCCGAGTGAGGCGGCCAGTTCCGCCTCGCCCTGCGCCTGGCGCCTATCGCCGAGGACACCGGCCACCTTGAGGAACGGCCTGTCTGCCGCAGCAGCGTCAGCGGTCTCGGCGGCCAGGCGCAGCACCGGCTCGAGCAGCCCGACGTCACGGATCTCGAACTGGGTCGTGTGCACGCCCACGGCCACGCCGCCGGCGCCCGCCGCCACGTAGTAGCGCGTGAGGGCGCGCTGCCTGCGTTCATCGAGGCGCCTGTCCGCGGTCAACGCCAACGGGTGCGCCGGGATAACCGTTCCGTCCCGCAGCAGCTCGGCCTTGTCGGTCGCAAGCGCCCGCGCCATCAGAAGTCGCCCGTCCGCACCTGGAACTTGGTCGGCTTGCCGGACGTCTCTCCGCCTGCGCCGACCCACTCGGCTACCCAGTCGAGCATCGTGTTCAGCGCCACGCGCGGGTAGCCGAACAGGGCGTGGCTGCGCGAGGCGTCGTTCAGGAGCGCGCTCCCCTGCTCCTCACCGACGAAGACGGGTTCCTTGCCCAGGCGCTCACCCAGACGCGTGGCTAGCCGGCGGACCGAGGCGGTCTCGGGGCCCGTCATGTTGAGGATCGTCGGCGGCGAGGACGCGTGGAGGAGGGAGCGCAGCGCGATCTCGTTGGCGTCGCCCTGCCAGATCACGTTCACGTGCCCCATCGCCAGGTCCACTGGCTGCCCGTCACGCACGGCGAGCGCGATGTCGACGAGTACCCCGTAGCGCATCTCGATGGCGTAGTTCAGCCGAAGCAGCGTCACAGGCGTGCCGTGGACGCTCGAGAAGTACTGGAACATGCGCTCTCGGCCGAGGCATGACTGCGCGTACTCCCCGACGGGTCCGGTGGGGTCGTCCTCGGTCGGCGCCCCCGTCGCAAGAGGGGTAAGGGGATAGACGTTGCCGGTCGAGAAGGCGGCGATCCGGGAGTCCTTGAAGCGCTCGGCGACGCGCCCCGGCAGGTAAGTGTTCATGGCCCAGGTCCGCGGCTCCTGGCCCGTCGTGCCGAACTTCATGGCGGCCATGTAGACGACGTTCGCCGCCTCCGGGAGCCCGGCCAGCTGTCCTTCGTCCAGCAGGTCCGCGCGGACCGTCTTGACGCCGGCGTCGTTGAGCCGCCGTTCCGCTGCCTCGTCCGAGAAGCGCGATACGGCGATGACGTCGCCGCTCCTGCCCGCCGCGTCGAGGGCGTTGCGCGCCAGCATGGCGAGGCTCGGGCCCATCTTGCCGCCGGCTCCGAGCAGCATCAAGTCGCCAGCGAGCTTCTGCACGTCGGCGACGAGCGCCTCGGAAGGCGTCGCCAGGAGCGCCTCGAGGCTCTCCACCGAATCGATCTTCACCTGGTCCTCCTCAAGCCGAACTCAACTCGCGCTTCGAGCGAACTCCAGTCCCTCGAGCAGCCCCTTCACGTACCCGATCGAACGCGCGGCGGACGCCACGCCGGACGGTTCGTAGACGAAAGGCTCGACCGCCATGGTGCCACGGTAGCCGAGCCTCAAGAGCACATCGAAGACCTCGGCGAACGTGTCCTCGCCCTGGCCAGGCGCCAGCTTGCTCGAGTCGTTGACGTGGACGTGCGCGATCGTGCCGGCCCTGAGCCCGCGCTCCAGCACTGCAGCGACCGGCTCCGTCTCGGACAGGCAGGCGGCGCGTGTGTCCAGCATCGTGCGTAGCGCCGGGCTACCGACCCGCGCGACGATCTCCTCCGCCTGGGCGACCGTGTTGATGAACGCGGTCTCCTGCGGAGAGAGCGGCTCGATGCAGTAGACGACTCCAGCGGCTTGGGCGACCTCCGCGATCTTCGCGAACGCCTCGGCACCTCTCTGGGCGTCACCGTCCGGATCCTCGGGCGACAACTCCCTTTGACCAGGAGACCCATGCACCAGCACGTCGCCGCCCAGCTCCGCGCACACGTTCACTAGCGCGTCCATGACCTCAAGGGTCTCTCGCCTCACGTCCACATCAGCGGTCGTGATGGAAAGTCCTTCGGGGGAGGTAAGGAGCCAGTGCAGCGAAGACACGCCGACGCCCGCTTCCTCGGCCATCTTCTTGAGGCGCCGAACGTCCGAGCTCTGAAGTTCGCGGGGGTCGTCGACCAACGTGAACGGCGCGACCTCGAGCGCGTCGTAGCCGAGCCGTGCCGCCAGATCGCACTGTTCGGGGAAGGTCAGCTCCCGTACGACCTCGTTGCACAGCGCGAGGCGGAAGGCGGCCGGCTCAGGCATCTTCGCCGGCTGCCGGCTTGCGCCTGCGGAACAGCCGCCCGAGCGCGTTCTGTACAGCGGTGATGCCGAGGAGGAACGTGATGAGGATGCTGACCCACAGCACGATGCTGATCGGTCGGGTGAGGAACGGCTCGAGAGAGCCCCCGGACAGCACCAGGCCGCGCCGCAGGTTGGCGTCAAGGATCGGGCCGAGCACGACGCCGAGGATCAGCGGCGCGAGCGGGAACCCGAACGCTCGCAGCAGGTAGCCGATTGCGCCGAAGGCGAGCATGACCAGGATGTCGAACTGCCGACTGGCGATGGCGAACGCGCCAACCGTGCACAGCACCATGATGATGGGCATCAGGCGCGTGGCCGGGATGCGGAGCACGGTCAGCAGGGGCTTGGTGAGGAGCAGGCCGAAGACCACCATGGCCAACGTAGCCATGAAGACCATCGCGGTCACCTCGAACACGAACGCCGGTGCCTCGATCATGATGAGCGGGCCGGGTCGTATGCCGTGGATGAACAACGCGGCCAGCAACACTGCGGCGGGCGCCGAGCCGGGAACGGCGAGAGTAAGCACCGGGATGAGCGCTCCGGGCACCGCGGCGTTGTTGCCGGTCTCCGCCGCCATCAGCCCCTCGACCGAACCCTTGCCGAACTTGTCCTTCTCCTTGCTCGAGCCCCGCGCCGATGCGTACGACACCCAGGCGCCCATGTCCTCACCGACTCCGGGGATGAGGCCCATCAGGGTGCCGATAACGCCGGAGCGGATGATCGTCTGCCAGTAGCGGAAGACCTCACGGACCTTCGGGATGACGGAGTCCATCGCGCTCTTGACCGCGGTGAACGCCGGCTGACGCATGACGAAGAGGATCTCGGTGAAGCCGAACATGCCGACCAGGACGGGCAGGAGGCCGAAGCCGCCGGCCAGGTTCGTGTCGCCGTACGCGAAGCGGGCGTAGGAGTAGATGCCCTCCTGCCCGACCATCGCGATGAGCAGCCCGATGAACCCGGCGATCCAGCCCTTGAGCGGGTCTTCCAGTGCGGTCAGGCGACCGGCGATGACGATGCCGAAGATCGCCAGCCAGAAGAACTCGTACGACTGGAAGCGCAGTGCCGCCTCGGCGAGGAACGGTGCGATGGTCGCCAGCATGATCATGCCGATGAAGCTGCCGAGGAAGGACCCCGCCGTCGCGATGCCCATCGCCTTACCCGCCTGCCCCTGTCTTGCGAGCGGGTTGCCGTCGAGCGCCGTCGCGGCGTTGGCCGGCGTGCCAGGGATGTTGAGCAGGATCGCGGAGCGGCTGCCTCCGTAGATGGCCCCGACGTACATGCACACCAGCACGAGGATCGCCTCTCCGGACGGCATGCTGAACGTAAGTGTCGTCAGGAGAGCTACACCCAACGTGGCGGTGAGGCCGGGCAGCATCCCGACGACGATGCCGAGGAGCGTGGCCCAGGCGATGTTGAAGAGCGAGGTCGGGTCGAGGAACCCGAGGATGCCCTGGAAGAAGTAGCCGACGCCCTCTAGCACGGTGGCACCGTCACGGCAGGTTCACCAGGAAGACCTCTTCGAAGACGAACGGGACGGCGAACGCCGCGGCACCCGCGATCGCGGCGGCCATCACCAGGCCCACCGTAGTCCTGCGCCGGTCCGTGTACGTCTTCCACTCGAAGAGGACGATGAAAGCGAAGACGAACAAGAACGTAGCGATCCAGAAGGGCATGCGGCCGACCATGACGGCGGCGAAGACGACGCTGAGCCCCAGCGTCCACAGCATCCTCCAGTTGGACGGCTGCTCGAGCCCCTCGCCCACCGTCACTTCGATGTCAAGCGACTGAACGCGGTCGTCGGCGTCCGGCACGAACTCCTCGAGCGTCGCGTCAGCAATTGGTACGCGCGGCTCCGCCGCTGCTGGCCTGCCTCTGTTGGTGAGATAGCGCATCAGCATGATGCCGCCGAGCAGAGCGATGATCGCGCCGAGAAGCCCCGGAACGAGGCCTGGTGCAGAGTAGGCGCTGCCGCCGATCGCTTCGAAGCGCGGCATCCGCCACGACTCGTACGCGACTATTGCGCCGAAGACGATCAAGATAATCGAGACGGGCAGGTCGGATCTGGGCATCGGGATCAACCAGGATAAGGCTCCCTCCGCCCGTTCGTGCTGGGCGAAGGGAGCGCTTGGGTCAGTGCGTTACGGCCGCTCGTAGCCGAGCGATGCGGGATCTATAGGTGCCTTGTCGCCGTCGTAGAGCGTGAACGCCTGGTGCGCCGCAGACGGGATCCCCGTCTCGTACGCCTCATCGCCGTACATCGGGTCGAAGAGAGCCCCCCGCTCCTCGGCGTACGACCGCAGGGCCTCGGAGTTCTCCATGACGTCTTCCCAGACCATGTTCATGGTCTGGACGACCTCTTCCGGAGCGCCCTTGGGGATCCAGATGCCGAAGTAGTTGGTAGGCACACGGGCTTCCGGGAGCCAGTTGGTGATCGGCGGGATCTCGCCGACGCCCTCCAGCGTGAGCGGCTGCTCGCTGAAGGCGGCGAGCGGGCGGAGGCGGCCGGCGCGGATCATCTCGGCTTCCTCTACCGCGAGCTGCGTGACGACCTCGGCCTCGCCTGCCACGGTGGCGATCACCGCGGGGTTGCCGCCGTCGTACGGGATGTGCCTGTAGGTGATGCCGGTGAGAGCGGCGATGGCCTCGATGACCGTGTGACCCGCCGAGGAGAGGCCCGCCGTCGCGACGGATATCTGGCCGGGGTTCTCCTCCATGGCCGTGAGGAGGTCGTCGAACGTCTGGTAGGGCGTGTTCGCGTTGACCGCGATGACGCCGGTGTTCGAGACGCCGAAGTAGAGGTGCCAGTCATCCAGGCTGGTGTCGAGCATGTCGAGAACGGCGTACGTGCCGAGGTCACGCACCGCGCCTGAGCCCCAGGTGTATCCGTCCGGCTCGGCGTTCAGCGCGTTCGTCGTGCCGATCGAGCCGGAGGCGCCGGGCTGGTTCACGACCACGACGCTGGTGCCGAGGGCTTCCTCGATCTCGGTCGCCATGACGCGCACGACCTGGTCGGTCGAGCCGCCCGCTGCCCACGGAACGATGATGGTGATCGGCCTGTCTGGCTGCCATGGGTAGTCACCCTGGGCCAACGCCGAGCTGGCGATGAGCCCCAAGGCGGCCGTGAGCGTGAGGATGTTACGGAGGAGTCGGTTCACGTCCTTGCTCCCTTCCCTACTTGAGGTTGACTTGAGAAGAGAACGTAACACGGCAGTGGCGCCGTAGGACCTTAGGTTAGTTAGCGTCACGTTCACGCAAGTTCCCGGCGGCCGAGCAATGCCGACGCAGCGCTACTCGCTTCGCAGCCGCGTGGCGGACTCCTCGTCGAGGTAGAGGCGGGCATGCGTGACCGTCCGGAGCACAGAGCCGGGCCGGTCTTCCGAGACGGGCAGCCTGAGGCAGTCGTGCACCGCGTCCGCTTTCCTGGCTTCCGGCACGATGCAGAAGATGCGGCGCGGCGACAGCAGAGCCGGGATCGTCAGCGATATGGCGTGCGTAGGGACGTCACCGATGGATGCGAAGTGCCCCTCACCTACCTGCTGCCTGCGGCTGACCTCGTCGAGCTTCACGGCCTTGACCCACACCGGGTCGGCGAAGTCGGCGAAGGGAGGGTCGTTGAACGCGATGTGCCCGTTCTCCCCGTACCCCATCGCCACCGCGTCTACCTCGGTCTCACGCAGCAGCGACTCGTAGGCGGCGGAGGTCTCTGACACCCTGCCGGGGTCACCCGGGATGGGGTGGAACGTCACGCCTGGCACGTGGTCGATAAGTTCGCGCCTGAGGAAGCGCTGGAAGCTGGCCGGGTGGTCCGGTTCCAAGCCAACGTACTCGTCCATGTGGAAGACGTCGACCTTGTCCCAAGCGATCCCTGGTGCTGTCCTCAGCGCCCGTAAGAAGGTGAGTTGCGAGTTCGCCGAGGCGAGGATCACCCTCGCCCTTGCGCGGGCCGCGATCGCCCGCTTCATCTCCTCGGCCATGTCCACGGCCGCGGCGGCGCCGACGGCTTCTATGGACCCGTGCACTTCCACTTGCAGGCCGTCGATGCGGTGCTTCGCCGTCGGCCGGGGTCTCGGGGTCGTCATGCCGCCCGATATACCGTGCGCCCGCCGACGACGGTGGCCAGCACTTCAAGGGACGGCGACAGCACGACGAGGTCAGCCGCGAGCCCGGCAGCGATGCTCCCCACTCGGTCGTGCGCCCCGATGACCGCTGCCGGCGTGCGGC
This sequence comes from Trueperaceae bacterium, assembly GCA_035654755.1. GTDB lineage: Bacteria > Deinococcota > Deinococci > Deinococcales > Trueperaceae > DASRWD01. The sequence goes on from DASRWD010000005.1 coordinate 20,541, forward strand.
TGGCCATGGCCACTGCCTCGTGCAGCGGTACCCCTGCCTGCTCGGTCATGACCCGGAGCATGCCGTCCAAGAAGGTCGTGCTGCCCGCGAAAGCCGTGCGGTCGAGCAGCATGCCCACACCCTCGACCACCTCGTACGTGACCTCTCCAAGGGTGAACCGCGATCCGTCCGGAAGGCCCGCACCGCTGGTGGCGTCGCTCACCAAGCAGAGCCTCTCCGGTCCCAGCGCCTTCCATGCCAGGCGCAGCAGCGTCGGCGGGAGGTGCTTGCCGTCGGCGATGACCTCCGCCGACAGGGAGTCGGACGCCAGGGTCGCCTCCAGCAGCCCGGGCACCCGCCATGGCCCCTCGCGCCTCGTCGTCGACTGCCCGCTCCACAGGTGGATAGCGTGCGACAGGCCCTCTCGCAGGCCGGCGGCGAGGTCTTGGTCCGTCGCCTCGGAGTGACCGGCCGCGGCAACGATCCCAGCCCGGCGCAGCCGCCCCGTCAGGCTGGTGGCCCCTGGAAGCTCGGGCGCGAAGCTGACGATCCTAAGCACGTCCGCGTACTCGAGCACGGCATCGATCGAGCCGTCGTCCGGCGTGCGCAGCTGCGCTGGGTCCTGGGCCCCGGCCTGGCTGGCCGCGAAGTACGGCCCCTCCATATGCACGCCCAGGAGCCGCGCCTCGTTGGGACCGCCTTCATAGCCGCGGGCTACCTCACAGGTGGCCAGGATCGAGCCCAGGGGTGCCGTGCTGGTGGTCGCGAGCACCGAGGTGACGCCGTGGCGTGCCTGCTCTCCGAGGATGGACGCGAAGTCATCGGCATCGCCGCCCAGGAACGACCGGCCGACGGCCCCGTGCGTGTGGATATCGACCATCCCCGGGGCGATGTAGGCGCCTCCAACATGGGTCCGAGGCATCTCGCCGTCCAGCTCACCCTCGCGGCACACGGCACTGATGACGCCGCCTTCGACGACGACCGCGAGGCCCTCCATGACGCCTTCCGGCACGACGACCCTGCCGCCTGTCCAGGCGTGGGGGCTCTGCTCGAGCGCACTGTCCATCGCGCCTATCGTTACCATCGCGCCATCATGGTGACACCCAGACCCCTGCGCGTCGCGGTGGTAGGAGCGGGCGCGAACATCGCAGAGCAGCACCTGACGGCCATCGAGTCCACGCCGGGGGCCGAGTTGGCAGCCGTGTGCGACGTGAACCCTGCGTCCGAGGAACGGCTACGCGCCCGTACGACGGCGCCGTACTTCGCAGACCTACACCAGATGCTCCGCGAGGTTGGACCGGACGTAGTTTCAGTGCTGACGCCTCATCCGTTCCACGCGTCCGTGGCGGAGGCGGCCCTAGCGGCCGGCGCGCACGTACTCGTGGAGAAGCCGATGGCCGTCACGGCGTCCGAAGCCGATCGCATGATCGCCGTTGCGGCAGAGCATGGCCGCGTGCTCGCGGTGTCGTTCCAGCACCGGTTCTCGCCGATGACCGAGCGGTTGCACGAGTGGGTTCACTCGGGTGAGTTGGGCGAGATCGTGCGGATCGAGGTGACGGAGCCGTGGTTGCGCACGGCGGCCTACTTCCGCGTCGCGACCTGGCGCGCCACCTGGCGTGGCGAGGGCGGGGGCGTGCTCCTCAACCAGGCGCCTCACGCGCTGGACCTGCTTACTCACCTGATGGGACCTCCTATCCGCGTTACGGGTCTGACGCGCACGGTGCGGCACGGCACTCAGTGCGAGGACACCGCCCACGCGCTTCTCGAGTGGGAAGGTGGAGCGGTGGGATACTTCGCCAGCACGACGATCGAACCCGAGACAGGCCGCCGGCTCGAACTAGTCGCTGACCGGGCGAAGGTAGTCGTCGAGGGCGGGACCCTCAGGCGTACCGATATAGAACCCGGTCTGCGCGAGCACGCGCTGAATGATCCGCAACCCTTCGGGCGACCGCGGATGGCCGAGCGGGAACCCGAGACACTAGCCGCAAGTGCGACGCACGCGCCCGTCTACCAGGACCTGGTGGCGGCGATCCGGTCGGGCAAGGCGCCCCGCTGCGACGGCTTGGACGGCCGGGCATCCCTCGAGCTCGCGAACGCCATCGCATTGTCATCCTGGACCGGCCGGTCTGTTGCGTTGCCCTTGGACCGTGCCGAATACGACGCGGCACTGGACGAGAAGCGAGCAGCAGATACCTAGACGGCGAAGAGGCGCCAGTTCCGGCGACCAAGCTGCAGGCGACTCTTACCTGTGGCGCAGGTCGACGGGCCGCACCGGGGCGCCTTCACGAACGGAGCGGTAGACCGCCTCGATCAGTTCCACCGACCTGACGCCCTCGCGGCCATCCACGGCGGGCGGCCGGCCCTCGTCCAGGGCGGCGAACAGGTCCGCATACTGCCTGCGGTGGTTCTCGAAGGAGATGGCCATGGGGTCAGCGGCGCCGCCTGTCGCCTGGCCGCCGTAGTCTGCCAGCACCTCGGTGCGCTCCTGGTCGCCGCCGGCGCGAGTCCGCCACTCGACGAGCACGTCGTCCTCGACGATCGCCACGCCGTCCGTGCCGTGCACGTGCAGCCCCTTCGGCCGACCGGGCCAGAGAGACGTGGCCGCGGCGATGTGTCCCAACGCGCCGTTCTCGAAGCGGAGGACTGCTACGAGAGTGTCCTCGACCTCCAACCGCTGGTGCGCGAGGGTGTCGGCGTAGGCGAAGACCTCTGCGACGGGTCCCATGATCCACAGGAGCAGGTCTACCTGGTGGATCGCCTGGTTCATCAGCGCCCCGCCACCGTCCAGACGCCATGTACCCCGCCACGCCCCGCTGTCGTAATAAGCCTGGTCCCGGTACCACTTGACGTACGCATCGCCCTGCACGAGACGGCCCAGGGCGCCCCGCTCGACCGCGCCCTTCACGAACGCGTTGGCGTCGCCGAACCGGCTCATGAAGATCGTCGCCAGCGCGACGCCCGCCTTGGCGGCGGCGTCGGCCAGTCGCCTCGCGCGTTCTGCGGTCACCTCCAGCGGCTTCTCCACCACCACGTGCTTGCCGGCGTCTATCGCCATCAGGCCGACGTCCAGGTGGGCACCTGACGGCGTGCACACCGCGACGACGTCCACCGCCGGGTCTGCGACCGCCTGTTCTACGGAGTCGTAGGCCTTCGTGTCGTGCCTCTCGGCCAAAGCCCTAGCCTTGTCGACCGTGCGGCTCGCGACGCCTGTCAGCCTCGCGTTCGCTAGACGACTCACCGCGTCGATATGCGCGGCGGCGATGTTGCCGGCCCCCACGACCGCGACACCGTACTGCTTCTCGGCCACTTTCAGCCCTCGGACGCCGCGAGCACCTCGCGAACGGCCCTGACGCAGACCTCCGCGGCCTGCACGGAGTCCATGCCGGAGGGCGCGTAGTGCGGCTCGAGCACCAGGCTGCCCGGGTACCCATCGCGCCTCAGCGCCTCGAACTGGCCGCGGTAGTCGATGCGTCCCTGACCGACTGGCACGAAAGACCCGTAAGAGGCGGCCTCGGCACCGAGGTCCTTCACGTGCACGTGCACGATGCGGCCCTTCGGCAGAACGTCGTAGCCATCCGGATAAGGGCGCTCCTCACCGATGGCGAGCGCGTTGCCAGGGTCCCACAGCGCGCCTACGTGGGAGCGTAGTTCGGGATCCAGGGCCTCGTCGAGCCGGTCCAGGAAGGTTGCCAGCTCCTTCCCCGTACCGATCACGCAGGCTGGCTCGTTCTCTATGGCGAGGACGACGTCGTGCCTGGCCGCGACCTTTGCGGCCTCGACCATGTTCCCGACGATCTTCTCGATCACCTGTCCCGACATGGGGACGCGAAGGAAGGTGAAGACGCGCACGAGCCGCGTACCGAAGACCCGAGCGAGCTCGCAAGAGCGTTCGAGCAGCCGCAACTGGTCCGCCACCGTCACGGCGCCGGCCACGCTGAAGTCTGCTGCCGCGGCGTTCGCGATCTCGTCGAGAGGGGACTTGAACACCGGCGAGGCGACCCCACTGACGCTCATGCCAAGGTCGCGCACGACGCCGGCGGCACGCTGTGCCTCCGAGTCGTCGAGCAGCACGACGTTCTTGCCGTCAACGTTCCGAACCTCTACGAGTGGCAAACCCCAACGCGCGGCGTGGCGGCACGCGACCTCGAAGTCGGCGTGCACCTCGTCGGTGATGATGCCTAGTTCCACAGTCTTCCTGACCTCCTGGTCGTGGCACGGTATCACCGGTCCGATCGTGGATGGCCGGCTAGCCGGCCACCCGACCCGGACGGGCCTTGGACGGGTACCCCGTGACATAAGAGAAACGCGCCGCCCGCGCCGGTTGCACAAGGCCTTAGCGCGGCGCAGGAAGCGGGGCTGACGATGAAGGTAGCCAGGCGCTCGCATCTCGTGCCGTTCGCCGCCATCGCGGGCCTACTCGTGGCCCTTGTCTCATGCGGCGATCCGCCACCGCCGAGCGCGTCGGCACCCACCGACGTGACCGTCAGCTCGGGACCTGGATACATGATCGTCAGCTGGTCTCACGGAGGCGATGGTGTCCAAGGCTTCGAGGTACATCGCGCTTCTGTGGCAGGAGCTTCCGTAACCGCGCAGCAGGCCGAACCCATCATGACCTTGGGTCCTGACGAGCGCAGGTACAAAGACGAAGACGTGGAACCGGGCGCAACCTACAGCTACTCGGTGATCGCACTGGGGAGCGGCGGCGATTCACAGCCCGCCCAGCAGTCAGGGGGCGCAACGACGCTGGAACCCGGCATCGCCCTCGTCGTGGGAACGATAAACCACCCGCTGTTCGCCGAGCCGCGCACCTCCGTGGGCGCGTACATCTTCCTTACGGCCGAGCAACTGGCGGCGGTCTCCGGCCCCCTCGTGCTGACCGGCCCACCCGGCTGGAACGCCGACGCCCCCATGGAACTAAAGACCCCGGAAGCCGTCGCTATGGCCCAGCCGTTCACGTGGTGGAGCCCGGACGTCGAGGCCATCTCTGGCGAGTACGCCCTGGAGCTTCAGCTCGGAACGAGCACGGTCTCGGCCGAAGCGACCCTCGACGCGACCCTCACCGTCGACCAACCACAAGACGTTCAGCTTCACTTGGCTGGCGAGGACCTGGCAAGCGTGTCCTGGACGGTGCCGGATGGCAGCGTCAGCAGTTGGGTGGGCATCTACTCTGGTACGTATCAGGCGCCGGTCCGCGAGTTCGGCGAGCCCGCCTACGGCGAGTCTCTAGACCTGAGCCATCTCGACCTACCCGTAGGCACCTACTACGCCGCCGTGTACAGCACGCCTTACGACCTGACCGAGGACACGCCTGAAGACGTAGGTCAGTTCGACCTCGGGCTCAACGCATCGGCGATCGTTCAGACCGGGGGGCCCGCGGCGGTATCCGTCACCTGGATGACCGGCGGAACCGACGCGGAGCTGGCGTTCACGACCTCACTGGCGGACGCCTACATGGCAGCCAACCCCCATGAGATCCACGGGTCGACGTACGAAGTGACGATCGATGTCGTCAAGTCCCCGGCTACTACCGGCGAGCGTCTCGATGCGTTCCGCACTCTCCTCGAAGCACATGCAGAAGACGTTCACCTCCTGGAGGTCGACATCGGCTGGGTCGGAGACCTCGCGGAGCATCTCGTTGACCTGTCCGACTACCCCGAGGTCGAAGCGGTCGTACCGTCGCACTTCCCTGCGATCGTCGAGAACAACACCGCCGCTGGGCGCCTTGTAGGTCTGCCGCTCTTCACCGACGTCGGTCTGCTCTACTACCGAACGGATCTTCTCGCCAAGTACTCGTACGACGAACCGCCATCGACGTGGGACGAACTAGAGGCCATGGCCGCGGTGATCCAGGAGGGCGAGCGCTCGGGTGGCAACGCGGAGTTCTGGGGATATGTGTGGCAAGGAGCGGCCTACGAGGGACTGACGGTCAACGGTCTGGAGTGGGTCTACTCCAACGGCGGAGGGCAGATCGTCGAGCCTCAGGGCGTGGTCAGCATCGACAACCCGAACGCGATCTCAGCGGTTGAGAGAGCTGTCGCCTGGGTCGGCACCATCAGCCCGACCGACGTCACCTCGTTCGCTGAGGAGAGCGCAAGGTCGGTCTGGCAGCAAGGCAACGCCGCCTTCATGCGCAACTGGCCCTACGCCTTCGCGCTGAGCGCGGGCGGTGCTGCCGCGGGCAACTTCTCTGTCGTGCCGTTGCCGGCGGGCACTGCCGAGGGAGCGGGACGGGCTGGAGCCCTGGGCGGATGGCAACTGGCGGTGAACCGCTACGCACAGAACGCTGACGTCGCCGTCGACGTAGCTCTCTTCGCTGCGAACTACGACAACCAGCTCGCGAGGGCGCTCGCCGGTGGCTACCTTCCCACGATCCCCGCCGTCTACGAAGACCCGGGCCTGTTGGCCTCCGACTTCGACTGGCTGCCCTTGTTGCGGCCCGCGTTGGAGAATGCCGTGGCGCGGCCGTCGACCGTGACCGCCCCGCAGTACGCAGAGGTTTCAGAGGCGTTCTACTCGGCCGTTCACGAGGTGCTGACAGGAGCCCAGACCGCCTCGAACGCGCTCAGCGACCTCGGGTCCGACCTGGAGACGCTTCTCGGCATGCCGGCTGGGGATCCATGAGCTAGACCCCAACTACCTACCGGTCGAGGCACGGCGCCACCACCCGTACATGCGGCGGAGGGTGGCGCCTCAAGCGCCAGGGTCGGAGGTGTCAGGTGGTCTCGTAGTGGTATCTTCCGCGCACGTAACTCAGCGGCGCTCGAGGCCAAGGACTGGGGTGGGCCAACGCGCCGGCGGCTCGTAGGGGACGAGCCTGCGAAGGGAAGGTCAGGCATGGCACACGCAAGAAGGCTAGCCGCCACACTCCTGCTCGCGGTCGGGCTCCTGGGAGGCGCCGCCCTCGCCCAGGGTGTCCTCGAGATCGCTACGGACACCGCGCCCGTGGGTCTCGATCCTCATAAGGTCACCGCGTTCTCGTCGTTCGTCGTCATCGGCCAGATCTACGACGGCCTCGTCGAGGTCGACGCGAACCTGGCAGTCGAGCCTGCGCTCGCCGATTCCTGGGAGGTGTCGGAAGACGGCCTGAGTTACGTGGTGCAGATACGCCAGGGCGTGCAGTTCCACAACGGCCGGACGATGACGGCAGATGACGTCGTCTACTCGTACGAGCGCATCGTCGACCCCGAGACCGCATCGCCCCAGGCCAGCCGGTTCGCCGTGGTCGAGTCCGCCGTGGCCACCGGTGAGTACGAGGTCACCTTCACGCTCGCCCAGCCGTTCGCGCCGTTCGTCAGCAACCTTGGCAACCTGTACGTGGTGCCGCAGGAGGCCGTCGAGGAGTTCGGCGACCTGCAGCAGAACGCCGTCGGCACCGGGCCGTTCATGCTCG
>DASRWD010000006.1:0-12203 GCA_035654755.1 Trueperaceae bacterium
ATCGCGGTGTCCTGCGGCACGTTCACGGTCACTGGCGGCGTATCGCGACCCTGGAAGCGGCCATGGACGACCCAGCGGCCGGCCGCGTCGAAGGTGACCGACCGCGGCACTGCTGCCATCACGGTGCCAGGGCGGCTGTCGGACCCCGCGGGGCTCTGGTCGACGACGAGCTGTACGGGCGGCAGGTTGGCCGGCATCACGCTGACCTGGACCAGGTAGCTCTCGAACGCGCTGGTGACCGGGTCGTCCGCCGAGTTCTGGTTCAGCAGGGCGAGGTAAGCCGCGAAGCCGGCTACCAGGAGCATGAGCAGCAGCAGGGCCGGCCCGCGCCAGGCGCGGCGCGAGACGCGCCCCAGGCTCTCCTGGCCGTCCATGCGTATGGGCGCGGGCCGCGGCCCCTCGTCGAGGTTCCCGTGCCTGTACTTGGCACCGGGCGGCGGCGCCTTGACGAACCCAGGCGAACTGTCCTTGGGAGAGACCGGTCGCGGTGGCGTGAGGCCAGGGTCGCTCACGAGCGTGATGGGTTCCGGGTCCTGCGGGGTCGGTTTCGGCTCGCTCTTACGCTGTTGAGCGGGGGCCGGGCGCGGTGCGGCCGCAGGGGGCCCGACTGGGGCGGTAGCGGGACGCGCCTTGGGACTCTGCGTCGGCGCCTCGGCCTGCGCGCTCGCCGCGTTGCGGGGCACGGGCACGGTGGGCAGTGTCAGCTCGGTGAACCCGGAGGCAGGGACCTTGACCGCTCCGCCGGCCAGGCGCTTGACGATGCCGTAGAGGCGGTCGGAGGTCATGGGCGGGCTGGTGGAGGCCGACGAAGCCGCCTTCAGGGCAGACGCCACCTCAACGCTCAGGTCGGAGGCGGCAAGGGCGAGGAGGCCCTTCGCCAACGTCACGACGTCCGCGTGCGCCAGCGCCTTGGCATCGCCGGTGGTTCCCTTCGCCACGTGCCAGGGCACGCCGTAACCCTCGATTGCCACCTCGCCGAACGAGTACAGGAGGCGCGACTGTGTCAGGTCACCGTGCACGAGGCCGCGGGCCTGCGCGTCACGCAGACCCTCCAACGCCGACAGTACGAACCTGTCATCGATGACGCTCTCGCCCGGAGCGAGCAACGTCGCGCCCGAAGGGTAGGCCACGACGAGCCTGCCACGCCTCTGGCCGTCGGCCTCACGCACCTCGGCCTGCAGGACCTTGAGCACGTGGTCGGAGACGGCGGGCCCGGCCGACATGGTCGGGCTGCCGGGGAAGTCGTAGATGAGGACATCTAGGCCGGTGATGGGGTCGACGCCCCGGTGGGTGACGACACCGTGGGCGGCGGAGTACTGTTCGCCGCGCTCGAAACGTCCGGCGTCGGTCACGCGGTGAGTATAGCCCCGACCGGTCATGGACGCCCGCCTCGGGCGCGCGCGGTCCATGTCCAGTCACGTCCAGTAAGGTCCCGCCTGTACCGGGCGGGTCGGCGCGGCGCTGGTACGCTCGTGGCGTATGGAACTGACACGTGAGCTCGTCCTGACCGCATTGCGTCAGGTGGAAGATCCCGAACTTGGCGCGGACCTCGTCGACCTGGGGATGGTGAGCGGAGTGGAGGTCGACGGGTCACGGGTAAAGGTCGGCCTCAACGTCCCGGGAGGGAAGGCGCAAGACGCGCTGACGGCGGCTGTCACAGAGGCGGTGAGGTCCGCCGGCGCGTCCGACGTAGAGGTCCTCGTGGGCGAGGCACTGCGGCTGCCGTCGCAAGCGCCGCTACCGGGTGTAGCTGGAATCGTCGCCGTGGGTTCCGGTAAGGGCGGCGTAGGGAAGTCGACCGTGGCGGCCAACCTCGCTGCCGCCCTGGCGGCAGAGGGCCTCAGCATCGGCATCCTCGACGCCGACATCTACGGCCCGTCGCAGGGCAAGATGTTCGGGGTCGAAGGTCGCCGGCTCATGGCTGACGATCAGAAGAACATCGTCCCGCTCAAGAACCACGGCGTCAAGGTGATCTCGATCGCCAACCTGGTCGAGGACGGCCAGGCGCTGACCTGGCGCGGCCCCATCCTGCACGGCACGCTGACCCAACTCCTCAAGCAGACGGTGTGGGGCGAGCTCGACCTGCTGCTGGTCGACCTACCGCCGGGCACGGGTGACGTGCAGCTCTCCTTGGCGCAGCTCGTCAGCGTCACGGGCATGGTCCTGGTGACGACGCCGCAGGACGTGGCGCTCGCCGACGTGCGGCGCGCGTACACGATGGCCCGCAAGACCCACGTGCCGCTTCTGGGAGTCGTCGAGAACATGAGTTACTACCCGCTGCCTGATGGCGGTCGTGACTACATCTTCGGCGAGGGCGGTGCAGACAGGTTCGCCCAGGACGTCAGCTTGCCGGTGATCGCGAAGGTGCCCATCATGCGGTCCTTGCGGGAGAGCGGGGACGCCGGCGCGCCACTGGTGGCGTCGCAGCCGCGCGACGAGGCCGCACTGGAGCTACGGCGCGCCGCGCGGAGGCTGCTGAACCTGCTTGCCAAGGAGTCGATGAGCTCGCTGCCGATGGCGTAACATGATCACCGCGCGGGAGGAGTAGCGGTCGCGCGGACGCCAGAGATCCCCGGCCAGAGGCTGAGAACCGGGGTCGTCACCAAAGGCCGTGAACGTCGCCCGTCGTGGCGCGCTGTGTGGTGCGCCTCAAGGGAAGAAAGCCCGCCGCCGGGTGGGCCGTAGAACCCCCGTTGGCCGCACGGATACGCGGCCGTAAAGAGTGCCCCGCCTCAGGCAGGTACAGCGGGGAAGAGCGGTGGTACCGCGGGGAGAAGCCTCGTCCGCTCAACCTGAGCGACGGGGCCGTGTTTCGTCATCGACAAGTAAGCGGAGCCCGTCGACGGAGGTGCCATGGATAGGACCGCGTCGAGAGGTGCAGGGGAGTTGGCATCGCGCTACGACCCTGCCGAGGTAGAGGGCAGGTGGGCTGCGCGCTGGGCGGAGCAGCCGTTCACTGCCGACCCGTATAGCCCCAAGCAGGCCTTCACCATCGTGATCCCGCCACCCAACGTCACGGGGGCGCTCCACCTGGGGCACGCCTTCGACAACACGATCATCGACGTGCTGATCCGTTTCAAGCGCATGCAGGGGTTCGAAGCTCTGTTCCAGCCGGGTACGGACCACGCTGGGATCGCCACCCAGGTGCAGGTGGAGCGCGAGCTCAAGCGCCAGGGCGCTAGCCGCTACGACCTGGGCCGCGAGGCCTTCGTCGACCGGGTCTGGGAGTGGAAGCGCGAGTACGGCGGCGTGATCATCGAGCAGCTCCAGCGCCTGGGTATCAGCGCGTCGTGGGACCGGCTGCGCTTCACCATGGACGAGGGTCTCTCGGAGGCGGTGAGGCGGCAGTTCGTTTCCCTATTCCACCAGGGCAAGGTCTACCGTGCGGAGCGGATCGTCAACTGGGACCCTGCCAGCCAGACCGTTCTGTCTGAGATGGAGGTAGACCGCGAGGAACGGCCCGCCGAGATGTACGAACTCGCGTACGAGTTGGAGGACGGCGGGGCGCTCACCATCGCGACGGTGCGCCCGGAGACGATCTTCGCCGACGTGGCAGTGGCCGTCCACCCGGAGGACCAGCGCTTCGAGGGGCTGGTGGGCAGGCGAGTGAGGATCCCGTTGACGGACAGATGGGTGCCAGTCATCGCCGACGAGGCCGTGGAGCGCGACTTCGGGACGGGTGCGCTCAAGATCACGCCGGCCCACGACCCGACCGACTTCGAGATCGGCGCGCGGCACGACCTGCCGCGTCCCAGCATCATCGACAAGGACGCCAAGCTGACCGGCGAGTACGTGCCGGAGGGGTTCCGCGGCCTCGACAGGTTCGAGGCGCGAAGCCGCGTGGTCGGGGCCCTGGAGGCCGCCGGAGCACTGACGGGCCGCCGCGAGCACACCGTCGCCCTTGGCCTGTCGCAGCGCACCGGCGAGCCGGTCGAGCCGCTCCTGTCGCTGCAGTGGTTCTACGACACCGACGAGGCGGCCGCGAAGGCCCTGAAGCGCGTGGAGTCCGGCGAGGTCGGCTTCGTGCCGGAGCGCTATACGAAGGTGGACGCTGACTGGCTCAGGAACCTCAGGCACTGGTGCATCTCGCGTCAGTTGTGGTGGGGGCATCGCATACCCGCCTGGTACGACGCAGACGGGAACGTCTACGTGCCGCCGGCGGACGACCCGCTTACGGATCCCACCGACGACCCGCGCTGGAGCGGCCTGGACCTACAGCGCGACCCGGACGTCTTCGACACCTGGTTCAGCTCCAACCTGTGGCCGTTCAGCACGCTCGGTTGGCCGGACGAAGACGACCCGTACTTCCGGAAGTTCTACCCGACCGACGTCCTCGTGACCGGCTACGACATCATCTCGTTCTGGGTCTCCCGCATGCAGATCGCAGGCGAGGAGTTCACGGGACGGCCGCCGTTCCGCACGGTTCTCCTCCACGGACTGGTCCTCGACGCCGAAGGGCAGAAGATGTCCAAGTCGAAGGGCAACGGCGTAGACCCCCTTGACACGATCGAGCGTTACGGGGCCGACGCCCTGCGCTTCGCGGTGAGCCGGGCGTCCACCGGCGGTCAGGACGTGCGCTGGGACGACCGCATCGTCGAGATGGGCCGCAACTTCGCGACCAAGCTCTGGAACGCCGCCCGCCTCGTGAGCATGCAGGAGGGCACGCCGCATGCCGGCTCCCTGAAGGACAGCCCCAACCTGGCCGACAGGTGGCTGCTATCGCGACTGCAGCGCGCCACGACGGAGATTACGGCGAGCCTCGAGGCCTACGACCTGGGAGCCGCGAACCGCGCGGCGTACGAGTTCGTCTGGTCCGAGCTGTGCGACTGGTACCTGGAGGCCGCCAAGGCGCCGTTGCGGGCGGGCGATGGCCACGCGTTGGCGACGGTCAACCACGCGCTCGAGGCGGTGCTGAAACTCCTGCATCCGATGATGCCGTTCGTCACGTCCGAGCTCTACCAGGCGCTGGGACACGCAGAGCAGGTGGCGGAGTCGGAGTGGCCGACCGCCGACGACTCACTTCTGGACCCCGAAGCCGAGGCGGCGTTCGAACGCGTGATGTCCGCAGTCACGGCCGCCAGGAACCTCAGGTCGGAGGCCGAGCTGTCGCCGTCGCGAACGATAGAGGTGTGGGCGCACGGACCAGGAGCTTCGGGTCTATCCTCTGCCAAGGGCCTCTTCGAGTCGCTGGCCCGGGCGACCTTGCGTGAGGGGTTGCCCGAGGGAGCCGCGCTCGTAGGCGCCTTGCCAGACGTCGAGCTCCGGCTGCCGCTAGCGGGCCAGGTGGACGTGGCAGCCTACGGCGAGAGGCAGCGCGGCCGGCTCGAGAAGGCGCGGGCAGAGATGGAGCGTTCCGGCAAGAAGCTGTCGAACGAGAGGTTCGTGCAGGGCGCCCCGGCCGAGGTCGTCGAGGAGGAACGCAGGCGCATGGCCGAGGCCGCGTCGCTCGTGGAGCGGTTGGAGCGGGCTCTGGCCGACCTGGTCTCGTGAGCACGGGTGCGCTCGACGTCGGCAAGCCGCTCACGCGAGCCGACGTCATCGCCGTAGCGGAGGGGCGGCGCGACGCGCGCATGCCCGCTGACGTTCGCGAGCGTGTGGCGAAGAGCCGCGCGTACGTCGACGAGCTAGTCGCTGCCGGTGAGGTCGTCTACGGCGTCACCACCGGGTTCGGGAAGTTCGCGACGACGTCGATCCCGCCGGAGGACGTCGTGGCGCTGCAGCGCAACCTGCTTCGCTCCCACGCTGTCGGCGTCGGCGAGCCGCTGGCCGCCGATCTCGTCCGCGCCATGCTCCTGTTGAGGGCTCACTCTCTCGCGCACGGCGCGTCCGGCGTCAGGCCGGAGCTCATCGACCTGCTGCTTGACGTCCTTAGGGCAGGCGTGGTGCCGGAGGTGCCGGCCAAGGGCTCCGTGGGGGCCTCGGGAGACCTGGCGCCCCTGGCCCACATGGCCCTGCCGCTCCTGGGCGAGGGCTTCGCTAGGGTGGACGGCGAACTGATGTCGGGTGCTGCGGCCCTGGAACGCGTCGGCCTGTCGCCGCTGGAGCTGGCAGCCAAAGAGGGCCTGGCCCTCATAAACGGCACCCAGTACATGGCCGCTCACCTGGTCTTCGCCCTGCACCGCGCCGAGCTGGTCGCAGACGCCGCGGACGTAGCGGCCGCGATGTCCGTCGAGGGTCTGATGGGCAGCCACAAGCCGTTCGACGAGGCGGTCGTACGGCTGCGTCCACATCCCGGCGCACGCCTCGTGGCCGAGCGGATGCGCGCGCTGCTGCGCGGCTCGCGTATCGAGCCGTCCCACGCCGACTGCGGCCGGGTGCAGGACGCGTACTCGCTCAGGGCCGTGCCGCAGGTGCACGGTGCGACCCGGGACGCCCTGGCTCACGCGGCAGCGGTCGTGGACGTCGAGCTGGCGTCGGTCACGGACAACCCGTTGGTGCTCGCGGACGAGCGCGCCGTGCTCTCTGCAGGCAACTTCCACGGACAGCCGTTGGCGCTGATCGCCGACTTCGCAGCCATCGCGGTCGCCGAGCTCGCCAGCATCAGCGAGAGGCGAGTGGAGCAGCTCGTGAACCCGGCACTGTCGGGGTTGCCTGCGTTCCTCACGTCACGGGGCGGGCTCAACTCGGGCTTCATGGTCGCCCAGTACACCGCCGCCGCGCTCGTCAGCGAGAACAAGGTCCTCTCGCACCCTGCGTCCGTCGATTCGATACCCACGAGCGCCAACCAGGAGGACCACGTCTCCATGGGGGCCCACGCGGCGCGCAAGCTCCTCGAGGTGGTCGACAACACGGCGACCGTGGTCGCCATCGAGTCGATTGTCGCCGCGCAGGCTCTCGACCTTCGGCTTCCGTTGAGGCCGGGCGCCGGCGCCGCGGCAGCGCACGAGTTGGTACGCGGGATGGTTGCGCCCCTGGAAGGCGACAGGTCGCTCTCCGTGGACGTCGAGACGCTGAAGCAGGCGGTGCTGGACGGCTCGCTCGGGGCCGCAGCGCGGGCGGTCCTGGGCGGGGACGGTCCACACTGACCCGGGCTGGTAAGTTCGGAGCATGACCGAGGACGTACCCCTCAGGAACCCGCCCCCGGCGTTCCTGGGAGCCGGCTTCGCGCAGTTCGCGGCGGAGCAACCTCTGCTCGCCAGCCTCGTCATCGGCGTCGGGCTGGTGATCCTCGCGTACGTGTCGTTCAGGCTGGCACGCATCCTGCTCGTGCGTCTCGTCAACCCGCTCACCGAGCGCACTCGTTACCGCTGGGACGACGCTCTCAAGGGCAGGACGTTCTTCCGGCGCCTCTCCTACGTGGTGCCCCTCATCGTGATCCGAGCGGGGCTTCCTTACCTGCCGGCGCTCCAGACGACCGTGTTGCTGGAGCGGTTGCTGTCCGTCGCCATGGCGATCGTCGTGGCGCGCGCCTTCGCGGCGCTCGTCAACGCCTTCGGCGACGTCTACGCGAAAGGACCCAACGCGGCCCAGCGGCCTATCAAGGGCTACCTGCAGGTGATCGTGCTCGTCGGGTACCTGCTCGCGGCCATCGTGATCATCGCGATCGTCGTCCAGCGCGACCCCGTCGTGATCCTCACCGGCATAGGCGCGGCCTCAGCGGTGCTGATCCTCGTCTTCCAGGACACGCTTCTCTCGCTCGTTGCGGGCATGACGATCACGAACAACGACCTCGTCCGCATCGGCGACTGGATCGAGATGCCCGAGTTCAACGCCGACGGCGACGTCGTCGACATCGCACTCAACACGGTCACTATCCAGAACTGGGACAAGACGTTCACCGTCATCCCCACGCACAAGTTCCTCGGTCACTCGTTCAAGAACTGGCGCGGGATGCAGGCGTCGGGCGGCAGGCGCATCAAGCGCAGCCTCCTCATCGACATGTCCACGGTGAGGTTCATCGACGACGAAGACGTGGAGAGGCTCTCACGCTTCGCCCTGCTGCGCCCGTACTTCGCAGACAAGCGCCGTGACATCGCGGAGTGGATCGAGGAGCACCCGGCTGCCGCGGAGGACCCCGTCAACTCGCGCCGTCTGACGAACCTCGGCACGTTCAGGGCCTACATCGGCCGCTACCTCCAGACGCGTCCCGACATCGCCCAGGACATGACGTTCCTCGTGAGGCATCTCGAGCCTACGCCGCAGGGCATCCCCATCGAGATCTACGTGTTCGTATCCGACGTGCGCTGGGCGGTCTACGAGGGCGTGCAGGCCGACGTGTTCGACCACCTGCTGGCGATCCTGCCCGAGTTCGACCTGAAGGTGTTCCAGTCGCCGAGCGGCGCCGACATGCGCTCCCTGGCGCTGCCGGCGCCCGACGATGGCGGCTCCGCTGTGTCCGGTCCGAGCGCCGCCTAGTCGCGCGGAAGCAGGGCGCGCAGGTACGACCAGCGTGTCAAGAGGAAGAACACGATCTGCACGGCCGCGAACAGTCCGACGACGGTCACGGCGTAGGCAAGCACGGCGACGCGGGCCGGCCCCACCGTGCCGATGAGGCTGCCAAGGGCGTTGAGGGCCACGATCGCGTGAACACTTCCCACGGCGAACGGAAGGAGGAAGACGAGCGAGACCTGGCGGCTCACCACGCGGTCCGACTCGCGTCGGGTTATCCCGACCCGCCTGAGGCGCGCGAAGAGGCGCCTGTCGTCCGGGAGCTCCGTGAAGAGCTTGAAGTAGATGAGGCTGCCAGCGCCTATGAAGAACAGCACCGAGACGAAAAGGCCGGTGAACATGGAGAGGCCCAGCGTCTGCTTGAGCAGGACGTGCTGCGAGTACTTGTCGGCGACGAACATCCTGCCCTCCTCCTGTATGGCGGCCGATACGGCGGTACTCAGCGGCGTCGCGCGGTCCGAGCCCGGCCAGTCGTAGACAGCCAGAGTCAGAGGTTCGGTCCCGGAAGCCACGTCTTGCCAGGCGGCTTCGTCCACCACGAACCAATGGCTCGATAGGAAGGGAGGCACGGTGGTCGGCGGCTGCACGCGTCGCGCCTCGATCGCGTCCGGCGTCGGCGCGGTGCCGGAGTGCAGGGTGAAGGTCGGAACCGGTCCGACAGGGTCTCCGGCTGCCGCGTCGACGCCTTGCGCCACCTGCCCCCTGGGCACCAGGTAGGAGCCGTCCGCCATACCCGCTGGGGCGCCGAGCTCGTTCACCCAGGTCACGTACGCGGACTCCTGCACCAGGACGAGGTATCGCTGGCCCTCCTCTTCGGGCACGGAGTAGAGGGTCTCGATGACTTCGATGTCGGCAGCCACGGTGGCGACGGCACCGTGCTCCAGCAGCATCGCGTCAACGTCCCCCCGCGCGAGTGGCGCCCTGTCGTCCGGGGTCTCGACCAGCGTGAGGGCGTGCGGGTACGCGCCGTCGACGGCGTCGACGAACTGGCGCGACATCACGTAGAAGGTCCCGGCTGCGGCCAGCACGACGGCGCTCAGGCTGGCGATGCCGGCGAGCAGCCTGGCGTTGTCCGCCAGGCGGAACACGAGCTGCGAGATCACCAGCATGCGCGTCCCGCGTCGGTAGGCGCGCCCACGTGCCAGGCGGCGCATGAGGAACACGCCGCCCTGGGTGAAGAGGAGGTGTGTGCCCACGATCACGACGGTCACGACCGGGACGAACACGAGGGCCACCAACGATCCCTGCGCCGATGTCGCCACCGCGTAACCACCGAGTACGAGGAGCAGGCCAAGGACCGCGAGCCATGGCCGCGCGCGCGGCGACGACCTGGGCTTGCTCGCCTGCTTCAGCATGTCGAGCACCGACCGCCGACCTATCACGCCCGCGCTCACGAGGGTGACGAGCTGGAACACGAGGAAGAACCCCGCCGCGGTGATGAGCAGCGCTTGCGGCACCAGCAAGAAGTCGATGGGCCGGTCTATGAGCAGGACGCGCGAGATGGCCATGAGGAACAGCCGCGAGAGCAGCACGCCGAGCAGGATCCCCGCCACGATCGCCGCAAGGGACAGGAACGTGTTCTCCAGCCAGATAAGGCGCCTGAGCTGGCCCCTCGTCGTGCCCATCAGGGTCAGCAGGCCGAACTCCTTGTTGCGGGCGCGGAGGAAGGCCCCGCTCGAATAGAGGACGAAGAAGAACGCGAAGACCGCGATGAGGACTAGGCATACCGTCAGGACGATGCGCGTGGTGCCGCCCCCGTAGAGGTGCCCGTTCGCGACGTCCGGGTGGAAGAGGAACTGAGCGTAAACGTAGAACAGCGCGACCGAGAAGGTGCTGCTGAGCAGGAAGGCGGCGTAACGCAGCCAACTGCCCCTCAGGTTGGAGAGAGCCAGATGGGCGAACGTCACCTAGGCGAACCCTCCCATCGCGCTCAGGGCATCGAGGAGATTCTGGAAGAAGACCTGCCGGTTGCCGGCGCGCCTCAGCTCGCTGAACGGGCGGCCGTCGCGGATGAACACTACGCGGCGGCAGAAGCTGGCGGCGAACGGGTCGTGCGTGACCATCACGACCGTGACGCCACGTTCCTCGTTGAGGAACCTCAGCGCCTGCATGACGTCGTTGGCGGCCTTGGAGTCGAGGTTGCCTGTCAGCTCGTCTGCCAGCACGACCGCCGGGTCATGGATCATCGCGCGGGCGATCGCGGCGCGCTGCTGCTGACCGCCGGAGACCTCGAACGGCATGCGGTCGAGCACGCCGGTGATGCCTAGCGTCCCGGCGACCCTGTCGAGCGCAGCGTTCATCTCGCGCGGGGCCACCTTGTCGAGGACGAGTGGGAGCAGCACGTTCTCGCGCAGCGAAAGGGTATCCAGCAGGTTGAAGTCCTGGAACACGAAGCCGAGTCGCCGGCGTCGGAAGAGCGCGAGTTGCTCGCCGTTCATCGTGGCCGGGTCGTGTCCACCTATGAGCACGGAGCCGCTCGTCGGCTTGTCGATAGTCGAGAGCAGGTTCAGCAGCGTGGTCTTGCCGCTGCCGGACGGGCCCATGATGCCCAGGAACTCTCCGTCGACGACCCTAAGGTCGAAGTCTTCGAGCGCCGTGTGCGTCGCCGCTCCCTTCGAGCCAGCCCCGTACACCTTGGTAAGGCCCTTGGCCTCGAGTACCGCGGATCCGGCCGGTTCGGTGGTGACGGAGTACCTCTGTCCTTCGGCTTCCTTCATGTTCGTGCGCGCGCTTCCGGGCATGCGTGCCTCCTCATGGCGCGATGCTCACGCGCGAGGGCCTCTCGATGCCATCGCCTATCCTTACGGTCACCGGCACGAACCTTACGTCCCTGTCACTTCCCGCCCGGTCGCCGGCTGGCCGGCTGTCTCGTCGAACAGGTGCACGCCCGCGCGCCCGATCCTGACGACGGCGGTGGTACCGCCGGGGACGCTCGACTCGATCGCCAGCTCGTGGCCCAGGCGCCGGCATACCTCGGCAGCCAGGTGCAGTCCCATACCCGTCGATGCGCCGAACCTGCGCCCGTTGGCGCCCGTGAAGTAGCGCTCGAAGACGCGTGGCAGGTCCTCTGGTGGGATGCCTGCCCCTGTGTCGGCGACGGCGATAACGCTTACCGCGCCGTCCTGACTCACGGATACGGTCACCTGCGACCCGCTCGGCGAGTACTTGATGGCGTTGGTGAGCAGCTGCCTCAGGACCACCTGGAGCCACTTGGGATCGGTGACGGCGCTTACCGCACCTTCGTTCTTCACCCGGGGGAAGACGCCGGACCGGATGAACGCCCCACGCAGCTCGTTCAGCATGCCCTTCACCAGCGCCATGAGGTCGGACTCCGTCGGCGCGTAGTCGAGCTCGAAGCGCTCTAGCCGGGAGGCGGCCAGCACGAGCTCCAAGCCGTCGGCCAAGCGCGCCGCCTCTTCGAGGACGTCGTCCCAGGCCGCGTCGTCCCTGCGATCGGCCGCGAGCTGGATGACGTTGACCGGCGTCTTCATCTGATGCACCCACTGGTCGATGAACTTGCGGTGTTCGTCCGCTACGCGCCGCAGGTCGGTCAGTCGCGCCGTCGCTGCGGCCTGAGACCCCTCGAGAAGCCGCGCCAGGGCGCGCTGCTCTCGCGAAGCGGGATGCGGCAAGGGTGCAGCCGCCATCACGTCACCCGTCTCGAGCCGCCTATGCACCTCCGATCGGAAGGCCTTCTTCCTCAGGTTGTCCACGCCCAGGACGACGGCCAACGAGACTAGAGCGAGCAGCAGCACGTAGCCCGCTTCGCCCCGGCTCAGCGGGAAGACGCCCAGATGCACGACCAGCAACAGGAA
>DASRWD010000007.1:0-12451 GCA_035654755.1 Trueperaceae bacterium
CGCGCGCCCTCAGCTCGGCGGCGGCCGCCCGCGTGAACGTCACACCGGCGATGCGCCGCAACGGCACGCCCGACCCGATGAGCTCCAGGTAGCGCGTTACCAGGCTCGTCGTCTTGCCGGTGCCCGCGGACGCCACGCGTACCCTCACTCGCGCTGCCCCATCCGGCACACGTAGAACAAGCTGCAGTCGCCGCACCAGAACCCTGGCGTGGGCATCACGTCGTTCGAGGCCAGCTTGGACAGCGCCGCCTCGGCACCCGCTACTGCATCGTCGACGCGGCTCTTCGTGTACCCCTTGGAGGACCTCTCCACCGTGATCGGCTCCCCCAGCACCGGCCATACGACCACCTCGACGTACCGCGCCGGGAGCGTCCGGTGGGCCAGGAAGTTGTGCATGGCAAGGTACTCGCTCCACCTGAAGCGGAGCTTCTCGCGTCCCCAACGCCAGTCACTCCCCTGGCCGTCCCAATCGGGCGGCGCAGGCTCCACGAAGCGGAAGATCGTGGCGGTACGGCCCGCGTTCTCCCGCCGACCCGCCTGGATACGCGCTTCGTACCGACCGGTGCCGACGCCGACCTCGGGCACGACGGGTCGCCACGAGAGGGACATGAGCGTCTCGCCGTTGGTCCCCAACCAGTCGGCCGCCCACGGGTACGCTTCCTGAAGCGCCGCCACCGTCTCGGTCGCGAGCGTCGGGTGCTCGCCGAGGTCCTGCACCAGGGCGAACCACTCGTCCGCTGGGCTCCTCGCGGGCTCGAGCAGCTCGCGCAACTCGCGTTCTTCCGGGGGGAGAAGGTCCGTTCGCTCGCGAGGGTGCCTGAGGACGGTCTTCTCTCCCCAAGCGCGGAACGAGCACTGACGGTACGAGCGCAGCCACTCCGCGTCCGGCCGGTGGGACGCGTACGCGGCACTCAGCATCGCCGGGTCGCTCAGCTCGAACTCCGGCCGGTAGACGTCCGTTTCTCCCAGCTCCAAGCGGCTGCCGGCGGGTAGCTCGGGCAGCGGGTACAGAAGCTTGGGGTCGCCGGTGAGGCGCTCGTCCGGCACCAGCTTCCCGTCCGTCCCCGCGGATGCGGTCGTCACGACGGTCGTGTCCCCACGGGAGAGCAGCTCGGCCACGACGAGGTCGTCCCCACCGGCGAAGCGTCGCGGCAGCCGGCCCTCTTCTGGCAGGGGGCTGCGGCCCTCGTCCGGCACGAAGTAGTCCTCGCGCTCTCCGGCGCCGTACGCGCCCACGCTGGCACCCATCACGTAGCAACGCGCGAACCGCCTGCCCGAGGCCAGATCGGCCGTCAGCAGGGCGACCCCGCCTGCCAAGCTTCTGGGCGCCCGGACGTCGCGCAGGAGGGCAGCGAGCCACGTCCTGAAACCCTCGCCCGCCTCCAGGCGCGCGGCATGCTGGGCTGCGGCGAGCACCCGGTCCGAGAAGCCGGGCGGCAGCTCGGGTTGCGTCAGGGTCAGCACTTCTTCGATCAGGGAACGCGTCCACTCCGCGGGCTCATCTACACGGGTCAGGCGCTCCGTCCAGCGCTCGAGCGGCACTTCCATACCGAGGCTCCGCGCGACCCGAGCGAGGGCATCACCACCCGTAACGCCCAGACGCAACGCCAGCGTGGCCACAGGCGCCAGCTCGGGCACGGCCAACAGGCGGGTAGGCGTTGGCGAGTCCGGTAGCTCCAGTAAGTCAAGCAGCGTGCGGCCGGCCGGGCTATCGGCCAGTGCGGACCCGCGTTCGTCCATGAACGGCACGCCGTACTCGTCGGCCAGCGCCAGCAGCGCGTCGCCCGCCGTCCTGGGGGCGACGACCGCCAGATCCAGCGGGTCGCGACCCTCGCCCAGGTCGCGTTTGAGGCTCCTCAGCACCCACCGCGCCTCCTCGACCGGGTTCACCGCGGCGTACCTCTCGACGGCCGTGCCATGGGGCGCCGCGGGCAATACCGTGTCGGGCTCCTTGCCAGCAGGCGCGGTCGGCAGCGTCACGTGGACCTCTATGTGCCTGGCCAGCCCGTTGAGGAAGCGCCAATCAAGCGGCCCCAGCTCACGCCAGCCATCCACGATCACGACGTCCGGCAGGCCCGCCGAGGACCTGGCTGCGGGCTCAGCGAGGATGGCAGCGGCCCGGTCGTCCTCGACGATCCGCGCAGCGACGGAGCGCACGTCGTCGTAGTCCCAGTGTCCGTCTTTCGACCGCTCGTACGCGGCGTATACCTCGGCCAACCGGTCTGTCTCGGTGTCCGTACCCAGGCCGCCCAGGTCGTCTGGATCGACCTCGTAGCGCTTGGCCTCTGCGATCGCCGCCGCGAAGAGCTTGGCCTCGCCTGGGGATGGAACCTCGGTCGTCACCTCGCGGAGCGCCTCGGCCACGCGGACGATGCGGGCCGTGCCGACCAGCAGCGGCTCCAGCCCGCCAGGTGTCAGGGCCGACAGAACGCGGTAGAACGCCTGCTGCGAGCTCATGACCTCGAGCCCGAGGAGAGCCGCGCCGCCTCGCGTGGCGCGACGGAACACGTAGGCGCGCTGATGCGGCAAGGCCAGCCACCACACCCGCCGACCGCCTGCGCACGCCTCCCGAACGACCGCGACCATCGCCGTCGTCTTGCCCGAGGCCGGCGGCCCCACCGTGAGGCTTGGACCCATCACTTCGGCGGTCCTGGGAACGCCTCTCGCTTCAGAACCTGCTGTCACTCAGACTGCGGCCCCTCACATACCAGGGACGAGCGGCCTGTTCCACGGGATCGCGTAGGCCATGGCGGCGGCCGCCAGAAGGTAGAAGACGAGCGCGACGCGGGGGTTGTCCGTCTTGCGCCCACGGCCCCCGCCGATGCCCACCAGTGCCACGGCGACGATCATGAGAAGCGGGTGCTCGAGAAGGAAGAAGCGCCTGGCTGGGTCGCTCATCGCGGCCCCGATGTCGCGGAACGAGGATTGCACCAGGTCGCTGACGAACCACAGGACCAAACCAACGGCGGCCTGCAGCCCGAAGACACCGGAGAACCAGTGCGAGAGCGAGTTCTGCGCGGGCGTCCAGCGCTGTGCAACCAGGGCGCTGACTATCGCGACGACAGCCAGAAGCACGACGGCCCACCGCAACAGGTTGTGAAGGTCAAGCAGACCCGAATAGAGCATTACTCTCCTCCTCTGCTCCCGGCCGAAGGCGGGTAGTCGCCACCGGTCGGAACTACAGGGTCAGCATCGCATGCCGTACGGCGTCAGCGTCGTGCACAGGCAGCCTGCAAACGCCACCCCGGCACACGTACACGGTCAGGGCGTGGTCGGTTGCTGGGTACCGCCCCTCGGCGATGGCCAGGTCCTGGAGCGCGTGGCGGCCGTCCACGTCGCTGGCTGGGTCCAGCAGCAGGAGCACGTCGCCAGCGGTCGAGTTGTCCCGCACCGCACGCAGCGCTGCGGACACCGGCGCTTCCGACGCCGACCCCACGACGACGACCTCCCTGTGAGGCTGCGCCATCCGGTCGAGTAGGGCAAGGGCCGAGCCGAACGCCTGCGGAGCACGCGCGGCAGCGGGCGCCAGGGGCAGCACCGCCGCCACGGCACGGTCGACGCGTTCCTGGTCAGCCTGGTAGCGGCCAGCTAGCCATACCAGCCGCGCCGCGGACACGTAGCGACCTGGGACGGCAGAATCTGTGTGGCTCTTGAGCCTGGTAGGAGCCCCCGAGGACCACGGTGCGGTGTCGAACCAGCCGCCACCGTCACGGTCGGAGAAGTGCTCCTCGACCTCGTCCGCGAGGCGTAGCGCCTCGACCAGCAGCCATGGCTCCAAGGTGGCTGCGTAGAGGTCCATGAGCCCGTTGCCGAGGAAGACGTGGTCCTCCAGCAGCCCCGTGACGTCGCTCTTGCCGGCGCGCCAGACGTGCTGGAGCCGGCCGTCCTCCCGCCGCATCCCGACGAGGAAGCGCGCCAGCTCCAACCCCAGCGTGAAGGCGCGAGGCTCGTTCGCGGCTTCGCCTGCGGCGGCGAGCCCCGAGAGGACCAGACCGTTCCATGACGTGAGCACCTTGTCGTCCGTCGTGGGCCGCACGCGTTCGGCACGGGCCCTGGTCAAGGCCCGTGTGCCCGTGGCGAGGAGTTCCTCTACTCGTGCCTCAGTCATGCCTTCCTCGGCGGCGATCTGGGCGGTAGAGGCGGCCAGGCGAAGGACGTTGCCGCCCTCGAAGTCACCACTTGCCGTGATGCCGTGGCGCCTGGAGGTCACGCGGGTCACGAGGTCGTCCTCGTTCTGCAGGGCGATTCGGAAGTCGGTCTCCGTCCAGGCGTAGAAGCGGCCCTCCTCCCCCTCCGAGTCGGCGTCGAGCGCCGAGGAGAACGCGGCTTGGCCCTGAGCCGGCCTCTGCAGCATCTCCGCCTCGAGCCAACCGACCACGTCCAGAGCTACGTTCCGGTACCGCTCCTCACCGGTGACCGAGAACGCATCGGCGTACGACCGCAAGAGCTGCGCGTTGTCGTAGAGCATCTTCTCGAAGTGAGGCACGCGCCAGGCCGGGTCGACCGAGTAGCGGAAGAACCCGCCGGCCAGGTGGTCGTTCACGCCACCATCCGCCATGGCGTTCAGCGCCCTGCGCGCCATCGTGGCGGCTGGCTCACTGCCCTCCGTCAGGAGAAAGTGAAGTGCGGAGTGCGGTGGGAACTTCGGCCCACCTCGCGGGTCGCCGAAGCCGCCGTTGACCCGGTCCTCCTGCGTGCCCAGGGCCTCCAGCGCGCCGCGGAGTGTCTCGCCAATCACCGCGGCCAGCGCGTCGGGATCTCCGTCGACCGAGACCACCGCTGCATCCGACAGCACCGCACCGCCGATGCTCTCGAGGCCCTGTGCGACACGTTCCGCCGACTCCACTACCTCCGCTCGCCTGTCCCGCCAGGCGGCCTCGACGGCCCTAAGCACACGGGTGAAGCTGGGCATGCCGTGCCTGTCAGTCGGCGGGTAGTACGTACCGGCATGGAACGGCTTGCCGTCCGGGGTCAGGAACACGCTGAGAGGCCAGCCTCCCGAACCGGTCAACAGCTGAGTGGCGTTCATGTAGTAGTCGTCGATGTCCGGCCGCTCCTCGCGGTCCAGCTTGATGCTGACGAAGCCCTCGTTGAGGATGCTCGCAACCCGAGGGTCCCTGAACGACTCCCTTGCCATCACGTGGCACCAATGACAGGCCGAGTAGCCGGCCGACAGGAACACGGGCCGCTGCGTCTCGCGGGCGAGGTCGAACGCCTCCTGGCTCCACGGGTACCAGTCGACCGGGTCCTCGGCGTGCTGCCTGAGGTAGAGGCTCAGCTCGCCTGCCAAGCGATCGGACATGGTCAACGCTACCCGCGGCGAGTTCGAAGGGCCGTAGCACCGGCCGTCCCCTTGGCTGTCGTGGCTGATCGCTGTCGTGGCTGATCGCTGTCGTCCTACAGCGCTTAACGCCTGTAGCTTCATAACGCTCTAATCAGTCGACGAAGTCTCGAATGTTCGCGTGTACGACGAGGTTGCGGACACGGGCAGATGCCGCGTTATCCCGTGGCCGCAGAAGAGCATGAGCTCGCAGGGGCGCGACATGTGTACCTTCCTCGAAAGAAGGATCCCGGCGTCAGCTTGAGGTCTGACGCCGGGCGATGCCGCGCTGGTTGTGATGACGCTCTGGAACGCGAGAGAGGACGCGGTTCGACGTCCAGCGCTGCTCATGAAGTTAACGCCGGTGGACTTACGGATTCCTTACACGGTACTTCCACTTGGAAGAACAATCTCACCGGCGACCGTGAGAACTAGCTACCGGCTCGCGTCAGGGCGTGTCGAGACGCTCGGGGTACGTGACGAGACCGGATCCCCGCAACAGACCGGACATGGTTGCCGAGGCCGCGTCTGCAGCCACGTTCGCCGCCACGTCGTCGCGGACCTCCTCGAACGGCCGCACCACCGCGGGCCGGTGCTCGTAGACCACCAGTGCGTGGAACCCGAACTGCGTCTCGATCGGCCCGGAGACCTGACCGACCTCGGCCGCCACCACGGCATCCTCGAACGCGGCCACCATCATCCCCCGCTGGAAGCAGCCGAGATCGCCGCCGTTGGCGGCCGTGCCATCTGTCCCGTGCTCTGTGGCGAGGGCAGCGAAGTCCTCGCCGGCCTCAGCCCTGTCGACAAGCTCGGTGGCGAGAGCCTCGTCCTCGACGAGGATGTGCCGGGCGCAGAAGGTCTCCGGCTGCGTGTACCTGCTCGCGTCGGCCAGGTACCTCACGCGGATCTCCTCGTCGCTCGGCATGGCCTCGGCCCTGAGGGCCTCGAGGACCTGCGTTATGAGGTCGCCTTCCCTGATGATCGTGACCAGTTCTTCCTCCGAGGGGAACCCGGCATCCGCCAACGCCGAGTCGTAATCCTCCTCAGGTACGGACTCCCGTAGGCCCTCGAGCGTCGTCTGCACGGACTCCTCGTCCGGAGTGAAGCCACGGTTCTCGGCTTCGCGAAGCAGCACGAGCTCGGTGCCGCGCTGCTCCAGGTAGTTGGGAAGGAGGCCGCGGAGCTGCGCCGCGATCTCCTCGGTGTACGGGACGCCCTGACCTGCGGCGAAGCTGCGCATGGCGACACCGAAGCGCCACTCCACGTCGCTCAGGCGCTGGACCTTGCTGCCAAGGCGTATGAGCACCGGGTCGGCCTGGGGCGCCGGCGCGGCCTCGGGAGCGGACTCCGGCGCGGACTCCTCGGGCGCGGGCGGTTGCGCCGGCTCCTCTGCGCCCTGCGCGAAGGCGAGGGGCAGAACGGTCAGAAGAAGGGCCGACACGAACAGCAAGGCGAACTGGCGCCAGCGATGGGGTCTAGGGAAGCTCTTCACCCGCGCAGGCTACTACGGCCCGTCGCCGCGGTCGCGCTCAGAGGGTCAGCCAGGTTTCCGGGCAGGGGGTCAGTCAGGTTTCCGCTCAGGAGACCTTCTGGGTCGCGGCCAGCTTCTCGTAGAGCTTGCGCTGCTCGTCAGTGATGCTCTCGGGCACGGTGACCCGCACCTCGGCGAGCAAGTCACCACGGCCCCCGCTGCGCTGCGGCCAGCCCTGGCCCCGAAGTCGTAGGACTCGCCCGGTCGAGGTCCCGGCCGGGACGGTGAGGTCTACCTCGCCGTCGAGGGTGGGTACCTTCACGCTGCCGCCGAGCGCCGCGACGTGATCTGGCACCCGGATGGGTACCCGTAGGTGGTCACCGTCCAGGCGCCAGACGGGGTGAGGCAGGTGCCTCACCTGCAGCAGAAGGTCCCCACCGCTGGGGGCCTGACCACGCAGGCGCAACTTCACGCCGTCGCGGACGCCAGGCGGCACGGTGACGTCGAGTTGCTTGTCGCCGACCCTGATCTTCGTGGGGCCGCCGCGGTAAGCGTCCAGGAGGCCGAGGTCCAGCCGCGCCTCGGCGTCAGCGACGCGTGGCCGAGTCGCTGTCGTCTGGCGTCCGAAGCTGAACGGGTCGGAGGGCACACCGCCGCCCGAACCCATGGCGCCGCCGCCGAAGAGGCTCTGGAAGAAGTCGGAGAAGCCGGCGAACTCCTCTGGTGACACGTTCGTGTAGAACGTGCCTCCCTGTCCACCACCACCGAACGGCGTGCCCCGTGCGAAGTCCGGGATGTTGCCGGTCCGGCCGTACGTGTCGTACATCCGGCGCTTCTCGTCGTCCGAGAGCACGGTGTAGGCCTCGTTTATCTCCTTGAAGCGCTCCTCCGCTCCGGGGTCGTCCGGGTTCCGGTCAGGGTGGTGTTTCGCGGCCAGCTTGCGGAAGGCACGCCGGATCTCGTCCGACGTCGCCTCGCGTCCGACCCCCAGCACCTGGTAGTAGTCCTTGAACTCGGCCATAGCTTCGGATACCCCGTGAGCGCGTGCGCTCAGTTGTCGGCTTTGGCGACGATCACCTTGGCGGGCCGTACCAGGCGGTCACCCTTGACGAAGCCCGCCGAGAAGACCTGCACGATCGTCCCGTCGCTGGCGTCGGGGCTGGGCGGCACCACGGCCAGCGCCTCGTGGAGCGACGGGTCGAAGGCCTCGCCGCGCAGGCCCATGGGCCTGACGCCCAGACCCTCGAGCTGCCTGAGCAACGAGTCTCGTACCGCCCTGACGCCGGTCACGAAGGGTCCCTCCTCGTTCGCGACGGCAGCCGCCTCGAGGGCGCGCTCCAGGTCGTCGTAGACGTTGAGGACCGGCATCAGCGCGCTATCTACGCCCAGTTCGCGCTCGCGGGCGAGCTCGTCCTGCATGCGCCTGCGGTAGTTGTCGAACTCGGCGCGTGCCCGCAGGTGGCGGTCCTTCGCCTCGTCGGCCTCGACCTCCAACGCCTGTAGGCGCTCCCGCGCGCTGTTCAGCTCGTCGCGCAGGATGGCGGCCTCGTCGTCACCGGAGCTCTGACTCATGCCGACGGTGGGGGCGTCTGCCGCCCCCACCGTCTGCTCTTCTTCGCTTCTCCTGTCGTCTCGCACTTACCTGACCTCAACCCGCCGGCTTGAAGTCGGCGTCGATGACCTCTTCTTCGTCGTCGCCGGCCTGGCCCGCCTGCTGGGCGCCGGAGTCCTCGCCCTGCGGGGCCGCCGCCTGTGCCGTGGCCTGCATGAAGGCCTGCAGCTTCTCGGCGAGGTCGCGGCTCTTCTGCTCGAGCTCGTCCTTGCCGACGTTGCCGTCAAGCGCCTGCTGAGCCGTGGCGATGGCGTCCTGAAGCGGCTTCTTCTGCTCGTCGGTCGCGCCCTCCGCGTCGCCCAAGGCCTTCTGCGCCTGGAGCCTGAGGCCGTCCAGTTCGTTCTTGGCCTCGGCCAGCTCGCGGACCTTCTTGTCCTCGTCGGCGTGGGCCTCGGCCTCCTTGACCATCCTGTCGACCTCGTCCTCGCTGAGGGTGGTCGTGTTCTGGATGGTGATGGATGCTTCCTTCCCCGTCGACTTCTCGCGAGCCGTCACGTGCAGGATGCCGTTGGCGTCGATGTCGTACGTGACCTCGATCTGCGGTACGCCTGCCGGCATGGGGGGGATGCCCTCGAGGTTGAAGCGCCCGAGCGACTTGTTGTCCGCCGCCATCGGCCGTTCTCCCTGAAGGACGCTGATGGGCGCGGTCGTCTGGTTGTGGTCGGCCGTCGAGAACGTCTCGGTCTTGCGGACAGGCACGGTCGTGTTGCGGTCGATCAGCTTGGTGAAGACGCCGCCCTTGGTCTCGATACCGAGCGACAGAGGCGTGACGTCGAGCAGCACGATGTCGTCGACGGTCCCGGTCAGGACGCCGGCCTGCACGGCGGCGCCGAGCGCGACCACCTCGTCCGGGTTGACCGTCTGGTTCGGCTCCTTGCCGAGCAGGTCCTTGACGATGCGCTTGACGGCCGGAACGCGCGTCGAGCCGCCGACGAGGATGACCTCGTCGATCTTGCTCTTGTCGAGCTTGGCGTCGCGGAGAGCCTGTTCGACGGGGCCCTTGATGCGGGCGAGTAGCGGCTGCACGAGCTCCTCGAGCTTCGCGCGGGTGAGCTTCTTCTCCAGGTAGAGCGGAGCGTTGGAGCCGGGGTCCATGGCGATGAACGGCAGGCTGATCGTGGTCTCCGGCAGGCCGGAGAGCTCGATCTTCGCCTTCTCGGACGCCTCGATCAGACGCTGGAGCGCCTGCTTGTCCTTGCGGAGGTCGACGTTGTACTCGGACTTGAACTCCTCGGCCAACCAGTCGACGATGGCGTAGTCCATGTCCGACCCGCCGAGGTGCGTGTCGCCGGCCGTGGAACGGACCTCGAAGACGCCGTCACCGACCTCGAGCACCGACACGTCGAACGTACCGCCACCCAAGTCGAAGACCAGGACGGTCTCGTTGCCCTTCTTGTCGAGGCCGTACGCCAACGCTGCGGCGGTGGGCTCGTTGACGATGCGCAGGACGTCTAGGCCGGCAACCTTGCCGGCGTTCTGGGTAGCCTCCCGCTGCGAGTTGTTGAAGTACGCGGGGACCGTGATGACGGCCTTGGTGATCTTCTCGCCCAGCTTCTCGCTCGCCTCGTCGACGAGCTTGCGCAGCACCATCGCGGAGACCTCCTCCGGCGTGTACTGCTTGTCGCCGACGACGAACCGCACGCCACCGTCCGGGCCCTTGACGACCTCGTACGGCGCGCGCTCGGCTTCAGCCTCGATCTCTTCCCAGGTGCGGCCGATGTAGCGCTTGACCTCGAAGAGCGTGCCCCTCGGGTTGAGGACGGCCTGGCGCTTCGCCACCTGTCCGACCAGCCTCTGGTCATCCTTGAACGCCACGACCGACGGCGTGGTGCGGTTGCCCTCCGAGTTCACGAGCACTACGGGCTCGCCCCCCTCGATGGCGGCGATCACGCTGTTCGTCGTGCCCAAGTCGATCCCTACGGCTTTTGCCATGTCTGTCGTCTCCTCGAATGAAAGTATGTTCGCGGTGCGCCCGCCTTCGACCGGCAACCCTGTTATCTGGCTACAGCACGAAACCTATGCGGCACAGGCGCAACCTCACGTCTCGCCTGTTAGTATAGGTGTTTCCGCCCGGCAGTGTCAACAGATGTGAGTCTGCTCATATCAAGTTTCTTCTCTGTCGTACCAGCGTTGCGCGTGTTGAACGGCGAAAGGACGGCCGTCGGCGTCGAGATGGAAGCGGCCACCGTCCCATGCACCTTTCTCACCGACGATCGCGAACTCCAGGGTTCCTGCGTCAGAGCCTCTTGACCGCTCCATCAGCGCCAGGCGCCCTGTGCGCTCGCGGTCGTCGCCTGAGTAAGCGAACAGGTACCTGCCCTCGTCCACTTCGTCGCTCCGTTCGCCGCCGTCCGAGCCGGCGGACAACGGCTCCGCCACCAGCTCGAGCCTGCCCCAGGGCTCGCCAGACGAGTAAACGCCCGCGTAGCGTCCGAGCTCGGTGGCCGCGCTGCCGGGCGCTGCCCAGAGAGGCTCGTGGTCGGTGCCGTAGACGGGCGTGTCCGGAGCCATACCCAGGGCAAGGTTGATCGCGCCGTACCAGGCGCGCAGCGCCGGCGCCCCGTCGAGGTTCATCAGTACGGCCACGCCGAGGCCTAGGTCGGGCACGAACCCTTGGCACGTCGAGACACCCTTGAGAGATCCTCCGTGCCTGACGACACTCACGCCGGCGTGTGGCCGCACCGACCAGCCCAGGGCGTAGGCTCCGCCGGGCTGCGACCAGGCCCGCGGCAGGGTGAGCTCCGTCATGAGCTCCCGCGTAAGGCCCAGCTCCGCGCCGTCACCGGCGGCCATGAACGACAGGTAGCGGGCCAGGTCGGACGCGCTCGACTTCAGCATGCCGGTGCCCAGGTACGCAGGTGCCAGGCTCCAGGTGGGCGAGCGCACGACCCCGGCAGGGGTGCGGGTGTAGAGGACGGCGCGGTCTCCCGTGGGGCCGGCCTCCTCGAGGTCGAACGCCGTCGACGTCATGCCCAGCGGGCCCAGTACCTCTTCTCGCAGGACCTGTGGGAACGACTTGCCGGTCACGCGTTCCATGGCAGCACCGACGAGGGCGACGCACTCGTTGGAGTAGCTGACTATCCGACCCGGGCGATCCAGCACGGGACGCTCGCCACGGCGCATGTACGCCATCAGCTCGTCGTAGCCGCCGACGTCCGGGTCTTCGCCGGTGTCGCGATCGGAGTAGACGTGCGCCGGGTCGCCAAGTTGGTCGCGCCTCAGCGCGAACTCGAGGGCGCGGAGCGGAGGGACCCCCGTCGTGTGGCTGAGCATGTGCCACAGGCGCACGGGTTCCTCTACCGAACCCAGACCCGGGTACCGGAAGTCCGGGAGGTGATCGGAGACGGGGTCGTCCAACGTCCAGATCCCACGAGCCTGCAGCACCAGCGCCGCGAGCGCCGTGAACGACTTGCTGAGCGACGCCAGGCCGAACACGGTGCGGCCGGTAGCGGGCAACCGGGCCTCCCTGTCCCGCCAACCGAACGCGCGGAGGTACACGATCTCGGGACCCAGGGTCACGCACGCAGCGGCTCCTGGCACCTCGGACTCGGCGACCACCTGAGCCAGGTGGGCGTCGAACTCGCCCAGCCATCGTGGCCGTCGCTCGTTCAAGCGCTCTCGCTCCTCACCGCATGGACTGGCATGCCCGCGGAGTCTATCGCGCAGCGCGGGCGTATCCTGACGGCATGAACCGCAGCGACGTGATCGTGGTCGGAGCAGGCATCGTCGGTCTCGCCACTGCTCACGCCCTTCTCCGCAAACGTCCGGGCCTCAGCGTCACGGTCCTCGACAAGGAAGGTGCTGTAGCCCAGCACCAGACGAGCCACAACTCCGGCGTCGTGCACTCCGGCATCTACTACCGGCCGGGCAGCCTGAGGGCGAGGCTGTGCGTGGCCGGCGTCGGGATGATGAAGGAGTTCTGCGCCGCTCAGGACCTGCCGTACGACGAGGTCGGGAAGGTCGTGGTGGCCACGGAGACGAGCGAGCTGCCACGGCTCGCCACCCTCTTCGACCGCGGCCTGGCGAACGGCGTGCCGGACCTCGAGCT
>DASRWD010000008.1:0-10319 GCA_035654755.1 Trueperaceae bacterium
TTGGCGGTCGGTGCACGAGGCACGTGATCGGCCATCAGCCGGTGTGGAGAGCCGGCTCGTGGGCACGGCGGTTCGAAGCGGATAGGACCCTCAGGGCGCAGCGCAACCGGGCGGCGAACAAAGGGGTGGCGGTCACGGAGCGCCCGGCGAGGGCCGAGGAGGAGCGACCACTCAAGGCGTGTCATGCGGCATGGCTGTCCTCCAAGCGCATGCCGCGCATGGGCTTCATCGCGCACGCCGGTTCCGATCCCGGAAGGCCGCAGGGGCGCCGACTGTTCGTCGCTGGCCAGCCCGGTCGTCAGGTGGTCGCCTACCTCACGGCTAGCCCCGTGCCCCGGCGGCGCGGCTGGCTGATCGACAAGGTCGTTCGGCGCCCGGACGCGCCCAACGGCACGACCGAGTTGCTCATCGATGCGGCGGCCAGGGTTCTGACGCGCGGCTCCGAGCGCTTGACCCTCGGTCTCGCTCCGCTGTCCTCAGCGTTCCGGTCGCAGACGGACGGGTCCCCCCAGACCGAGGACGCCATACCGCGCTGGCTGCGGCATCTTGAGAAGCTGGCGCTGACACGGGGCAAACGGTTCTATGACTTCGAAGGACTGTACGCGTTCAAGGGGAAGTTCGGGCCGGACGCCTGGGAGCCGGTGTACTTGCTGTCGACCGAGCCGCATCTCGGTCTAGGCGCCGTCTTGGCGGTCCTCGGCGCCTTCTTCCTGACCTGAGACGCGGCCCTGGCAGGATGCTCAGGCGGACTGCCCGGCGTGAACACCCTCGGCGATCTCCTCGACGACCTTGGCGGTGAAGGCCTGCAGGTCGGCCGGGCTGCGGCTTGTCACCAGCCCCTTGTCCACGACGACCTCCTGGTCCACCCACTCGCCACCTGCGTTGCGGATATCGGTCTGCAAGCTGGGATAGGACGTCAGCGTCCGCCCCTCGAGTACGCCCGCCTCGACGAGGACCCATGGCCCGTGGCATATGGCCGCGACGGGCTTGCCCGCCTCGAAGAACGAGCGCACGAACCTCACGACGTCCGGGTTCGCGCGTAGCTTGTCGGCGCCCACGGTCCCTCCCGGGACCACTACGGCGTCGAACTCGTCAGGGTTCGCCTCCGCGTACCGGATGTCGACCTCGTGCTCGCTGCCCGGCTCGAGGTCGTTGTTGCGCGTCATCGCCTTGCCACCCTCTGGACCGATGAGAACCGTCTCAGCGCCCGCCTCCAGCACCGCGCGCATGGGCTCGACGAGCTCGATGTCCTCGGTGCCCTTCTCGGCTATCAGGAACGCCACCCTCTTGCCACTCAGGTCTTGCGCCACCGCACACCTCCGTGGGCCAGACGCTAGACGCGGTCACGATGAGGAGGGTGGAGCCAACCTTGGAGAGCCTCGGAGGCATGCCGGTAACCGACCTCTATCGTCTCGGCGTAGTTGTCGAACTCGAGTGATCTGACCTCGCTCGACGGATAGGTGACGACAAGGTCAGCGTAGCGGGCGGCCTCGTCTAGCACGCTCTTGCCCGCAAGTGACGTCGAGCGCATCAGCGTCCCTAGGAGGCTGGGCGCCCTTACCTTGCGGCCGAACGGCAGGATCTTGGACCTCAGGACGGCCCAGCCAGATACGTCGTCGCCGAACGCCATCCGCTTGCCGTCTGCCTTGCCCCCGTACGCGTTCGAGGCGATGACGGTGCCCTCTCTCAGGAACGCGCGCAGCAGGTCGACGGGCAGGTTGTTCATCACGCCACCGTCGACGAGGACCTCGTCTCCACCGTCGGCGAGTACGGGCGTGAAGATCCCGGGAATCGCAGTGGACGCCCTGACCGCACGCCACAGCCTCCCTCGGTCGTGCACCCGCAGCTCGGCGTTCGTCAGGCTGGCCGAGACGCAGAAGAACGGGATCCACAGGTCCTCGATCCGAGTCTCATCGCCATAGAGTGAGCGCAGCGTCTGCGTCACCTTGCGCGAGCGCGTCAGTGCAACGAGCGGAAGCGTACGGTCCATGAGCTGCCGTCGGTCGCCGAAGCGCGCAGCCAGGCGGTCACCGGCCGCGGCCTCACGCGTGAGGGCGTACATGCCGCCTACGAGCGCTCCCATCGAGGTGCCGTAGACCACGTCGACGGGCACCTCCATCTCTTCCAGCGCCCGAAAGAGCCCGATGTGCACGTAACCGCGCGCTCCTCCGCCCGATAACGCCACACCTACGGCCCGCCCTGAGAGTCGCCTCGCCAGCCGGTCGAGGTCCTTCCCCTCGCCGAGGCGCACGTGGTGATGTGCGTCTACTGCATGGGCGTCGAGCCAGGAGGCGGTGCCCGTTGGCATCTGAGTGGCATCGGAATGCACCAGCACGAGTTCGCGCCCGACGTCGGCCGCTTGGGAAGGCGTCTCTCGGGCGGCGCCAGAATCCGGGCTTGAGGCCGCACTGGCCACGAGGAGCACTTTGTCGGCGAGCTCGAAGCATCGCTTGCGCCATGCCGTGTCCGCTTCGTCGGCCACCAGTAGCACGTTCTCGTGACCGCGCGTCTGCTGTTCCAGCCACAGCGACAGCGGACCCGCCATCTCGTCCTCACCGTCCACCTGTGCGACGCCTACGCGCCCGAACCGCTGGTCGACGATCTTGCTCGAGAGCGTGACCGTCGACGCCCACGCTGATAGGCGCTGGTCCAAGGAGCTGGCCAGCGATGTCACGGGTGCTCCGGCGGTGACGGGCACGAGGGCGACGACGCCCGACGCGGACCCTGTGCGCGGCGCGGCCCTGGTCAACCGCCCCAACAGATCGGCTGCGACGCTGGCGACGAAGCGCGGAGAGCCCGCCGCAATACCTACCGGGAAAGCGGCGACGTGGCCGTCGCGGAGCGCAACGGCCCCATGGGTCCTCACGGCCTGGCCGATCACCGCGGCCTCGCCCACGACCCCACCGCGGCTGACGATCCGGTCGACCTCACCTTGCCCGTCTCGCACCTCGAAGCGACCAGAGACGACGAGGTACACGTAGTCGACGGGATCACCGATCCGATAGAGGACGTCTCCTCGCGAGACCCGGCGCCAAGCGGCCACGGAGTGCAGCGCGGTCAACTCGGCGTCAGTCTCTACCCCGAACCTCGCGCTCAACATTGGAGCGAGTTGGGAGCGCTGCAAGCGCGGCTTTCCGGAAGCGTGTAATGCCGCCAGGATGTGAGGCCGGTCCGCCGTCAACTTCTCGAAGTCGCCGCGGTCCAGCCGCCACAGCTTCGCTCCCTGCTCGGTGGCCGCCACCGTGGCGTTGCGTTCCGGGGCGGTGAGGAGAGCCATCTCACCGACCACGTCTCCCGGATCCAGGTTGTCGACGGTCGAACCATCGACCGTGACCCTCAGACGGCCGTGGGCCAGGACGTACATCGCGTCACCCGGCTCGCCTTGCCGGACGACTACCGCGTTGGCGGGTACCTCGACTGGCTGCATGAGGCGAGCCAGCGCGGCCAGCTCCTCCGTTTCCAGACCTTGGAAGAGCGTCAAGTCACCCAGAAGCCGAACCACGTCCTCATACGAAGCTGGCAAACGATCTCCTAGTTGTGGAACCTTGTCGTCACTACCGGTCTAGAGGAGCTCTCGACCGTCACAAAGAGGTTAGCAGACGCCCGGGCACTCGCCCATCAGCCGTCTGCTCGGCCCGCACCACGAGGGCTGCGGACTCGGTACCGCTTGCGCTAGCCTTGTCCGCGTGAGCGAGAAGCTGACCGCCGCCGAAGCCCGCCGCATCTTCCTTCACGCCCAAGGACTCGCCCGCAAGCGCCCCTCCGGAGCCGTCAGGAAGCAGCACTTTCGAGAGTATCTGCGGAGGCAGGGCGTGCTGCAGCTCGACAGCGTCAACGTGCTGGCGCGGGCGCACTACATGCCGCTTTACTCGAGGCAGGGCCCGTACGATCAGGCGGAGCTCGACACCTACCTGTGGTCATCGGCTGACACCTTCGAGTACTGGGGACACGAGGCCTCCGTCATGCCCCTCGACCTGCTACCTGCTCTCAAGCATCGCTTCGAGGAGTACGAGTCGAGGTGGGCCAAGTTCTTCGCGAAGAACCCGAAGATCAACCAGCCGGAGCTGTTCTCCGCGGTCGAGCATGCGGTCCGCGAGCGAGGACCGCTGACTCCGGCCGACCTGGCCCAT
Organism: Trueperaceae bacterium; assembly: GCA_035654755.1. Taxonomy (GTDB): domain Bacteria; phylum Deinococcota; class Deinococci; order Deinococcales; family Trueperaceae; genus DASRWD01. The sequence goes on from DASRWD010000008.1 coordinate 4,131, forward strand.
CTGGAGTCGGCCCCGGACCGTAAACGCGGCTCCTGGTGGGATTGGAGCGCTACGAAGCGGGCCCTCGAGTACCTGTTCTTCACCGGGCGCGTCGCCGTGGCGGCCCGGAAGAACTTCCAGCGGTCGTACGGCGACCCTGGCCGGGTCTGGGGAGATGCCCACGGGCTGCCAGCCCTTGCCAGGCGCGAGGCTCAACAGGAACTGTTCGACCACGCTCTGCGCGCCAACTGGATAGGCACGGTCGCGGACATCGCGGATCACTTCCGCATCCGGCTTCTCTCCGAGGCGAAGCCGCTTGCCGACTCGGCCGTCGAACGCGGCGTCGCGAGGTGGGTGGAGGTCGAAGGCTGGAAGCAGCCGGCGCTGCTCGCCAGCGAGGCCGAGGACCCGGGGCGGGCCACGGGGGCCGCCCTGCTCTCCCCCTTCGACCCTGCCGTGTGGTTCCGCGACAGGCTCGAGCGCATGTTCGCCATGGAGTACCGCATCGAGATATACACGCCCGCTCCGAAGCGCAAGTACGGCTACTACACTCTTCCCTTCCTCCTTGGCGATCAGATGGTCGGGCGCGTGGACCTCAAGGCCGATAGAAAGGCGGGCGCTCTGCTGATACAGGCCGCCTGGCGTGAGGAGCAGCCGGCGCCCGGCGCTCGGCGACGCACCGATGCGGACGTCGCGGCCGCGCTCGCGACGGAGCTCCGGGTCATGGCCGAATGGCTGGGGCTATCTACCGTGGTCGTCAAGCCCGCAGGAACGCTGGCGCCAGCGTTGGACAGCGCCACTCGGCTCGAAGCGGCGTGAGCGGGCACGACCTCACGCCGACCGAGGCACGAAACCGGCTGATGCTGCGGGCACGCGACGCGATGGACCGCGAGTTCGAGCACGAGCTGGACGTCGCGGCCCTCGCACGCACGGTCGGCATGTCGGAGGCGCACTTCATACGGACCTTCAAGAACGTGTTCCTGGAGACCCCCCATCGATACCTACAGCGGCGCAGGGTCGAGCGCGCGATGTACCTCCTGAGGGAGACTGACCGCGCCGTGACCGACGTCTGCTTCGACGTAGGGTTCAACAGCCTCGGCACGTTCAGCCGCACGTTCAAGGAGATCGTCGGGACCTCACCGACGTCGTTCCGGCAGCGCTGGAGCCCGGTCGCCGCCGTGCCTACGTGCTTCGCGATGGCGTGGGCGCGGCCGAGCAGTTTCGGAGAAGCGCCGCGAGAAGCACGTCCGTACAGTGACCCATCTGCGGACGAAGGCGCCGCGGAGGTCAAGGAGTAAAGATGATCACGAACATAAACATCTCGCACATCTGGGTCTTCGACCAAGACGAGGCACTCGACTTCTACGCAGGGAAGCTGGGTCTCGAGGTCAGCGCCGACATGGAGTTCGGTGGGCAGATGAGGTGGCTCACCGTCAGGCCTCAAGGTGTCACCGACCGCGAGATACTCCTCGAGAAAGTGGCCCCGCCCAGTGTTGACCCGGAGGCAGCCAGCCAGATCCGTGAGTTGGTGTCAAAGGGCGCATCGGGCTTCGCCGCGGGCTTCGTCACCGACGATGCGCACGCCATGTTCGAGTCTTTGAAGGCGAAGGGCGTCGACATCACCGAGGAGCCGACCCAGCAGTTCTACGGCATCGACTTCGCAGTGCGCGACCCGTTCGGCAACCGGATCAGGTTCGTGCAGTTCACGCAGCAGGGCGACGTTGTCCCCAACCCGGGTACCGAGGTGGCGGCCGGCTAACGGGCACGTCGGCACCACGCGACCGTCACGCCGGCCCAGAGATCAGGGGCCGGCGTGCCTTCGCGTTGTGGCTCCGAGGAACTCTTGCCGCGGTAGCATCGACTGGCATGGCCAGCGCCGACGACCTACAGGAGTTACCGGATCACGTCGCTCACAACCGTGAGAACTGGGACGCGAGCGCCGACTGGTGGGTAGGCCCTGGCGAGCGCTCGTGGGCTCTCGCCGAGCCGGCCTGGGGCGTCTGGGGGGTGCCGGAAGCCGAGCTGAATATGCTCCCGCACGACATGACGGGCATGCGCGCCATAGAGCTGGGCTGCGGCACCGGCTACGTGTCCGGGTGGATGGCACGGCGCGGAGCCCACGTCACCGGCATAGACAACTCGGCGAACCAGCTGGCCACGGCGAGCCGCCTGGCTGCTCAGCACGGTGTGGAACTCACCCTGGTCCACGGCAACGCCGAGACCACACCCTTCGCGGACGCGAGCTTCGACTTCGCCATGAGTGAATACGGGGCGGCCATCTGGTGCGATCCCTACGCCTGGATCCCGGAGGCGCACCGGATCCTTCGACCCGGTGGACGCCTCGTCTTCCTCGGCACCCACGCTGTGGCGTCCGTATGCACGCCGCTGGACGGCTCGGATATCACGCGTCATCTCGAGCGTGCCTACTTCGACCTGCACAAGCTCGACTTCCGCGAGGTGGCGGTCGACCCGGGCGGCGTCGAGTTCAACCTGCCCATCTCGGGCTGGTTCTCGCTCTTCAGGAGGGTGGGGTTCGAGGTCGAAGACTTCCTGGAGCCCAGGGCTCCTGAACATGTGAACGAGACCTCGTTCTCCGTCCCACCGGAGTGGGCGAAGAGCTGGCCGTCCGAACATGTATGGAAGCTTCGCAAGCGTTAGCTGCGGAGTTGTACGTACGCCTCACTCGTCGAGGGGCACCGTGGACACACTGAAGTGGAAGCGGCGCAGGCCGGGCTCCGGCGGCACCTCCCCCTCGACCGGCCGGGCGCCGAACCGCTCCAGTGCCGCGTACAGGACCTCTCGCAGCTCGAGCGCCTCCTTCGGGGTCAACCACACCTCCGTCCAGTAGTCGATGCCTCCGTGCGGGTCCAGCCAGTCCGTGCGTAGCGCCGCGTCGGTAGCGCTCGCGAACCACACCTCGCCGAGCTCATCGCGGAAGAGCGATTGGCCGACTCGGCCGTACTTCGCGATCTGCCTGGCCTGGACGCGGATCCTCTCCCTCATGGCAGGGAGCATCTGCTCTAGCATCCGCTCCTCTAGCGTCGCGAAGGGCGTGACCTCGTATGGGATGAAGTAGGCGTCGTGAACAGAGCGGTAGACCTTGACCGGTCGCCCCGGACGCCTCTCCTCCCGGACGATGCGCAGCAGCCCGGCTGCCAGGTACTGGCGCACCCGGTAGAGGACCCTGTTGAGATCGGTGCTCGTCTCGGCCGCGACCTGGGAGACGGTCCTCTCGCGGGCCAGGAACGGCCGGAACAGCCGCAACCTGTCCGGTTCGGTCAGGAGGCGCGCCTGCTCCGGGTCCGTGACCGAGTGGAAGCGCACATCATGCCCCGGGCGGAAGCGTTCTCTCGAGCTACCTGAATCTCGGTCTGCCATTCACAGTAGGTTAGCCGTCACCTTGTCCCCATGAGGCTGAGTACCCGGCGGGCCTACTACCTAGTCACTTCGCTCAACTGGTTCGGGGCCGTGCTGCCCATGGCCGTGATGGTCCTCCTGGCGCAGTCCCGTGGCCTTGGGCTCGCCGAGGTCGGGCTGTTCATGGGCCTCTACTCGATCGTGGTGGCCGTTCTGGAGCTGCCCTCGGGCGCTTTGGCAGACAAGATGGGGCGCAAGCGCGCCTACATCTTGGGCGGGTTGCTAAGCGCGCTGGCGCGGGGCGTCTTCCTGTTGGCCTTCGACCTCACGGCGTTCATGGCGTTCGCCGTGGTCCTCGGCGCGTCGCGAGCCCTAACCTCGGGCGCGCTCGAGGCGTGGTTCATCGACGCCCTGCAGATGGAGGACCCGGCCACGGACCTCCAACCGGAGCTCGCCGCCGCAGGCAGCTACCAGCTCGCGGCTCTGGCAATCGGCACGCTACTGGGCGGCGCCCTGCCGACGCTCTTCTCCTTCCTGCCATCCGAGGGCATCGTCACACCTCTGGCCATGCCGCTCGTGGTTTCCGTAGGAGTGCAGCTGTTGGCCTCGGGCATGGCTTGGCTCCTGATCCGTGAGGAACGGTCGGCACACGACCCTGGCACGGCACGGGTTGGTCCGTCGCTGCGATTCGATGCGGTCTTCTCCCACGCAGGATCGGCCGTTGCAACGGTGGTCAAGAGCCCCAGGCTGCGGCTGCTCCTGCTAGTGGACGTGGTGATAGGTGCCGTCCTGGCCGGCTCCGAGAACCTCTGGCAACCGTTCTTCGCGGCGCTGTTGCCCGGCGACGACGTCGCGGCTGGCGGCGGTACGCTCGCGCTCGGGGTCGTCCTGGGCGGCTCCTTCGGGGTAGGGATCCTCGGGAACGTGGTCGCGACTCAGCTGAGCCGGGCCGTGGGCAAGCGGCATGCCCTGGTCTCCGCCATCTTCCAGGTGGCTCAGGGCGCCGCGTTCGTGTTCCTCGCTCTCAGCGGCCGGTTCCTTCTCGCCACAGGTCTCTTCTGGCTGACCTACCTGACGCGCTCGGGGTGGAGCTCGCCGCACTCGTCGCTCTTCCACCGAGAGGTCACACCCGACAGGCGGACGGTGATGTTGTCCGCGCAGTCGCTGGCCGGCTTCGCAGGAGCGTTCGTGGGTAGCGTCGCCTTGGGAGCGTTGGCCGAGGCGACGTCGATCGGCACCGCCTGGATCGTCGCGGGCGCCGCCGTCGCCACCTGCGCCCTTCCCTACCTCATCCTCGATGCGCGGGCCAGGCGCGGCCAGGGTAGTGAAGGTGCCGAGACACCGGTCCCCTCACCGCAAGACCTCGCGAGGGGCGCCGGCAACGCCTAGCGCCCGCCAGCTTCAGCGAGGCACCAGGCTGTCCGACGTGCCGCCGAAGTGCTTCACGCCTGCGCGCGCGAGCTCACGCAGTACCTCCACGTCTACGTCGGCCAGTTTGTTGACGTAGATACAGCCCTTTCCGCGTTTGTATTTGCCCAGGCGCCCGAGCAGCTCCTCGCTCTCGGGCGCGGAGCTGAATCCGTACAGGACCAGGTTCGCCTTACGAGGTGCGAAGGCGAGCAACGGTCCGTCGCCCTCCCGCCCCGAACCGTGCCGCCAGTGATGGTCACCGAACCCGATAATCGAGGCGTACCAGGTCTGAGGCTCGGCTCCCGTGACGTCGCGTAGGAGCTGGACGATCGTCTCTGCGTCCGCACGCCTCGTCTCGTTCTCCACCCGCGCGATCAGGTCCGAGACCTCACCCTCAACCGGCTTGAACTTGGCTTCGTTCTTGGCCATGACCTCGCCATCGTATCCGCGATGGCTTGCTCAGGCGACACCCGCCGGCTCGGCCTCGCCCTTGAGAACCGCCTGGACCTCGGCCTCGATGCGCACCTTGTTGGCCACGAGCACACCACCTGTCTCCAGCACCTGGTTCCACTTCAGGCCCCAGTCGCGCCGGTCGACCTCGGTCGTAGCGGTGAAGCCCACACGCTCGTTGCCCCAAGGGTCCTGGCCGCGGCCCTGGAACAGGACGTCGAGCACGACCTCCTGAACGGTGTCAGCGATCGTCAGCTCGCCCGTGACCCGAAACCGTGAGCCTTCCTCGGCCTTGGCGCCCATGACGCCTGTGCTGCGGAAGCGGATCTCGGGGTGGTCGTCGGCCGCGAAGAACTCGGCGCTGCGCAGGTGAGCGTCGCGGTCTGGGTCGGCCGTGTCGACGCTGGCCGTCATTATCGTGACCTCGCACCATGACCGGTCAGGCTGCTCCCGGTCCAAGTGCAGATCTCCGGCGAACTCCTTGAAGCGGCCCCGCACGGTCGTGAACATCATGTGCTTCGTCGAGAACTCGATCGTGGAGTGGCCAGGGTCGATGGTCCAGTGCCTGTATGCCATGCGTTCCCTCCATCTCCGGTCTGACCGGGGCGTACATCCTAGGTGGCATACATCTGCGAATCGTGTGCGCCGACGCTGCACCCCGCTCGGCACGTTTCTCACTTGAACGCGGAGGTCGTTCACGTGCGCGGCCGCTAGCCTCCGGGCACGGAGGTGGAACATGCGCGATCCGCTCACGAACGACCCCGCCCGGATGCCGGACACGCCGAACGAGGACATGGGCAACCTGGCGCGGCCGGGGCCAGACGTCGATATGCAACGCACGTCAGACGACAACGACCTGAACGCCGGGGGAAGCGGCCTGGAGGACACCCCGCTCCGCGCGCCATACGAGGCCATGGCGCGACGCGACGAGATCGCCCGCCGGGTCGAGGACCTGTTGGTCGACGTCCGCGAGTGGGCGGACGAGGACGACTC
>DASRWD010000009.1:0-17067 GCA_035654755.1 Trueperaceae bacterium
CCATGCAGCCTCGATCAAGATCTCGGCATGGGCAGCGTCCGATCAGCGAAACGTGCGTGCCGTGCCCGCCACGGCGGCAGAAGGCCGCTGCTGTCGGGGCGGCCGGACGGGTTCTCGCTCATCGAGGTGTTGATCGCCCTGGCCATGCTGGGCGTTGCCCTCGTCGCCGGTGTCTCGGTCGCCCGGCCCTCGCTCGAGATGCGCGCGGCCACTGCCGTCAGGTCGCTCCTGTTGCAGGCGCGTGCGCAGGCCATCTGGACGGGCACGCCCGTGGCCATCCTCGAGGCGGACGGCGGCGGTGGGTTCAGCGTGCAAGCCATGGGACCGGCCGGTGGTTGCGAAGACGGCAGTAGCCTCGCCGCCTTGCGGCTATCTGAGTTCCCAGGCGTGCGCCTCGTGGACGGCATCCGAGCTGGCGGCATCTACTGGCTCCCCGGCGGTGGTGGTCGGTCGTGCGCGGGGGGCGGCGTGATCAGTGACACCCTCGTGCTCCGCGGCGACCGAGGAGCGGCTGCGGTCGTCGTCTCAAGTCTGGGCAGGGTGCGCCTGGAGAGGCTGCCATGAAGCGCTTGTCTCATGACGGGTTCGGCCTCGTCGAGGCGCTCGTGGCACTAGGCGTGCTGGCCCTGATCCTGGCTTCGGTCGTCACCCTCCAGGCCTCGAACCTCAGGGCGACACGGGCCGCAGGCGTGACCCTGGACCTGGCAGCCGCCTCGGAGGCCGAAGCGACGCTGCGCTCGCTTCTCATCGCCCCGGGTGGCGACTGCCTGGTCGCAACCCGGTGGCCGGCCGTGTCCGGCTGCGAGGTCAGCTCCGTATGCGCCGGTGCTGCTTGCGCCGTGACCGTACACCGGGTCTCGGTGACGGCCCCCACCGGTCAGACCCTCACGGTGACCGGCGCCGCCATCACGACGGCGGTCGGAACGGGCGAGGCTCCGCCATGACGGTTGGGTCGTCACGAAACGGGCGCGCCACCGCACCCGTCTCAGCGGGCCTAACCCTCGTCGAGGTCCTCGTAGCTCTCGCGGTCTCCGCGGTGGTCCTCGGGCTCGTCGGCAGCCTTCTCGGGTCCGCGCGGGCGGCGAGCACGGCACAGGCCATGGCCACCCAGCCCGACCGTGCGTTGGACCTAGCGGCCGAGCTCCTCACCGAGGAGATCGGGTTGGCGGCCTTCAGGCCGTGGCGTTCGCTGTCGGAGGAGAACGGACCCGAGGTCGTGCTCACCCCGGTCGCTTCCGGCCACGCGGTCCAGTTGAGCTTCGTCGACGACCGCTTGGAAGGCCCGGCCGTGGAACGTTCGCTGACGTTCGACGCTCGTGAGGACGGTGATGGAGCGCACCAGCTCTACCGGCGGAGCGGCGGCGCCTCACGCCAGCCACTGGTCTCGGGTATCGCCGCTGTCGTCGTCGAGTCGCTCGTCACGGCCTCGGGCGAGTTGGTCGAGCCGGTCGCCGGCGCCCTCCATAGTGACGTACGCGGACTCGTCCTGAGCCTGGAGGGCGAGAGCGGCGCTTCACGCCTTGTCATCGTTCCCACCGGCGCTCGTCCCACGGTCGAGGTCCGCGAGTGAGCGCTGCGGACAGGCGCACGCCGTCACCGGCGAAGCGCCAGGACGGCTTCGTGATCATCGCCGTGCTGATGCTCCTTGTCGCCCTTGGCGCGCTGGCAGCCGGCATGTTCCTGGAGACGAGCCTGACGACGCTCGGTGCACGAAGCGCCGCCCAGGCGGCCCAGGCACGACCGCTCGCTCGGGCCGGACTCGTACTAGCGATCGAGGAGGTCACCACCACACCTCCGGCGGGTGACGGGCCGATCGAGCTGGGGCCGTGGGAGCCGCTGGGGGAGGGCGTCTCGGGCCTGCTCCGCGTGGAACAGGGCTCCGAGCCGCGTGCTTACCGCGTTTCCATCCATGCCCGCGTGGGTCGTACTAGCGCGCACGCCGAGGCGGTGCTCGTGCTGGAGCCGGAGTTCGAGGTGCTGGAGTGGAGGGAGTGACATGAGCTCCAGCTTGGCAACCGGAAGCGGCCACACATGCCGCGGTCACCGCGAACAAGCTCCCGCCTTGACACGGTCACGGCAGCTTGGGAGCATGATGCGTGCCCATTGGGACGCTGGAAGCCGTCAGACCCGATCAGGACCGAGCCCGCCGCGACGTCAGGGGCTTGCTCTGCGCCGCGCTCCTGGCCGCAGATCGCCCACTTACGGCGAAGGACCTCAAGGGACTGCTCGGCGTCAGCGAGGAAGCCGTCGAGCGAGAGGTACGAGCACTTCACGAGGTGCTGCAGGAGCAGGGCCTCGGCATAGAGGTCGAGAACGTGGCAGGCGGCTACCGGCTCGTCGTGACGCCGCGCCTCGTGCCAGCGCTGGCCACGTTGCTCTCCCCGGCGCCGCTGCCGTCGCTCAGCTCTGCCGCCCTGGAGACGCTCGCGCTGGTGGCGTACCACCAGCCCATCACGCGCGGTGAGCTGGAAGCTGCCAGGGGAGCGTCGTGCTCGTCCACGCTCGAGACCCTGCAGGAACGCGAGCTAATCAAGGTGCTGGGGCACAAGGACGTCGTTGGCAAGCCGCTGCTGTACGGCACCACGGAGCGGTTCCTGCTCGACTTCGGCCTCTCGTCGCTCGAGGACCTACCCGCGATAGGCGAGAGCCCGGCAGGTTTCCTGCGCGGCTGAGGCTGCGCTGGCGGCTGGGGGCAAGAAGGAGCTCAGCGCTCGACCAGGAAGCGCAGCGCCAGCCCGTACCCTGCGACGCCCAGCCCGGTGATCATGCCGACGCTCGCTCCCGCGGTCAGGCAGACGTGCCTGAAGCCTTCGCGAGCGTGCACGTTGGATACGTGCACCTCGACCACGGGCACCGATACGGCGGCGACGGCATCCCGCAACGCGACGCTGGTGTGGCTCAGACCCCCTGGGTTGATGACGATGCCGCGAGCGCCCTGGGCGGACGCGCCGTGCAGCCAATCGATCAGCTGGCCTTCGCTGTTCGTCTGCCTGAGCTCGACCGTCGTCCCCAGCTGGCTCGCCAGCGCCTCGAGGTCGGCTCTTACGTCGTCCAGCGTTTCGGACCCGTACACATCGGGCTCCCTGGTTCCCAGTAGGTTCAGGTTGGGGCCGTTGAGGACCAGGATCATCGCATCATCTCCTCGAGCTCGCTCCACGCGCCTCTCATCTCTGCCTCGGTGACGTCGTCGACGACGACCGGCTCGCCCATGTCCGCGAGGAGCACGAAACGGGGTCGACCACCGACCACCTTCTTGTCCCGGGCCAGGTAGGGGAGCAGGTCGTCGAGCTCGAAGGCCGGTAGCGGGTCGGGTGACAGGCCCTTCACGACCTGTGCAAGCGACTGGACCAGGTCTGCGTACCCTCGGCGCCTTCCGAGGAGGGCCGCGAAGACGATGCCGTAGAGGACGGCATCGCCGTGAGGCAGCGCGAACCGGGATGCGGCCTCCATGGCGTGCCCCAACGTGTGCCCGAGGTTCAGGTGGGCCCGCACCCCGAGCTCGCGCTCGTCGGCGGCCACGATGGCGGCCTTGACGGCCACCGAGCGTGCCACGGCGTCCACCAGGACGTCCTCGGACGGTAGCGGGCCCCGCCCGGTCGCGGCCGGTACGATCTGCGACGCCGCGAAGTCCGCGAGCGCGGGGTCGCCTATCAGGCCCGTCTTGAACACCTCGGCCGCCCCCTGCCTGAGTTCCCTCGCAGGTAGCGACTCGAGGGTCTTGACGTCGGCCAGGACCGCCCTCGGTTGCCAGAAAGCCCCGACGAGGTTCTTGCCCTCGGGCAGGTCTACGCCGGTCTTGCCGCCGACGCTGGAGTCGACCATGGCCAGGAGCGACGTGGGTAGCTGGTAGTAGGCGATGCCCCTGAGGTAGGTGGCCGCGACGAAGCCGGCGAGGTCGCCTGTCACACCTCCGCCCAGCGCCACGACGGCAGCGTCCCGTCCCAGCCCCGCCGACGCCAGGTCCCCGATCACGCGCCCGTAGGTGGGCAGGTTCTTGCTCCCCTCGCCCGGCGTGAACGTCACGACCTTGACGGTCTTACCGGCCCCGACCAGCACGTCCGTCAGCTCGTGGCCGTATAGGTGCCGCACGGTTGAGTCGGCGATCAGCGCCACGTTCTTCTCGGAGATGAACCTTCCCGCGTCATCCAGCAGGCCGGGGGAGACATCGACGTCGTAGGCGGGCGATACCGCTACCCGCAGCGTCCTTGCGGCCGCCAGGGTCATGCTTGAGCGCCCTGAACGGTCTCGGCGCTCCAGTCCTGTAGGCGCTCTACGATCTCCTCGACGACATCGACCGACTCGCGGCCATCCGTGGACACCTTGAAGGAGGCCACGTCGTCGTACGCCGGCTGGCGGGCCGCCATCAGCTCGCGGATGCGCTGCAGCGGGTCGCCCAACTCGAGCATGGGCCGCTTGTGGCGGCGGGTGCGGCGGAAGACGGTCTCGGGGCTGGCGGTAAGCACGATGACGGGTCCACGCGACTTGAGCAGGCGACGGTTCTCCTCCCTGACGACTGTGCCGCCGCCGGTCGAGACGACGACCTCGTCCAGGCGCACGCAGCGCCGCACGATCTCGGTCTCGTAGTCGCGGAAGACCTGCTCGCCGTAGAGCTCGAAGATGTCGGTGATGCGCATGCAGCCGACCCTCTCGATGACCCGGTCGGTGTCTACGAAGGTCAGCTGCAACCGGCGCGAGAGCTCCCAGCCGATCCGGCTCTTGCCCGTGCCCATGAAGCCGGCCATCGCAAGCCACGTGACAACGCGTTCTGCCGTGAGGTGGCGCCTGGGCGCGTCCGCCGTCACGGGCCCGCCCCCACGTGGCTGACACGGCCCCTCATCAGTAGGCCGCCGGTACGGCAGTCACTTCCGACCGTCCTCGGGTTGCGTCCGCCGGATCGTGGGCGACGACGTCGACCGTGGGAGGTGGACGCTTGAGCGTGGCGAACAACTCCAGGCCGGCCGGAACGCCGTCGACGACCACCGTCAGGGAGGGGCCGTGGGACCCGCCGGCGGATAGGAACCTCAACATCCTAGGAGCGTAGCACGACGATAAGTCCCGTCCCACACGGCGTCACGGCCATCAGCGAGGATCAACGAGAACCCCGCCACGAGTGCTCGCGGCGGGGTCGAAGGCGGCTTCTTAGCTCGCTGGCGCCTGGGGCGCGGTGCACTGCTACTCGATGATGTCCGCCGTGATGATCAGGAGCAGCTCGCCCGACGTCTCCTCGGTCTCGGTGGACCCGAAGAGCTCGCCGATGATCGGGATCGACCCGACGATCGGGAGGCGACGCTTCGAGATCACGATCTCGTCCTGCATCAGGCCGCCGAGGAGCACGGTCTGGCCGGGGACCAGCGTGACGGTCGTGGACACCCGCCGGGTCGACGTGTGCAACACGACGTCCGGGGTCGGGGGCGGCAGGAGGTCGGAGACCTCCGCGTTCACGGTGATCGTGATGCGGCCGTCCGCGCCGATCAGCGGGGTCAGGGTGAGCTGGACGCCGTACTCGACCTCTTCGAGCACCGCTTCGCCAGCGGCGTTGGGCAGGAGGATGCGGGCGTTGCCGCCGGAGATGAGCACGCCCTCCTGCTTGTCGAGCAGCGTGAGGTTCGCGTCGTCCACGCGGCGCGAGAGCCCCTGGGACTCGAGGGCGTCGAGGACCGCCATGATGTTGAAGCTGGACACGGCCGAGGTCATGTCGAAGATGAAGGAGAGGCCGGTGTCCAGCAGGCTGGCCTGCATCTGACCGAACGCACCGCTGAAGTCGAGGCCGAAGTCCTGGGTGAACGACCGGCTGACCTCCTGCATGCGCACCTGGATGTTGACCTGACGCTGCGGCTGGTCGAGCTGCGGGATGAGCTGGGCGAGGCGCGCCTGCACTCCGACCGGACCGGTGACGATCAGGCTGTTCGTGCGGGGCTCCGCGACGACGGAGAAGTCGTCGAGGCGGCTAGCCTGGCCCTCTTCGCCGCCGCTGGTCAGGATGCCCGTCTGCTGCAGGACGTTGGCGAGCTGCGCGGCGTCCGCGTTCGAGAGGAAGTAGGTGCGCTGTTCGAGTACCACCTGCTCGGCTGCCTGGTCGAACTGTTCGAGAGCAGCGGCGACGCGGTCGTGCTGTGAGGCAGTGGCTACGACGACGATGCTGTTGGTGCCTGGGAGGGCCTCGACCTGCGCGTCCGGCACGGCGCGGGTGAGGATCTGGACGACCTGACCCGGATCGTTGTTCACGCGGTAGAAGCGCTGTTCTGTGGGCTCGGCCTGAGCCTCGGTGGCTTCAGGTGCCTCGCCCGAGCGCAGCCTGGCGACTGTCGCCGGCGTGCCCACGACCACCAGGTCGTTCTCGAGCAGCACGTAGTCGAGGTTGTTCAGCGTGAGCACGACGTCCCACACCTGACGGAACGGCTTGGGGTCACCGATGTCGTAGACGATCGTCTCGTCGGGAACGTCGTCGGTGATTGCGGTGAGGTTTATCGACCGCGCCAGGCCCTGGATCATGGCGGGGAGCGACTCGCCCGATGCACCCGTCACGAACTCCACGGGCTGGTCGTACCGAGGGTCGTCTGGCAGGGGAGCCAGCTGACCCTGTGCGTACACGGCCCCGAGCAGGGCGAGGAACGTTAGGACGATACCGATTCGCTTCATGATCACCGCCTGAGGTCCAAGGAGAGTGTCTGGGTTCTGTCACCCTGCGTGAAGCGGGCCTCGTACCCCCGCAGGTCAGAGAGGATGATGTCCGTTTCCGGCAGCTTCTGGCCGAGGGTGAGGATCACCGGGGCCGAGTACTGGCTGGCTCGGAAGATGCCGACGCTCAAGGGACCGAGGACCGTGCCGGTGAACCGGACGTCGTTGTCCCTCAGGTAACGGCTGAGTGGGTCTGCGCCGACCGCGAGCGGCAGCGTGTTGGATGGCGTCTCGGCCTGGACCGGCTGCGAGAGCGGGCGTCCGGGGCCGAGCGGGTCGGGGACCGTGGCTGCCGAAGCAGTAGCGATCGAGGTGTCTACGGGTGTGACGTCGGCTGCCTCCGGCGTGGGCTCGCGGAGCGCGGCGAGGTCGCCGAGAGCGGGTGCTACCGGCTCGACCACGACGGGCTGGCTGCGAGAGTCGCGCAGGATCTGAGGAGTGGCGGGGAGCGTGCCGGACGGCAGGGCCCTCGGCAGGTTGGAAGCGACCACACCGGCCGGAGCCACGGTCCGGGGCGCCGGGGCCCGGACCGGTTCAGCCTGTGCCTGCACGGTGGGCGTCTGCCCGGCTGCCGAGGAGGAGGCTGGCGGCTGGCCGTCGGCCTGGACCTCTACGATCTGCGGGCTGGCAGGCGGCTGTTCGCTCTGGGCGACCACCTGCTGAGGCGCGGAAGGCGGCGCCTGGACGACGACGGGCGAGAACGGGTTGATCGAGGCCCGCTGCGACGCTTGTGGGCGCGAGGCGCCCTCGGCGGCGGCTCCGGCGGCGTCGCCGTCCGCGGACGTCGGGGGCCCGAGGACGAGGAAGGGTAGCTGCTCCACGACGAGGTCTCTGGTGACGACCTGGTCGCCGCTTGCCACCACGACGGGCGGTGCCCCGGCTTCGGAAGCGGGAGTCGTCGCCTGACCGCTCGGCGTCGCTCCGGCGGGGTCGGAGGCCGCGGATGTCGGCTGACCGTCGACGGCGGCGGGCTGGCCGTCGACCGTGGCGGGCGTTGAACCAGCGTCAGCCGGGTTCGCCACAGCGCCTGCGGCGTCCGGCGTGGTCACGCCTGCCTGACCGTTCGGTGTGCCACCGACGTTGATGGCTCCTCCCGGCTGCTGAGAACCGGCGAGGGTAGGGGCGCCCTCAAGATCGTTCTGGTTGAAGAAGTTCACCCAGACGAACGCCGCAGCGGCCAGCAGCAGGGCGGCGATGAGGAAGCGGGCCGTCCTAGACAGTTGCATCTACTCCAGCTCCCCTGGGTCATCGCCCGTGTAGACGTAGACGGTGAAGTCGTAGGAGGTGTTCAACATGGGATCGACCGACGAGTTGTCCTCTAGCGACAGCGAGACGTTGCTGATCTTGGTGAAGCGCTGCAGTCCCTCGAGGCTGCTAAGGAAGGACATCGTGTCCCCGTAGGTGCCCTGGGTCGCGACGCTGAATCCGATGGGCCTGACGTCTTGTATCTGCTCGCTCGCGGAGCCCTGGCTGAGCCGCTCCACGAGGACGTCGCTGTTCGAGGCCGATGTCCTGAGCTGGTCGATGAGGCCCGAGATATCGCTCTCGCGCGGAAGCTCGGAGAGGAAGACCCTCCGGTCCTCTTCGAGCTGGGCGACGGCGAGCCTGAGGTCCGGAAGGTTGCGCCTCGCGTCCTCGCCGCGCCTGATCTCCAGGTCGAGCATCGTTATGTCGGCCTCTAGCTGAGTTATGCGGTCCTGCGTCGGCCGGTACATGTAGAAGTACCAGAGGGCGCCGGCCACGAGGGAGAGGACTATGGCGATGATCGCCATGTCGCGTTGACGGAGCTTGCTGAAGCTGAAGTTCCGGAACATCACTGTTCCTCCGCCACGGCGCCCACCGTCATGGAGTAGTCGTAAAGATCGTTGTCGGACTGGCGCTGCGCGCTCTGGAAGCTGACGCCGTAGTCGGAGGAGGCCTCGAGGGCGCGTATGAACTGAGCCAGCACCTCGGTCGAGACCACCGTGCCGCTAATGTTCATCTCCGCGACTATGGGGCGACCCTCGTAACGGCTGGGGTCGGCGCGTGCCGGGACGACGCTGGACATGCTGAGCTGACGGAAGTCGATGTTCGGGCGGCCCGCCGATCCTTGAGCGGGCAGGGTCTCGAGGAGCCCCGAGATCTCGCCCGTCCAGACGATGCGGTTCTCGCGCACCGACCGCGCCACGGCGATCAGCTCATTCAGCTGCTGCTGACGGGCGAGGAGGTCGCGTTGCTCGCGCAGGAACGGCTGCAGTAGCGCCAGCTGGTCCTCGCGGGCTAGCTTCTCGCGCTGCAGGTTCGCCTCGGTGGTGCTGGCGAAGTACTGCAGCAGTGCAGCGGCGCCGAGCACCAGGAGAGGGAACAGGACGATGAGCAGGCGCCAGTAACCCGGCTCGCGTACGCGGCGCAGGTTCTTCGGGAGGAGGTTGATGTTAATCAATGCCAGCCACCCCCCTCAGGGCCAGACCCAGCGGCACCGCGAACTCCGATGCCACCCTCTTCAGGTACTGGGTGTCGAAGCGGTTCTCGTCGACGTTGATGGTCAGCCACGGGTCACCGAGCTCCACACGGAAGCCGAGGGCGTCGCCGATGGCTTCCGGCAGGCCGCGCAGCTTGGCGCCACCGCCGGTCACCAGCATGCGGCTGATGTTGGCGTCGCCGCTCTGCACGCGGAAGAACTCGAGGGAGCGGCGGATCTCGGTCGTCAGCTCGACGAGCACGGGCCTGAGCGATTCGTAGACGCGGCCGGGCGAGAACTGCTCGCGCTTGGCGTCGAAGTTGAGGAGGTCCTCCTCGTCTTCCGTGGGGATGGTGGCCGTGCCGTACTCGATCTTCACCTCTTCGGCGCTGTCGAAGTCGAGGCCGAAGGCGCGCTGGATGGCCGCAGTGAAGTCGTCGCCGCTGACGTTTATGTTGCGGTTCATCAGGACCCGCTGACCGCGGACGAGCGTGACCGTCGAGGTGCTGGCCGCGATCTCGAGGACCACGCCGATCTCGTTGGCCTCTGTATAGAGGTCGCCGGCCAGGGTCGTGCGGGTGAGGTGCTCGCCGAGGAGCGAGCCCTTCAGCGAGCGGAGGAGAGAGAAGGGCTTGACGTCGATGACGTACGGCTCCAGCCCCGCCTGCTTCAGGTACTCCACCTGCTGCGTCACCTCGTCGAGGCGGGCCGCCGCGATCACTACCTCCAGTTGACCGCCCTCTTCGACGTCCTCAGGGTTGTCGAGGACGAAGTAGTCGAGCATGACCTCATCTATGGGGAACGGGATGTAGCGCTCCGCCTCCCACTTGATGGCCTCGTCAAGCTCTTGGACGGTCATACGAGGGACGTGTATGTTCCTCGTGATCGCCTGCCGGTTGCTCACAGCCGTAACGGTGAAGCGCCGGCTGATGCCGGCGTCATGGAACAGGGCTTTGATCTCCTCGGCCAAGCCCTGTGCGTCCGTCACCTGGTCGTCCTGGATGAGGCCGGGCGGCATTGGCCGCAAGGCCAGCGAGCTCAAGGCGGGCGGAGTGCCGGGACGCAGCTCCACCACCTTGAGTGCGCTCGTCCCTACCTCGAGGCCGACGGCCTCGATCTTGGGACTCAGCCAGCGCGACAAGCGCTCGCGCGTTGAGGACATAGACGTCTCCTCCTCGAAAATCCTGGCGACTCTATCACGCAGTCCTCATGTTCCAGCGTGAAAAATACCAAGCCCATCGGCCTTCTGGCGGTCTAGGGGAGGCGCCGTCCGGCGCGTGGATGAGAGCGCCGCTCATGAGTCGGGGGAACGGATAGACGACCTTGTCTATCTACCGACTGCGAGGGAGACCGATACCGGATCGATCAGGAGTGCGAGCGGTGCAGGTCGTTGAAGCGGACGTGCGAGTTATGGAACTGAACCTCTAGCTGGCCCGTGGGGCCGTTGCGCTGCTTGCCGATGATGATCTCGGCGATGCCGTGCTTCTCGCTGTGAGGGTCGTAGTACTCGTCCCTGTAGATGAACATGACCAGGTCTGCGTCCTGTTCGATGGCTCCCGAGTTGTGCATGACGACACCGGCTGCTAGCCACGAGGCGGGACCCGGGACGGTGAGGTCGTAGACGTCTTGTACGCCTGCGGGGGTGATGGAGACGATCTCGTCCCAGAACAGGTCCGTCTGAGACATCCGGAGCAACTCCGGATCCTTGAGGACGCTCGCGTAAGAAGCGATGGTCGCAGTGGAGGGTGCGAACGAGAAGTGCGCCGTTCCTCCGTACGAGGCTCCCCGCGCGGCGGCGAGCTGCCTTCGCGACATGCCTCGCGTACGCATCACCGCTTGGGCGTTCTCCTCGCTCGCGGTCGTATAGCGCATGGGCTGACCCCTGACGTAGGAGCCGTCAACTACCACCTGGCCTAGAAGGGCGACTCTCGCCGGGTCCCGTTCCAACTCGGACGCGGGGGAACGAATCTCTCGCGCTATGCCCACACGGTCCCCGACCTTCAGGTCCTCCAGGCGTTGCCAACCGTCGAACGCGTACCACCGATGTCGCGCTGTGGTGCGGCGAACCCTGCCGCTGGCCAGTTTGACCTCGAACACCTCTCGAGGCCCCACGCGCCATACCTTGTCGCTCTTCGCGGTGATGACCTTGCCGTTCGCATCCATCGACAGGACTTCGGGCTCCTGCCCGACCAGGTCCGCGATGGGGACGCGCCTGCCGTCGGCCAGGTCGACGAGGGTGTCTCCGGTGACGCACTCACGAAGGTCAGACAGCATGGGCCGCTTGTTTGGCCGGCTCTCGACAGCACGCGAGAGCTGCGACAGTACGAGCACCGGTATGTCCAGCTCGCGCGCCAGCGCCTTGAGGCCGCGCGAGATGGCGGAGATCTCCTGCTGCCTGTTCTCGCCATGACTGCGGGACGAGGTACCCGCCGACATGAGCTGCAGGTAGTCGATGACGAGCAGGTCCAGGCCGTGCTCGTTCTTGAGCCGACGAGCTCGGGAACGCAGCTCCATGACCGACATGTCCGCGTTGTCGTCTATGTAGACGCTGGCCTCGGACAGCCGGCCGGCGGTGTCCGCCAGGCGCTGGAAGTCGCGCTCCGTCAGTTGGCCGCTGCGGACGCGCGACATGTCGACGCGCGCCTCGGAGCAGAGCATGCGCATGACGAGCTGGACCGCGGACATCTCCAGCGAGAAGATGCCGACGGAGGACCTGTTGCCGTCCTTGTCGGCCTTGAGCGCGGCGTGGAGGGCGATGTTGAGGCCGAACGCCGTCTTGCCCATCGAGGGCCTCGCGGCGATCACGTTGAGAGTTGACCTGTGTAGCCCCGCCGTCAGCTGGTCGAGCTCGCGGAATCCGGTCTCGATGCCGGAGACCGGGTTGGGGTTGGTGAAGCGCTCGTTGATCTCGTCGAACGTCTCGCCGACCAGCTTGTGCATGGTCTCGAAGGCCACGCGCCGCTTCTTCGTCGTGAGGTCGAAGATGCCCTTCTCGGCGAGGTCCAGCACGTCCTCGATGGCGAGGGACTGGTCGTACGCCTGCTGCATGATGCGGCCGCTGGCGGAGATGAGGTCACGCAGCGTGGCCTTCTCTATGACGATGCGCACGTAGCTGTCCGCGAAGGCCGCGGTCGGCACCTCGTCGGCGAGGCCGATCAGGTAGTTGATGCTGCCGACGCTCTCGAGCTCACCGGAGGACCGCAGCTCCTCGGTCAGCGTTACGAGATCGACGGGGTCGCCTTGGCGGTGGAGGCGCTCCATCGCCCGGAAGATCTTGCGGTGGGACTCCTTGTAGAAGTGCTCCGGAGTGAGCACGCCCTCGAGGCCCGCGTAGACCTCGTTGTCCAGCATGATGCTGCCCAGAACGCTCATCTCGGCTTCCAGGCTGTGCGGGGGCGTCCGGCTGTCCACGTTCGGCATGCTAACACCGGGCCGGGAACGTAGAATGGCGGTCCATGGAGTGGTTCCTAGGCGCGGGCATCGCGTTCCTGACGGCGTTCCTGGTGGGCTCGCTGCCCCTGGGCGCGCGGCTCGTCGAGCGCGTGTCCGGCTGGAAGCCCAGCTCCGTCAACCCTCACTTGCTGGGGGTCGAGAACGTCGCGCGCCTGGTCGGCGGCGGCGTGGCACTCGGCGCCTTCGGGCTGGACCTGCTGAAGGGGTTGGCGGCGGTCGTCGCCGGCGTCGCGAGCAGTTGGACGGTCGTCTCCTGGCTCCTGACCGGAGTACCGTCCGCTCCTCCACCGTTCGCGGCCGGCGGCCTATTTGCCACCACCGCCAGCCAGCCGGGAGACCTAGCCCTCTTGGTAGCCGCCGGGCTGCTGGGCGTGCTGGTCGGACATCTCTACCCGCTTCCGCTTCCCGGGATCGCCGTCGCCCCCCGAGGGCGCGGCAACGGCGTGCTGATGGGTGGACTGGCCGGTCTATATGCCTTCGGGATCGTGCCGTTGTGGTTGCTGGCCGTGCCCATCGCGCTGTGGGCCGGACTCGTCGCAGCCGACGGCTACGTCGCTCGCGCCACCGTGTGGGCCGGCCTGGCCCTGGCCGCGCTGGGGGCCATTGCGGCCACACTTCACGCCGTCACGTGGGAAGCGTCTTTCGCGCTCGCCCTCCTGGCGCTCACGATCTTCTGGCGGCACAAGTCGGCTCTCTCGCGGATAAGCGACGGCACCGAGCCGCGGTTGGGCGATCCCATGCCCGTACGCGGCATGGACGGCACTGTGATGGCCGCGTTCATGATCCACCCGATGAGCCTTGAGGACGTATGGCAGCCGGCCAGTCTGCGGTGGTTCAAGCACGTTCTGGAGCGCACCGTGAAGCCCGGCCTCTTGCCCGTCGAGTGGGTGAAGAGGCTCTTCCTGCAAGTACGCCCTCAGCTCACGGGCGTCATCGAGGGGGTCGTCACCAGGGACGGCCGGCCGCTCCGCGTTCTGCTCATCGGCACGCCGCTCCTGCCCGACCAGTTCCGTAGCCATCCGGAGGACGCGGAGAGGTTGGCAGTGCAGGGCGCGAGGTTCGCGCACGAACTGGGCGCAGAAGTCGTCGGCCTCGGCGCGTTCTGGTCCACGGTCGGCAACAAGGGTCAGGCCGTGCAGGACGCTGTGCCGGACGTCGTCGTCACCAACGGGGGCGCGTATACGGCCGCCACGGTCAGGGCCGCCGTCCCGGGCCTCTTGAAGCGTTTCGGTGAGCAGGGCGTGGACCTCAAGCGCACGACCGCGGCCGTCGTGGGTGCCAACGGCGTCGTTGCGTTCGGCGTGGCTCGGATGATCGCGCCCGAGGTCGGCAGGGTCATACTCGTCGGCCGAGACAAGCAGCGCCTCAAGCGGAGCGCCTCGACGCTCAGGGCCAAGTTCGGCAACACGGAGTTCGTGCCAACGACGGACGTGCAGGAGGTGGCGTCCGCAGACCTCGTGTTCACGGCAACCTCGGACCCCGGGTACGTTCTGTACCCGCAACATATCCGCCCCGGTGCCTGGGTCTACGACCTCGGCCGGCCGGCGGACGTGCACCCCAGCGTCCGCGGCGTGCCCGGCGTCGAGATCGTCCCGGGCGGCGTCGTCCGTCCTCCCGGCACCATCCGCTCGCAGATCGACCTGCGGTTCGGCGACGGCCACGTGCCGGCGTGCCTGGCCGAGACGATGATCATCGCTGCCACCAAGGAGTACGACCGTCGCAGCCTCGGCGGCCGAACCCGCACCTCCGACATCGAGTTCTACCTGCGTGAGGGCGAGCGCTTGGGCTTCGAGATCGTGAACCACGACGCCCAGGTCGTCTCGCACGAGGCGCCAGGGCGCCGCACGCGAGCCACGCCGCCCAGCGAGTGAAGGTCTTCCGCGTCGGCGGCCTCACGGGCGAGTCACCGGAGGTCGCGCGCCTGTGGGAGTTGGGGTGCCGCGGTGTCCAGGAGGTGACGACCGACTCCGGCGACACCGAGCTGATCGCCTACTTCGAGGAGCAGGTCGAGACGGGGATATTGGGCACCTGGGACGACCTACCCGACCATGACTACCTCGCCGAGTACCGCGCCGGTCTTGAACCCGTCCGCGCAGGGAGGCTGGTCGTGGCTCCTGGCCACGCGCGGGTGAGCCTCGGGGACGGTGACGCCGTCGTGTGGCTGGACCCGGGTTCAGCGTTCGGTACCGGGCACCACGAGACGACCGCCATGGCGCTCGAGGCGCTGGCAGGGCGTGACCTCAACGGCAAGAGCGTGCTGGACGTGGGTTCCGGCTCTGGCCTCCTCGCGATCGCTGCAGACGTACTGGGGGCAGAGGCGGCTTACGGCATCGACGTCGACCAGGCCACGGTGACCGTCGCCAGACAGAACGCCCGGCGGAACAGGTCCAGGGCCCGGTTCGCCGTCGGGACCTTGCCCTCACGTGAGAGCTCCGAGATGGTCGTCAACCCGGTCGCGAGCGACGGCCTCGGTGACGCTGGCACCTTCGCGCCGGCGAGGGGGTTACCGGGGCGGTTCGACCTGTTGGTCGCCAACCTGTACGCCGAACTCCACGTCGCGCTGGCCCCTGTCTACGCCGCCCGGCTCTTGCCCGACGGTGAGGCGGTCCTCACCGGCATACTCGGCCGCCTGGCGCCGTCCGTAGAGGATGCGCTGTCCGCGGCCGGCCTCCGGGTGACGAACAGGCTCGAGCGCGGCGAGTGGGCGCTCATCGAGGCGCAGGTGCGGGCATGAGACGCAAGCCGGGCACGGGCAGGCGCGTCGCCGGGGTAGCCGACGTGCAGCGGGCTTGGTCCACGACGGGCGCGCGAGTCGAGCGCATCGACAGGGTGTTGGTCGACGACCTCGACGAGGTCACGCTGGTCACGGGGCCAGAGGCTCACCATCTCCGGGACGTGCTCAGGGTGAAGGTCGGTTCGGTCGTCGAGGCGTTCGACGGACGCGGCTCGTACGCCAGGGGCCAGGTCGTCGCGGCAGACAAGGACGGCGTCACCCTGAGCTTGGGCGAGGCGCAGGTGTCCAGCGCCGAGCCCGAGCAACGCGTGACCATTGCCGTCGCCCTCCTGAAGGGAGACAAGCTCGTCGACGTGGTCAGGCCCGCGACCGAGCTGGGCGTCAAGCGCTTCGTCACGTTCGTGAGCACGAACTGTGAGGCTCGCGAGCTCTCTGCTGCCAAGCTGTCGCGGTTACGTCGGGTGGCGCAGGAGGCGGCGCGCCAGAGCGGCAGGTCAGTCGTGCCCACGGTCGAGGAACCCGTGGAGTTGACCGGCCTGGAGCTGTCTGGAACGGTAATTGTCGGCGACCCCGCCTCGTCCGTCGGCTTGGCCGAACACCTTGACGACCTGCTCGACAGCCCTGAGGTCACGTTCCTTACCGGCCCCGAGGGCGGGCTGACCGAGGCCGAGGTCCACGGCTTGGTAGAGGCGGGCGCGTTGGGTGTGCGCCTGGGACCCCGTGTGCTGCGAGCCGACACCGCACCTGTAGCGATGGTCGCGGCGCTGTTGCTGATCGGTGGCCGCTAGCCATGGAGCGGCGAGTACCGACACCTCTGATTGTCGCGGCCCTGCTCGGCCTCCTGGTGGCAGCGTGCAAACCCCTATACCTGCCCCCGGTCCCGGAGTCGCCGACGCAGCCCCGGCACACGCGCCTCGACTCGAGCTCCGCACTTGAGCTAGTAGACGGCAGACCGATCCTGACGCTTGTCCTCGCCGAGCTCGTCGGTCCGGCAGGTGGTGGCTGGTTGAACGTCCAGTGGTTCGGACCCAGCAACGTCGAGGAGGCGTCGGACTCCGCCTGGGTCACCAGCGACGCGGTAGGCACGACCATAGAGTTCGCGTTGCCGGCGGACGTGGCGATGGTGTCAGGCGAGTGGCGCGCGACGGTGTCGTACGCGGGGAGGTTGCTGCGGCAGTTCCGGTTGGACGTAGTGGCAGACGTGCTAGAGCCCAGCGACTGAGATCCTGGAAAGGTAGTCGCTTGGGCAAGTACGTGCGGCCGCGACCGCTTGATCCCCGCGTACCGAATGAAGCCGGGCCGACGTCGCCGCCGGCCCGAAGGTGATGGATCCGTGGCGCTGGGACGCTAGGCGTGCGCGCGCCGTGTGCTACGCACCCGGGAGCGCCGGTCCTGCTTCAGCCACACGACCAGCGGCGTCATGATGAAGATGCTGGAGAAGGTGCCGACGACGATGCCGACGAGCAGCACGATGCTGAACCCCTGGAGAACGGAACCACCGAGGAAGAGCAGCGCCAGGACGGGCAGAAGGGTAGTAGCGCCCGTGGCGATCGTGCGGGTCAACGTCTGGTTCACAGAGAGGTCGACGATCTCCCGCAGCCCGAGCTGGCGCTCGGTCCGCAGGTTCTCGCGGATGCGGTCTGCCACGATGATCGAGTCGTTGAGCGAGTAGCCGACCACGAACAGCAGGGCGGCGAGCACCGGGATGCTGAACTCGATCTGGAGTAGCGCGAGGACGCCGAGAGAGATCAGGACGTCGTGG
>DASRWD010000010.1:0-18022 GCA_035654755.1 Trueperaceae bacterium
GCTACGCAGGCAAAAAGGGAGGCCCCCAGCCTCCCCACGGGGGGAGAGGAGAGCTGGGGGCCCGTCTCAGACCGCGCGCTTCGTCCACTCGACTCGACGGACGCCGCGCGGGTGGCAGGAGCAAGCGCATCGCCTGGTGTCGTACCGCACGCCATGCACGGTGAGGTCTGCGTTGCCTGAACAGGCGTCGTGAACGTCGTACTGGCACTCCGGGGCCCAGTCGGCGTGCCCCGTCCCCGGATACCAGACGCTCAGACGCTCTCGCCCAGCCACGGCACCAGTCCGTTGATGTTCATGCACATCTGGCACGCCCGAACGACGGCCGGCGGCCCCGAGTTCCGCTCGGCGTAGCTCACGACCTGCACGTCCTTCTTTTTTTCCAGACAGTAGTCACACGTTTGCTCCATGCGACAACCGTAGCGCACCAAGGTGCACCGTAGCGACCCGTAGCGCGCAATTCCCCGGTCGCGGGGCATGGTGCGCTCTCGTACCGTCCGACCATGACCATCGAGCTGGACCGCAGGCGCTCCGTGTGGCGTCAGGTGGCAGAGATCATCCGCAAGCGGGTCGGCGACGGCACGTACGCTCCCGGTGAGGCCATCCCGAGCACCGTGCAGCTCGCCGCCGAGTTCGACGTGTCCACCAGCACCATGCGCAAGGCTCTCGTCGCCCTGATCGAGGACGGAACGCTCTGGGCCGAGCCCGGCATGGGCACCTACGCCCGAGACGCAGAAAAGCCCCCCACGCGCGAGGCGTAGGGGGCTTCTCAGGGGAGGGTCAGCGGACCGGGCAGGCTCCGGTCGCGCAGTCCTCGTCAGTGGAGTCCTCGACGGACGTCACCTCGTACTCGGCGAACTGCTCAGCGGTCAGGCGCTCGTACGGAGCCTGCTCGCGGGTCCCGTCGACCATGATCGTGGTGCCCTTCAGGTCGGGCAGGAAGGCGGCGATGATGTCGGCGGCCTCCTCGACCGTGTACCGGCCCTCCGGGACGTTGGCCGTGTACGAGACGGCGTTGTCGGCGTACTCCTCCTGGTACATCGCCTGGAAGGCGAGCATCGAGTCCAGCGGGATCTCGTCGGCCGACTCCACGATGGCCGGGTCGTAGCCCATCGCCTCGACCTCGGCGACCAGCTTGTCCTTCGTCGGGTAGGCGACGACCATCGTGTTGCCGGACTGGTCGTAGATGCACTGCTCGACCAGGTGGCCGGCGTTCACCGCCTCCTGCACCGTCGCCGCCTGGGCCGGGTCGGTCATCGAGAACCGCACGCGACGCAGGAAGTGCCGGGCGTAGATCGGGTGGATGCCCTCGCTCACTCCGGGGAGCTTCGCGATCGAGCCGGTCGGGGCCACGGTCGTCACCTTCACGGGCTCCGGGATGCGGAGCTGGAAGGCGTACTTGCGGGCCTCGTCCCGGACCACGGCCTTGAGGAAGGCCAGCAGGTCACGGAACTCGGGGTCGTACGGGGCGGACGAGTAGCGGGTGCCGTGCTTGGCGAGGAAGCCCTGCACGCCCAGGTGGCCGACGCCGATGCGCCGCTCGGTGTGCATCACCTCCCGCTGCTGGTCGTCCGTCATGTCGCCGTAGGTGGCCCGGATCAGGAACCGCGCCATCAGCCTGTGCGCCCGGCGCAGGCCCTCGAAGTCGTTCGGGCCGTCCTTCTCCTTCGGCGCGAAGTAGTCGAGGTTCACGTGGCCGAGCACGCACGCGCCCGTCTCCGGAAGCGCGATCTCGCCGCACGGGTTGGTCGCGATGACCGGGTTGACCTCGCCCTCGTTGCTGTAGGAGCTGTTCCAGTAGCCGGGCTCGCCGTTGGTGAGCATCCCCTGCACCACGGCCTCGTGCACGGCGGTCGCCTCGACGTGCGCCTGGCGGTCGCTCTGGTCGGTGAGCGCCTTGATGAAGTCGTCGTCGATCTCGACCGAGATGTTCGTCGTCCAGTGCTTCGAGCCGTCCAGCTTGGCCGTGAGGAAGTCGTGGATGAACGGGTCGTCCCAGCGGCAGATCGCCATGCGGGCGGAGCGCCGGACGCCGCCCGAGACGACGCACTCGGCGATGGCGTGGTCGATCTCCATCGCTTCGACGGGGGTCAGGTGCTCGTAGCCGAAGCCGAAGTCGTCGTCGACCTCGACGTGCCGCTCACCGACTGCGCGATTCAGAACCTCGGCGACCTCCTGGAGCATCCGGGCGAAGGGTCCCGGACCGCTTGCCGTGCCGCCGAAGGTCTTCAGCCGCGAGCCCTTGCAGCGCACGCGGGACACGTCGTAGACGCGCTTGTTGTGCTTCACGGGCTCGTCGGTCATGAAGGTGTCGATCAGGTCGACCAGCGCGGCGGCCCAGCCCTCGCGGGAGTCCTCGACCTCGAAGGCCCCGGCCCAGTCCGAGTCGTACTCGTCGGACAGCAGGCCGGCCTTGCGCATCTCCGCGTAGTCCTGGTGCATCGGGTCGCACACGACGTGCACTTCCAGCTCGCGGCGCGGAGCGCCGTACTCGCGGAGGTAGCTGGAGCTGTAGTTGCCACCGACCCCGCCGCCTTCCATCAGGCGCATGAAGGTGAACTCGAAGTGGCGGGACAGCTTCTCGCCCCACGGGGCGACGTGGCAGTTGAAGAGGTACTGCCGGCCCTTCACGCCGGTCGCCCACAGGTGCCGGCCGGCCGGGATGATGGCGAACACGTCCATGAAGCGGACCAGCTCGTCGTACTCGGCCTTCACCTCGTCGGACCAGGCGTCCATGTCGTTGCCGTGGACGAGCGCGAGGTTGCCTCGGACGACGCGGCGGACGGTGTCCGGCCAGGTCTCCTTCGAGCCGTCAGCGAGGGTGCGGGAGTAGGTCCGCTCGTACACAAGCTGGCCGGTGGGTCCGAAGGGAATGCTGCTCACTGGGTGAATCCTCCTTGGGTAGATGGGTCTCTCACTGCCTCAAGGCGGCAGCCTCGAAGGACTGCCGCCTGCGTCACTTGCACACCGAGGCGGGTGTTACTGCTCGTCTTCGAGCTGGTCGTATCCGTCGACGTAGGTCGAGCCGTTCAGCCAGGCGGCCAGCAGGCCCACACCCCGCTCGATCCGGTACTCGACCGTCGAGCGCGGGGCACCGAGCTGGGTTGCCGCCTCCTCTTCCGTGTAGTCCAGCGCGTAGTGGAGGAACACCGCGCGGCGCTGGTCGTCGGACAGGCCAGCCAGGGCCCAGGCCCGACGCACGTCCACCAGGTGGGCGAAGCTGTTCCAGCCCTTGCTCGGGTCCTTCGAGCCTCGCGGCATGTCCGGGTCGGGGGCGGTGTCGACCTTCATGCCCCAGACGATCGAGTCGTCGAAGACGTACGGGAGCATCGCTTCGACCAGGCGGCGGTCGTAGAGGGCCGGGACCTTCGTCTTCGGCTGGCGCTCCCAGGCGACCGGGGCCGGCTTCGGCTCCTCGTCCTGCTCCTCGTCCGCGTCCAGGTCGTAGGCGGGGAACTCGGTGCGCACGCCTGGCCGGCCCAGCTCGACGCCGTCCAGCTCGTCGATCGACACCGCGTTGGACAGCCGCCTCTCTGAGGTGAGGAACTTGTCCCGCATCCTCTGCGTCAGCCAGCGGTACAGCAGGCCCGTCCCATCGGCGAGCACCTGCCGGGCCGTCACCGCCCGCTCGGCGAGGATCAGCCGCACCTCCTGGTGCGCGTCCTCCTGCGTGAACAGGTTCGGGTAGTCCTCCGCGAAGCGCCACGAGATGGCCTCCGCGATGTCGGCCACCTGCGGCTCGTTCAGGATGGACCAGTCAGTGAGAGCCTGCTCTGCGGTCTCGTAGTCGGCCACCTCCAGGTCGATGATGTCGACGCTCACTTACTCACTACCTCCTTGACGGGCACGCGGCCCTCTCGGGTTACGGCGACGATCAGTCCGGGGGCTCCCTCCGAGCCCTTGCTGTGCCGGAACCACGTCGACTCGCTCTCCATCGACGGCACCTGGATGAAGGTCCGGGGGCCGTCCGCTTCGATGAACTCGTGGTGCAGGTGGCCGGCGAGCAGGACGTCCGCCTGGTGCATCGCGGAGCTGCGCCCGAACGCCTGACCCCGCCACCAGTCGAAGTGCTTTCCGGGGCGGAACTGGTGGCCGTGGGCGTGAGCCACGACCGTGCCCGAGCACTCCACGACGACCGTCAGCTCGTCCGTGTCCGGGACGTAGAACTCGACATGACCGAACCGCTCGGGATTCAAGTCCGCCGCGTCCTTCACCGCGATCAGGGACTCGGTGTCATGGCTGTCGTCGTACCGGGTCACGCCCTTGCCGTTGATCCGGACCGCCTCACCGTGGTTGCCGGGGACAGCCGCCATCGTCAGCCGGGCGACGCGCGGAGCGAACGTCAGCATCGCGTGCAGCATCACCCGCCTGGTGAGGCGGATCTGCTCGTTGAGCGTGAGCTGCGTGCGCCAGGTGTTGGCCCCGCCCTGCGAGACGAACCCTTCGACATGATCACCGAGCCACGCGATGTGCACGTGGCCGATGTCGAAGCGCTGCCGGTAGGTCTCCAGCAGATCAGCGGCGCGGTTGATGCAGGCGATCGTGCGCTCCAGCGTGCCCTCGACGCCGTCTCCGTCGATCTTGCCGAACTGCATGTCGCCGAGTGCCACGATGAACGTGTGCTCGCCGCCCGTCTCGGTCAGGATCGGCTCGGGGGTGTGGGCGTCGATCGCGGCCAGCAGCTCGTCGATCGGGGGCCGCTCCCGGCCCGCGTCACTTGCACACCGGGCGAAAGTGAAACGGGTCGACACGCCCGTCTCCCCGTTCGCCATCGTCCACTCGCTCGACCGGAGCCCGGTCACCGTCCACTCGGCCGGGTCGAGGCCCTGCGCCTGGAGCACGGCGGTGGCGGCGCTCTCGTTGGCCTCGAACGTCTCGCCGCGAACGGTGACGTCGGCCTCGTCGCCCTTGATCTCGATCTGGCGGGTGAAGTCCCGCTCCGGGTCGGCCTTCCGGCCGGGGATCTGCGGTGCGGTCGGCTTGGCAAGCAGTGCCTCGGTCAGCTCAGACACCGATCACCCCCTCTCTGCGCAGTGAGCGCCTGTACGTACGGATCGTGGAAGCGGACACCTCGTGTCCGGCTGTGCGGAGCAGGTCGGCCAGCCAGTCGGCCGGCGAGGGGCCGAGGAGAACGGGCCGGAACGCCTCCCGCTCCTCCTCGGTCATCGCCTTGTAGATGGCCTCCAGCTTCGGGCCGGGCCTACCGGGGAGCGGGGCGCTCACGTCAGTCGAACACCCCCAGCTCGGAGGCCCAGTACATCTGGACCAGCTCGAAGGTCTCCTCCTTGGTGAAGCCCTCCTTGCGCAGCTCCTTGCGCAGGTCCCCGACGATCGAGGCGGCCCGCTTCACGTTGGAGAAGTGGTCGACGACCTCGGGCTGTTCGGCCGTGGCCTCGATCGCCTCCCACTCCTCGGGGCTGATGAACTCGCCCTCGGTGCTCACTTGCTGGCCTCCGCGACCTTCAGTGCGGCGGCGGCGAGCTGGACGGCAGCGTGCCGGCGCTCCTGCGGGAAGCAGGACAGCAGCTCGAAGGCGAGCGACAGGATCAGCGCGTCGTGCGCGCCGGTCTTGGCGTACTCGGTGGCCCAGGCTGCCGCGCGGTTGTCGTGCCGGCGTCGCCGGGAGTCGTCGAGCTTCACGTCGCCGACGTTGGCCAGCTCCTTGCGGACCTCGTCGAGGAAGGCGGTGATCGGGTCGGCCGGCTTGCGCGGTGCTCGGCGCTTCGGCTTGGTCTCGGTCTGCTCGGGGGTCGTGGTCTCGTCTGCCACTGCGTCAGCCTCCTTACTGGAAGAGGGACAGGACGTGGTCCGGTCCGTGTTCGAGGTAGGTGTCGGTGACGTCCGCCTTGAGGCGGACTGCCTTCGCGGACTTCAGGGCCCGCGTGATCTTGCCGGTGAGTTCGGCTCCCGCGTCGTCCGGGTCGGCCCAGGTCCACACGCGGTTGAAGCCGGCGAGCATCCGCCTGTGCCTGCCGAACCACATGTTCGCGCCGGGGATGGCGACCGCGTGAAGGCCGAGCTTCGACAGAACGATCGCGTCCAGCTCGCCCTCGGTGACGTGGATCTCCTCGCCCGCGCGGTGGATGGCCCCGACGTTGAACATGCGGGGGATGTCGTCCTTGATCGTGTTGTACTTGCCGTGGAAGTAGTCGCGGTGGGCGTGCTCCGCGAGGCAGCGGAACCGCACCGTGAGCGGCTGCCCGTCCCGGCCCAGGTAGGGGATGGCGAGCATCCCCCGGAACCTCTCGTGCCCCGGTGTCGGATCGCCGACGATGCCGAGCCGGAAGGCCATCGCCTCGTCGCGGCCGATGCCTCGGTCGAGCAGGTACTTGGCGGCTTCCGGGGTCATGTGCTGCTGGTAGCTGGTCACCGCCTCCTCCAGCATCTCCTTCTGGGACGCTGAGAGCGGCGTAAGCGGCTCGTGCTCGGCCAAGGGTGTGGTTCCTCCTTACTTCCGCTTCCAGGCCGGCACGTAGCCGCCACCCGGCTTGCTGGTGGTCTTCTTCCGGGCGGCTCGGTGGCCGCCCCCGTAACGGCTGGTGTAGCTGTCCTCGCCCGACGACGAGGCGACCGCGCCCTCTTCGAGGCCGTGCTGCTTGGCGTAGTCCTTGGCCTGCTTGAAGCCGATCTCCCGCCCGAGCTGTTCGGAGTGGTACTTCTCGATGAGGGTGAAGCTGTCGCCCCCGTTCCCGCACGAGTGGCACCGCCACAGGCCCTCGTCCAGCCGGTACGAGAAGGACGGCGTGTTGTCCTCGTGCAGTGGGCACTTGGCCATGCCCGTGTTGCGCTGGTCGTTGAAGTCGACGTCGAAGTGATGCATGACCGCTTCGAGCGTCGGCTTGGAGTCGGTACCTCCGCTGCGGTCGGCGTCGATGCGGCGGAACCTCACAGGTGCGTCACCTCCAGCCACTCCTCAACGGCGAGGATCAGGTTCAGGTCCGAGTCGGGGTCCTCGATGAAGGCGAAGTACGCCTCCAGCTCGTCCCACAGGTCGTTCAGTTCGTCCTGGGTCATGTCTGCGCCGATGGAACCGATCACTGCGGCTCCAATCCGAAGTAGTCCTCGACCGTGGTGAGCACGAACGCCTTGCGCCAGTTCTTGCCCCGGCGCTTCACGACCACGACGGCCTCGACGTCGGCCAGGTCCAGGCTCCGATGCTTGGCGAAGTTGACCCGCTCCTTCTCGGCCTCCCCGATGAACACGCCGGGCTCGAACTTGGCGTTCTTCGTCTCGACGACGATGTACCGACCGTCCCCCTCGCGGATCACGTGGTCGCCCTCGTCGTCCTTGCCGGCCAGCCGCAGGCGCTCGATGTCGAAGCCCTCGCTGCGCATCCCGTTGGCGAACTCGATCTCCCAGTCCGCGCCCTTGCGCTTGTTCCTGCGGTTGCGCGCAGCCACGCTGTTGCTCAACTTACACACCTCCTGGAAAAGAAAGCCGGGCGAGCGCCCGGCGACGTCTGCGACAGTATCACACTTACGACCCCAAACTCAAGGCCACAGCGGTGGGCGACCACTCCTCCTGCGGCTTCGGCTTGGCGGCCTGGATGATCTCGCGGGCCTCGGCGCGCTTGAAGCGCGTGTACTCGGGCTGGCAGATCATCGTCGTGTACCGCTGCGCGGTCGGGTCACAGGGGCCCATGCGCTGCTTGATGCAGGCGACGTTGTACGCCATCGACGTGGGGTCCAGCGCGACGGACAGGGACAGCTCGGGCTTCTCCGACAGGCCGCCCTTCACCTGGTCGCGGGACGGGGGAGCCCAGGGGTTCGTCCTGGCCTCCCAGTTCTTGTCGCTCGCGTGGTGGAGGATGATGACCGTCGCGCCCGTGTGGCGGGCCAGCTCGGTGCAGCCCTGCATCACGGCCATCTGCTCGGTGTAGTCGCTCTCCGCGCCCTCGAAGTCCATCAGGTTGTCGAACACGATGACCTGCGGGTAGGCGTCCCACAGCTCGACGTACGCCTCCAGCTCCTCGTCGACCGCCCGCCAGGTGATGGGGGAGCCGAACGAGAACGTGAAGTTCAGGCTGGCCAGGGCCTCGATGTACGCCTCGCGGTACTTGCCACCCTCCGCCATGCCGGCCTCGACCATCGCCGTGGTGTCCATCGTCATCATGGACGCGAGTCGCGAGGACGCCGTGAAGGCGGACATGTCAGCGCTGAAGTACAGCGTCGGCAGGTTCATCATCGCGCTCCAGAACAGAGCGAAGCCCGACTTCTGCGTGCCCGAGCGGCCGGCGATCATCACGACCTCGCCGTGCCGGGGCGTCACGCCCATCGAGTACAGGTCGGCGAACGCCTCGATGCGGGGCAGCTCCCGTCCGGCTTCTGCGTTCTGGGCCAGAGCCCTACCGGGGGTCAGCACTGAGCGATCTCCTCTCCGTCGACTACGACGCGGCCGATGCCGGCCGCCGCGATGAGCGTGGTGCAGGCCGGGCACGGCTTCCGGGTCACGTACAACGTGGCTCCGGGCAGCTCGAACGGGTCTGCGTGGTAGATGGCGTTCGCCTCGGCGTGGATGGCCGGGCAGTTCGAGTAGTCGCTGTTCCGAGCGCACTCCTCGGTCGACAGCTTCCCTCGCGGGCAGTTGCCCGCAGACGCACAGCCGGGGATGCCGGCCGGCAAGCCGTTGTAGCCAACGGCGAGGACACGATGTGTCCGGCTGAGCAGTACGGCACCCACCTGGGCCCTCGTACAGTCGGCTCGCGTGGACACCGTATGGGCAAGCTCCGTGGCCCAGGCGTCCCAGCTCGGCCTCGTCACTGAGACCTCCTCTCCGCCCGCAGGCGCGGGCTCAAGGCACCTCCTTTCTCCCTCGGTGCGACAGTTACACAGTCAGATCAGTCGAAGTCGGGGGCGGCCTCCATCGCCGCCTCCGCCTCCTTCTCCCGCTTCTCGGCGTAGGCGATGACCGCCTGGCGGACCGCCGCGTCCGTGACCGGACGCCACACCCACGCCGGGTTCGCGCCGGGCTTCTTCGGGGGCGTCTGGGCCAGGGTGACGATGGTGGCGTTGCCGACGATGGTCTCCAGGTCGCGGGCGAGGATGGTCTGCTCGATCCTCTGGCCCTTGGTGACCTGCGGGGTGCCGGCCGCGAGCGCGGCCTGGTCCTGGAAGACGGTCACGTCAGCGAGGACGGAGTCCTTCGGGCCGTTGGGGGTGGGGCGCTGGCGCTCGAAGGAGTGGACCTCCAGCAGGATGGCGACCGCGTTGATGTTGTCCTTCGGCTTGAACCAGCCGCCGCCCTGGACCGGGATGTCGACGAAGTTGAGAGCCACTGTGTTCGTTCTCCTTTGTTCGGTGCCCACTCGGGCAGTTACAGGTGATTACTTGATGCAGCGGGCCGGCATGTCGCCGACCTTCGAGTACGCCCAGAAGCCGCAGGGTGCGGACGTCCAGACGCAGATCCCGACGACGAGCACGACGATCATCGTGATCGCGGCCAGGAGGTCTACGAGGGGGTCGCGGGGCTTCACCCGGCAGCCGCCTTCAGCGCCTTACCGCGCGCCTTCCAGGCCGCCATGATCTTCTCGTTGGAGAAGAGGCCCTGGTTCTCGGCCCAGAACCGCTTCAGACCGTCGACCGTGGCCTGCTTCTCGATCTCGGCGAGAGCCCAGCGGGTCGTCTCGTCGCCCTCGTCCTGCGTCGCCTGCGCCTGTGCGGTAGGCTGTGCGACACTTTCACGGTCGGGCCAAGGACGAGACTGGACGTTGGCCGCAGCCGCCCACGGGTCCTCGGTCGGCTTCGAGGGCGCGGCCGGCGTCTCCTCGACCACCGTGCCGCCGAGCTGCGTGGCGATCAGCCCCTTGCCGTGCGCGATGTTCGTCGCGTTCACGACGATCGAGCTGAGCGACAGCCCGACCAGGGTATTCGGGTCCATCCCGAAGTAGTCGATGACGTCGGACCTGATCTCCTCGGTCGAGCCCTCGAAGACGACCCAGGAGTCCTCGTGGCCCTTGCCGTACTTGATCGTGACCTTCACGCGGTGTTGTGCTCCTCTCTCGCGGTGACGTTGCTACACTTTCACACTTGGGCCGAGTTGTCAACCTCGGCCTCTGTGATCTGGCTCACGAACGGGAGCATTGCACCCTTCGTAGACCGGGCCTTGCGCACTTCGAGTGCGAGCTGTGCCAGTGCCCACCCGATGTTCAGGTTGACCCAGTACAAGTTACACACTCCCTCGCCCGCAGGCAAGTGGACCACGATGCCCCAGTCCCGGTTGACCGGAGGCAGCGGCGAGTAAGCGGCAGCCGCCTGCTCCGCCGAGAACTCGGTCTTCTTCCAGGCCGCGAGCGCCTTCTTGTCGTTGGCGTCCACGGGGAAGTGCGTGTGGTCGTACAGCTTGCCGCGCGAGTACACGGCGAGCTGCATCGCGAACTTCAGCCGGCCGTACTTGATCGAGCCGGTCTTCGTGTCCGTGATGAAGTTGCCGCTGATCGGCTTGCCGTCCGGACCGGGGCCCTCGTAGTACGACAGCCGGTCGAACGTGCCGCCGACGCCCAGCTCGGGCACGACGACGAACTGCTCGATGGCGACGACCTTCAGCACGCTGGTCGCCATCATGTACGCGGCCATGTCGTCGAGGTCCGCGCCCGAGATCGTTTTGGGCAGCGGGTCGCCACGGTCGACGTACTCGGACAGGTCGTGCAGGTACGTGCCGCGACGAGACTTCTCGTTCGCGCCGGCCGCGTCCTCCGCCTGCTCGACGAGCTTGTCCAGCTCGCGCTTGTCCTCCTGCGGGTCCAGGAGCCGGGCCTTGTCTGCCAGGTCCGGACGCCTGGTCATGCCGATCAGGACGTTGCGGGCCTTCCAGTCGATCAGGCTCGACTTGTCCTCGATGCAGTCGATGAACGTCGTCGTGCGGGTGTGGCCCTTCGGTCTGCCGCCGCCTTCGGGAACGATGAGCGGCCGGCCCCAGCCGTCACGCGGCACGGACAGGTTCGGGTGCAGCGGCTTTGCCTGCTGCGGGATCTCCACCAGGTTCAGGGTCATGCGGCCACCAGCCGCAGCTTCTCGTACTCCTCCGAGGGCATCGGAGCCAGGTACAGGCGAATCGTTCCGTCCTCCAGGATCTCGGGGTCCATCTCTTCTTCGTCCAGCAGCTCCAGGCCGAAGTGCCTGATGCCGACCAGCACACGCCTCATGACGGCGGGGTCGTAGTCCTCTGCTGCGTCGATGTGGAAGTCGTACTCTTCCTCGTCGTAGTGCACGACGATCTTTCCGTCACTGCTGACGTACTGAGCCTTCCGCCCGCCGTGCGGCCTTGATCCGGGCCCTTCCCCCAGCAGGTAGCGGTTCGGCATCTGCGCTCCCCCCATCTCTTCCGAGTGTGTAAGTGTCGCGGACAGAGAACATGTAACACGATCACTGGTTACCGTGTCAACCCATCGGTCACAGGATCTCCATGTTCCGTTACTACGACTCCTCAACCTGCACGAAGGTTGCACGCTACAGCCAAGTAATTTTGTGGTGAAGTAGACGGCCCCTACCCTGGAAACGACGAAGCCCCCGCAAGTCTCCGATGCGGGGGCTTCGCCTTTGCAGGTCCCAGGTTACTCCTGCTTGTCCGTGTTTGGACGGGCAGTCGTCTTCTCCTTGGGGCGGTGGATGAGGTCGTCATCCTCGGGCCGTCGAGGGATGTAGAAGAACCCCTCCTCCGTCTCCGGGTCGTAGTGCACCACCGCATTCTCTTCTTCGAGCATCTTCTTCCAGGTCTCCAACCGGCCCTGGTCGGCCTTCGTGACCTGCTTGCCGGCCCGTCGTCGGGCCTCGGTCCGGAGCATCACCAGCGGGTAAGCCCAGCGGTGCTCCTCCTTCACCATCCAGGGAATGAGGTCGTCGTCCCGGACGATGCGGCGATCGAGTCCTCGACGTCGCCGGAAGTTCCCCCACATCGAGGGGACCGTTTCGATGCCGTACTTCTCGCGGTACTTCTCGATCATCCACTGGTATGTGCGCCCCTCTTCGAACCAACGGATGACCTCCCCTTCATCCTGGATCTTGCGCGCTCCCATGCGCCTCCTTTCGTGTAGTCCCCGCCTTACCGTGCCCGGTCAAGATCACGGTCAACCGATTGCACTTCCACACTACTGCACACCGGTCAACCCTGCACAGGTATGGTGGGGTCACGAATCAAGATGCACACAACGGGAGGGCTCGTGCTCATCCGAGCTTGCGACATCGACAAGAAGATCCCCGCGAAGAACTACACGCTCACGGCGGAGGACGGGCGGGCCATCTCGAAGGATCTGTGCGAGGAGCACGCCGAGCCCTTCGAGGAGTGGCTGGAGGGAGCCGACCTCGCCGAAGAGGAGAGCGAGGCCGACACGGAGCCCGAGCCGGCGAGGCCGGCGAAGAAGGCGCTGCCGAAGAAGGCCCCCGTGAAGAAGACCACGGCGCGCAAGCGCCCCAAGATCATGACCCTGGAGCAGATCGAGGCCCAGAAGCAACAGGGCTGAGACGCGGCAAGAGCCCCCACCGGCCAGTCAGGCGGGTGGGGGCTCTCGCTTTACTCGGAGTCGTTCTCGACGAAGCCGAACGCGGTCAGGGCCTGGATGAAGGCCGCGACCTCGGGGTGGTCAGTGCCGAAGATGGCAGCGACTGAGATCGCCAGGCCGAGGATCGACGCGATCAGCCCGGCCTTGCTCTTGTACTTCGTAGGAAGGGCCCGAGTGATCACGCCCAGGCCCTTCTCGCTCACCTTCCGGTGCTTGCTCACTTCCTGCCGGCCTCCTTCTGAAGGTGCTTGAAGCCCTTCTTGCCGATCGCCGGGTCGTACGACTTGCCGGCGCTCTTGTACGCGGGGTTGGCGTTGTGGAAGCGCGCGACCGCCTTCTGCGTCTCGGGGCCGTAGTAGGTGGTGTACGCGCCCTTGATCGGGCCGTAGCCCGCCTTGACGAGGAGCTGCTGGAGTTCCTTCACCTGGACGTGCGTCGCCCCCGGCTTCACCGCGCTGTTCAGCGCGACGATCGTGGACTTCGTGGTCTTGCTCGCGGTCGAGGTGGCCTTCTTGACCGGGTCGGCCATGAGGCGCTTCCAGGTCTCCGCGCCGGGGTAGCCGTCCGCGTCCGCGCCCGTCCAGCCCTGAGCCTTCTGGAACGCCTTGGTCGCGTTCAGGTCCGCCTCGCCGAAGACCGGGCCGGGGCCCACCTTGTAGTACGAGCCGTAGCCGTGGACGACCAGGCGCTCACCGAGCAGCGTGACGGCCGGGTGCGACTTGCCCAGCACGAAGGCGTCCGCGCCGGGGAAGCTCTTGCCGTCCCAGCCGGCCGAGCCGCCCGAGCTGGTGGTCGAGGCCGAGGCGGACGTCTTGTACGTGTAGCCGCTCTTGCCCTTCAGGGCCGGGTCCGCCGTGACGATGCCCTCGGCGAACTTCGGCAGGCCGTAGCCGTACACGTACGCGTCGCGGCGCTGCCGCGTCTTGAGGTACACGCCGTCACCCTCGGCCGAGCCGTTGGCGTTGGTGTTGCCCTCGACCGTGGTGATCGTGTCGGCGTCGTAGGCGATGACGAGGCCGGTGTGCGTGCCGCCGCCCGAGCCGAAGAAGACCTGGGCACCCACGGCGGGGTAGAAGCTGAAGCGGCCCTGGTTGCGGAACCAGTTCACCGCCGTCAGGCAGCCGGCCGTCTTCGGATACAGCGAGGCGATGCCGGCCTTCTCGGCGCACCAGGCCACGAACACGGCGCACCAGGGGTAGCCGTAGCCGTCGCGGGGGTAGCCGGGGATCTTACCGAACCATCGGCAGTACTTCGAGTCGTTGACCCAGTGGCCACCGGAGTAGGTCTCCTTGGTCCCCACCTCGGCCTTCGCGATCGTGGCGATCTTGTCGACGCTGGTCACTCTGTGCGTTCTCCTTGTCTCTCAGGCCGCGTTTGCGGCCATGTGGTCGTCGAGCCGTTCCGAGACGGCCAGGCGCTCGCGGCGCTCGATCTGCATGTCCTGGCGCAGGGCTGCCAGCTCGCGGCTGTGCACCTCCTGGGCGTCCATGACGCGGTCGAGCCGGTACATCAGGGAGTCGATGTCGTCGCGGAGGTTCGTGGCGTGGGTGTTCGCAACGTGGTCTCGCGCCACTTGCACGTTTTCTGCGACTTCGGAAAGAGCGTTGCCCTGGCGGCGTACCAGCTCGACCAGTACGCCAACCAGGGCCACACCGAGAGTGCCACCCGTCGTGATGAGCGCCACTTGCACACTGGAATCCAGGGCCAGGGCGGTCACGACAGCTTGGCCTCCAGGCGCGCGAGCCGGGCTTCCAGCTCGGAGATCTGCTCGGCCTGGCGCTGCACGACCGGCACCAGGGCGACGCCCAGGAGGTCGTACCGCAGACCGTCGACCTCACCGTCGAGGTAGTTCACCAGCCACGACAGGCCGGCCGCCTCGACCTCTTCCGCGATCAGGCCGACCTCGCCCTTGCGGCCCTCCTTCACCGAGCCGTCCTCGTTCACCACGTCCTTGCGGTCGTAGATCACCGGCCGCAGCTTGAGGACGTCGTCCGGGTTCACCTCGTAGTCGCGGACGTTCTCCTTGAAGCGGATCGAGGAGGTGTTGCGGCAGAAGGTGCCGTCACCCTCGACCCACACCGCGTACCACGTACCACCACCGGAGGCCGCGTTGTTGTGCGGCTTCTTTGAGCCGTTCGCCCAGGCCACGGTGCCCGAGCTGGACACGTACCCGGAGTGCGAGTGCGAGGCCGGCTTGAAGGTGGACGGCTTACCCGTGATCGAGGACCAGGAATGCGAGTGCGAGGACGGCGCGAACGTCGAGGGCTTCCCGGTGATCTCGCCCCAGGCGTGGCTGTGCGAGCTGGGCGGGAAGGTGCTCGGCTTGCCGGTGACCTCACCCCAGGCGTGCGTGTGCGAGGCCGGGGGGAAGCTGGCCGGCGCACCCTCGATCGTCTGCCAGGTGATCGTCGGGGCCAGGTCGCGCCAGGTGGTGCCGTCCCAGAACTCCCAGCGGTTCGTCGAGACGTTCAGTCCGAGCCGGCCGACGCGGGGGGTCTTCGGGCGGGTGGCCGTGGTCCAGCCGCCGACCGTGTTGCCCAGGAACTCGCGCTCGGTGTTGACCTGGCCGGCCGAGATCGTGGCCGCACCGACCGGGATCGTGACGGTCGCCAGCGGGAACTCGTAGACGCCCGTGTCGGTCTGCGTCAGGGCCGGGACACCGCCGCCAGGCGTGCCCTCCACGACGGCGAGGGTGATGGTGTTGGCGGTCGGGTCCAGGCGCAGCACGACGCGGTCGTAGCGGGTCGCGCCGGACGCGGCAGCGATGGGCACGACCTCGGTCGCCGTCGACTGCACGGCGTGGCCTCGAATCACGGCGTAGCCGGGGTTGACCTTGACCTGCATCCCGGAGTTGTCGCCGTAGACGTCGAAGGACGAGCCGCCGACCGAGTCGGCGATACCGGAGTGCGAGGCCAGCTCGCGGAAGAGGTAGCTGTACTGCCCCTCGGAGACGTCCTGCTCGTCGAAGGGGTAGGAACTGATGGACACGCGGAGAGTCCTCCTTCAGGGGTTGGGGGCAGTTACTCGGAGAAGGGGCCGACGTCCTCGATCGAGAGGTGATTGCCCGTGCTCGTCAGGAAGCGGACCTTGCCGTAGGTGGCCGGCGTGCGGGCTGCGGCGAGCGTGATGCCCACCGTGGTCAGCCCGCGCGGCGGGTTGATCAAGAAGTACGAGATGTCCGCGCCCGAGGCGGTGGACGAGTCGTCGTCGAAGACGGTCACGCGATGCGCGCCGAGGATCGACGAGGAGGTGGTGACGGTGGACCCGGAGGCCCACCGACACCGGATCGCTGCGCTGCTCTTGGCGTAGCGGATGTCGTTGTTGGCGTTGTCGCCCGTGCCGTCCGAGTCCACCGAGTACACCTGGAAGTGCACCTTGTAGAACCGCTTCGGTGCGGCAGTGAACGACAGGGTGTAGACCACCGTCTCGGTGTCCACGTAGGCGTCATTGCCCATGCTGTCGAGGTTGGTCGTCAGGGCCACGACGCCGCGCGGCATGTGGCCAGGGGACAGGAGTCCCACGTACACACCTCCTTACGCGAGTGCGACCCAGAATCGCTTCGGGTCACCGACGAACGAGCTGGGGGTGATCGAGGACGGGGCGGAGGTGGCGGACGTGGGCAGCGTGGCCCAGCGCCACACGTTGTTCAGGCCGATCTTCGAGGGGCACGCCGAGCTGTTGTCGTAGCAGAGGATCGCCGGACCATCGACCGGACTCTCGGTGTAGACCATCCGGAACACCACGTAGTAGATGCCCGGCGTCAGTGTCACCGGAGAGGTGAGGTTGCTGTACGAGGTGCCGCCGCCCGAGGCGTGCTGTTCCTGCGGCTCGTAGGAGGCCGTGGACAGGTCGCCCGTGGCGCGCATCAGCGTGCCGGACGTGTTGTAGATGCCGGCCCACGAGCCGGACTTGAGGCCGCCCGCGTAGCCCTTGAAGTACCAGACGATCCGGCTGACCGACATCGTCTCGTTGACCTTCACGGCGGTCACGCGGCCCGTGCCGCTCGTCGGGTACAGCACCTCGACCGAGCAGGCAGCGGGGTCGGACGACCACGCCTTCAGCCCGACGTCGGTCGGGTCGAACTCGCCCGGCTTCGCGAACGAGGGGAGCTGCGCGGCCGGCACCTGCGCACTGCCGTCGAGGCCGGCGATGCCGTTGGCGACGCCACGGTCGGACCACTCGATACCGCCGAGGTCGTCGAGGGTGATCGTCACGTCGCCGGTCTGGCCGTTGACGGAAGAGACCGCGCCCGCGCCGCCCCCCGGCTGCACCTGGAAGACCGTGCCGTCCGCCTGCTTGACGTACAGCAGGCCACCCTTCGAGTAGACCTGCGCGCCGGCAGTCGAGGTGACGGGATCGCTGCTCAGGTTTCGCAGGCCGACACCGCCGTTCACGGTCAGGGCCGCGCCGTCCATCATCGTGCTGGTGCCGATGCCGACCTGGTTGGTCGCGCGCTTGGCGGCCAGGGTGACGGCCTTCCAGTTGCCCGAGTCGTCGTACGCCGACAGGCTCCAGTCCGTGCCGGCGTCGCCGCCCGTCTCGGAGGTGCCGTTGGCCTGCATGACCCAGCGAGTGAGGCCCTGCTTCTTGTAGTACCAGGAGGCGTACTCGGTGTCGGTCGGGGCGTTCACGCCGAAGGAGTAGTCGACCGTGCCGCCCCAGATCGGGACCGCGCCGACGTCCTCGGCGTCCAGCTCGACGATGCCGGTCTTGCCGTTCACCGACTGGACCGCACCTGCGCCGCCCGCGCCGATCTGGTAGGTCGTGCCGTCCGCCTGGATGACGTACGGCTCGCCGTCCTTCGCGTACAGCACGAAGCCCTGCGGGGGGGTGGCTGGGTCATCGGTACGGTTGGCGATACCCATGCCGTTCACCACGGTCAGCTTGGCGTCGGACAGCTTCACGCCGCCACCGATGGACACCTGGCCGGTCGAGCGGTTCGCGTCGAGCACGGTGGCCCGGTAGGAGCCGTCGTCGTTCCGGCTGGACAGTGCGAGGTTCGAGCCCGTCGCGTCCGTGCCGGTCTCCGGGTCGGTACCTGCGGCCATCGTCCAACGGTTCACGCTGTTCGTACGCCAGGCCAGAGTGCGGCTGGAGCCGCCGGCCCCGGTGATCGGCAGGGTCTGCATGACCTCGCCGTCCGTCGCCGGGAGCGCACCGACGTCGGCCGCGCCGAGCGTCACGTTGCCCGTGGCGCCGTTCACCGAGTTGACCGGGTAGCTGACCGGCTGCACCTGGAAGCTGGTGCCGTCCGCGTTCTTGAAGAAGGGCACGCCACCCTTTGAGTACAGGAACACACCGCCCGAGGTCACGGCAGGGTCGCTCGGTACGTCCCGGACGCCGACCGCTCCGTTCACCGTCACCTGGGCCTCGCCGTGGTGGGTGGTCAGGCCGAAGGCGACCGTGCCGTCCGAGCGGCGCGCGTGCATCGTCGTCTTGTTGAAGGAGCCGTCGTCGTTGCGGGCCGAGATGCGAAGGTCCGAGCCGGCGTTGCTTCCGGTCTCGGCGGCGTCGTCGACCTGAACCTCCCAG
>DASRWD010000011.1:0-14094 GCA_035654755.1 Trueperaceae bacterium
GCAGGACCGCGCCGGATAACAGCCAGCCCAAGTCGTATGGCCATGCCGGGTCAGCGCCCATCCGAACGGGATGCAACCCAAGCAATTTGTGGTTGACGGTCCCGTCGAACAGTTGGAAGCAGCCCGCACCGACGAGCAGAGCACTCACGAACGGCCGACCCGAGACGAGCGCTGCGAAGTTCGCCCGCTGCGCCCACAGCAGCATGACGGCAGCGAAGAAGAGCGACGTCGTGACCAGGTGGAAAAGCCCGTCGGAGAAGACCTGCCAGTAGGCAGTGGTCATGACGTAGAAGTGGTGCCACTGAAGGAGCTGGTGGAAGACGATCTCGTCTACGGCGCCCATCAGCGCGACACCAGCGACCGCGCCTGTAAGCTGAGCGCGGCGGACCAGAGCACTCGAGACCCGGGTTCGCGCTTCGCCTCGCACGAACGGATGGTGCGTGATCTCCGTGAGACACGCGTGACCCCGAATAGCGCGTTATGTTCGGCTCTTTGTAGCTGATGCCGCTCAGCCAATCCGAGACGGCATCTGCTAGCATCGCGCTTTCCAAGGCGAGAAGCGCCCGCGTTCTGCGACGAGCGCCTCTTGGTTCCGAATGACCCGTGCCCCTGCGAGTGCCGGGTGGAGGCACAATGAACGAGCACACGACATCGATCGCGTACCCATTCGCGGTCGTTAGAACACGAGACGGTTACTCAGCGGCAGCCCTAGACTTCCCCGCCATGGCCAGCGCCGACTCCGTAGAGGAGCTACAGGAGCTGCTCAGTGAGCAGGCAGCGCT
Source organism: Trueperaceae bacterium (assembly GCA_035654755.1). Taxonomy (GTDB): domain Bacteria; phylum Deinococcota; class Deinococci; order Deinococcales; family Trueperaceae; genus DASRWD01. The sequence continues at coordinate 783 of DASRWD010000011.1, forward strand.
GTACCTGTACGAAGCCGAGCTGCATGGAGGCGACCCGCCGCGACCGACCACACGACGCGAGCTCGACCGACGCCGCAACGGAGAGAGCGGCGGCACCGAGTTCGTTTACGTCGAACCGTCGGCGACCAACTACATCAGCCTGGCGATCGAGCGTGCGATGCGCGACGAGGGCGTATCTATCGCCGAGCTCGCGCACCGCCTGGGTGCCAGCGTCATGGTCGTCAAGCGCCTCACGGACCCCTTCTACTTCGGCCACTCCACACGTACCCTCAGGGCCGTGGCCGCTGCCCTGGGACGACAGCTACGGGTCTCGCTCGACCCGACGTAAGGCGACGAGCACACGGTCCTGGACCAACTCGGACTCGTCCTCGAGCAACTCCTCCAGGCGTGAAGCGACGTCGTCACCGCCCACTCTTCCCAACGTGGTGACAGCTGCCGCCCGCACCCGCTCGTGTGGGTCCCGGAGGCGCGAGAGAAGCTGGGGCTCCAACCCGCGGATCCGGAGGCGCCCGATGGACTGCGCCGCTGTCATCCGCACCCGCCAGTGGCCGTCTTCCAGTGCGGCTGCCAGCCAGGGCGCAGCGTCCTCGTCGCCGACGTAGGCGAGTGCCCTGGCAGCCCACGACCGGGGCCAGTAACCGTGCCGAGGACTGGCGAAGTCGAACGACGGCAGCTTGCCCCCGCTTATCAGCGTCACGACGAGCGGCCAGGGTGGAGACTCGAGATCGCCAGGTGGTACCTCACCCGTGACCAGCCTGGCGAGGCAGGCCAGGGCCGTGTCCTCGCCGAGCTCATCCACCAATCTGGCTGCGCCAATCGCTGGGGTCCACACGTTCACGCAGCCTACGACCTGGTCCATCGTTTGGCGTTCGTCCCACGTCCCAGCGCCTAGAGTTGCGCCAACACGCGGGCCACGAAGACGGAGGTCACTGATGAGAACCACCGACAGGTCTCGAAGGACGAGCGACCAGGCATGGCCGTCGCGTGGGCACCGGCTGGACGCGTCGCTCGTCGCGCTGGCGTCCTTGATCGTCGCGTCCACGGTGCTCAGCCAGGTCTCCGCACAGGGGTACGAGAACGCGCGACTGCTGGTCGAACCCGTATGGCTTGCCGAAGTGGCATACGACCGGCGCTTCCTGATCGTCGACATGCGGGACGCCGTCAGCTTCGGCACGGCGCATGTTCCGGGGGCCGTGAACCTACCGGTCGCCTCCATCGTCGCTACGGTCGACCGGGTCCCGTTCGAGCTCGACGTCGAACGCGTCACCGCCGCTCTACGCGGCATCGGCTTGGAAAGTGACCACACGGTGGTCATATACGACGACCTGGGGATGATGAACGCGGCACGGCTGTTCTGGACGTTGGAGTACCTGGGCCACGGCGACGTCCGTGTTCTCAACGGCGGCTGGGACGGCTGGTCGGAGTTCGGCGGCCCGGTCGAGTCAGGGCTGGCGACTCCTGAGGCATCAGATTATGCGCCGATCCCTACCCCAGAGCGGCTCGTGACCGCCGAGGAGCTCGCCGACCGGCTCGGCGACCCCGATCTGGTGATCGTCGACGCGCGTTCGCGAGAAGAGTTCGTCGGAGCCTTCACGTTCTCCGGTCGGGCGGGTCGGATACCCGGAGCGGTGCACCTCCCCTGGTTCGACGCGCTAGCGGGAGGCGACGTGGTCCCCACTACGCGGCCCGGGTGGCAGGCCGAGCTGACGGATCCCGACGTGGAGCGCATGAAGGGCGCAGACGACCTCCGGGCGTGGCTCTCCGCCGCCGGCCTGTCCCCGGACGAGGAGATCGTCACGTACTGCCAGACGCTGTGGCGCGGTGCCCACCTCTACTTCGTGCTCAGGTTGATGGGCTACGAGAACGTCCGCGGCTACGACGGCTCGTGGGCGGAGTGGAGCGTCACCGACCTGCCCATCGAGACCGGCGAACCGTGAGCGGATGCGCTGCACTGAGCCCGTCCAACGCCCTGGCGAACGGTACGTGGCCACTCTCGTCGTCTGAGAGCATGAACGCCAGTGCCCCGCTGGTCGGCGTGCTGCTTCTCTCTGGCATGCACGGAAGCTACTACGGGCGCGCGCGCTTGAGTCACGCGCCCAACTAAGCGCCGCTGTTGCTACGCTCGACCTAAGTCGAGGAACCGGGAGAAACATGACTCACGCGGCCGCACAACGCGACACCAGTACACCCTCAGAAGCTGCTGGGTGGCTGGGGAAGGTGGTGGCCGTCAGGGGGTCAGTGGTGGACGTCGCGTTCCCCGGCCGCCTCCCGCCGGTGAGAGAGCTGTTGGTGAGCGAAGCGGGGGCTGCAGTGAGCCTCGAGGTGGTGTCGCACACCAGTCCGAGGACCACGCGCTGCCTCGCCTTCGGAGATACTGCCGGCCTGGCCCGGGGTGACGCCATCCGCGCCACCGGTGCGCCGCTTCAGGTCCCCGTCGGCTCTGGCCTTCTGGGCCGGGTGGTAGACGTGTTCGGCCGGCCGTCCGATGGACTCGGGCCTGTCGAGGCCGAAGCGTACCTGCCCGCGTACGGCCTGCCGGTGGCGCTGACAGAGCGTTCGACCGCCAGCGAGGTGCTGTTCACGGGGGTCAAGGTCATAGACCTGCTATCGCCACTGGAGCGCGGCGGCAAGGCAGGCCTGTTCGGCGGCGCGGGCGTAGGCAAGACGGTCCTGATCTCGGAGCTGATACACAACATGGCGGTACGGCATCGCGGCGTTAGCGCGTTCTGCGGGATCGGCGAGAGGTCCCGAGAGGCGGAGGAGCTCATACGCGACGTGAGGGACGCCGGCGTGCTCGATAAGACGGTGCTCGTGTTCGGTCAGATGAACGAGCCGCCTGGGGCGCGGTTCCGGGTCGCACACACCGCGCTCACCATCGCCGAGCACTTCCGTGACGCCAAGGGCCTCAACGTGCTGCTTCTCGTAGACAACGTCTTTCGGTTCGTCCAGGCGGGCATGGAGGTGTCTGGCCTGCTTGGCAACCTCTCTTCGCAGATGGGCTACCAGCCGACGCTCGCCACCGAACTCGCAGAGCTGCAGGAGAGGATAGCCAGCACCGAGACGGCCTCGATCACCTCCGTACAGGCCGTCTACGTGCCCGCCGACGACTTCACGGACCCGGCGGTCGTACACACGTTCGGCCACCTCTCGGCATCCGTCGTGCTGTCGCGAGAGCGCGCGGCCCAAGGTTTCTACCCCGCGATCGATCCACTGCGCTCTACCTCGTCGCTGCTTGGCCCGGCTGTCATGGGCGAGCGCCACTACGCGGTTGCAAGAGCCGTGCGCTCGACCCTGGCCGGCTACGAGGACCTGAAGGACATCATCGCGATGCTTGGCCTAGATGAGCTGAGCGAAGAGGACAAACGGCTCGTCTCTCGCGCCCGCCGGCTCGAGCGCTACCTGACCCAGCCGTTCCATGTCACCGAGCAGTTCACCGGGCGGCAAGGCGTCTCGGTCAGCCACGACAGGCTGCTGGACGACTGCGAGGCGATCCTCGGTGACGAGCTGGCGGACGTGCCGGAGCAGGATCTCTACATGATCGGCTCGCTCGAGGGCCTGGAGGCGGCTGCATGAGGCTCCTGCTTTCTGTGCCGACCGGCGTGCTGGTCGACAGCCGCGTAACGAAGGTCTCGGCAGAGTCCGACGTGGGTTCGTTCACGATGCTTCCGCGGCACGCCGACGGCGCTGTCCTCCTGCGGCCGGGATTGCTTTCCTACGTGAGCGAAGAGGGCGAGGAGGTGTTCGTCGCGGTGGACGAAGGCGTCCTCGTCAAGTCCGACGAGGACGTGAGGGTCGCCTGTCAGCGCGCCGTGGTGGCCGGGGGGCTCGAGAGCGCCGTAGCTGCGCTGCGCGACCACTTGAGCTACCAGAACGAGAACGAGCGGCGGGCGAAGACCGCGCTGCTACGGCTCGAAGCCGAGGTCGTGCGGCGGCTGGGAGATCTCTGATGGCGCCGGCCACCAGGGCGAACCAGGCGAACGACCGGCCCGACGACGAGCGCGACGACCGACTGCTCGACGCGGTGGCGCGCAAGCAGGAGCGCAAGCTCAAGGCCCGCCGTGCGAATCGTCCCGAGATCCTGAGGGGCTTCGGTGCCAGCGGGATGGTGGGCTGGTCTATCACCGTGCCCACCCTCATCGGGATCGCCATCGGTGTCTGGCTTGACCGTCGCTACGAACAGTCGTTCTCGTGGACGCTGACGCTCTTGGCGGCGGGTTTGGTCGTAGGTTGCCTGACCGCCTGGTACTGGGTGAAGCGGGAGGCCGAGCGTGGTTGACGCCGTCATCGCCGTCGCCCTAGGGGCCCTGGCTGGCGCAGCCATCGGTGCGGCCTTCTTCGCCGGGCTCTGGCTCACCGTCAAGGGTGTGGCCGAGCAGGGGCGGCCACGCTCGCTCCTGCTGATCAGCTTCGCGGTACGGGCCCTATTGGCGGTAGGGGTCCTAGCGCTCCTCGCCCGCCAGGGTGTGCTCCCTCTTTTGGGAGCGGTTGGAGGCTTCCTCGCTTCCCGAGTGCTCGTGTCCCGCTTGGTGACGAGCGGCGATGAACGGACTCCACCGCACGGCCAGGTCGCGCCGAGCGTCGACGCGGGCGGCCGGCACGACACCGACGCGACCGCACGGGACGGGAGTCCGCGATGACGATCTCACCGGACGAGATCGTCTACTTCAGCGTCGGCCCCGTGGCCGTCAGCGCCACGCTCGTCTTCACGTGGGTCGTGATGGCCGTCCTGGTGATCGCGTCCATCGTCGTGACGAAGGGCCTGCGGGCCGAGCCGCCGCTGGGTCGCGGCCAACTGGTCCTCGAAGCGCTCGTCGCCTTCGTCACCAGCCAGATACGAGAGGTCACGCGGCAGGATCCGCGACCCTACCTTCCGTTCGCGGCCACGCTCTTCCTGTTCATCCTGGTCTCCAACGTCCTGAGCGTCGTACCGGGTTTCCAGGCGCCGACGAGCTCGCTGATGACGACCGGCGCCCTGGCGCTGGCCGTCTTTCTAGCCGTGCCGGCCTTCGGCATCTCGCGCCTCGGCTTCGGCCGCTACCTCCGCACCTATCTCGAGCCGACGCCGCTGATGCTGCCCTTCACGGTCCTCGGCGAGGTGACGCGCACCATAGCCCTCGCTATCCGACTTTTCGGGAACGTCATGAGCAGCGGGCTCATCGTGACGATCCTCCTGGCCGTAGCCCCTCTCGTGTTCCCAGCCCTCATGCAGGCGTTCGGCCTGTTCTTCGGCGTGCTGCACGCGTACATCTTCACGATCCTCGCCCTTGTCTACATCGCCTCCGGCACGGCGGAGGCCGACAAGCGCGTTACAGAGAGAAACGGAGGAGATGCATGAACGACATGTCCCTGGTTGCGATCGTCTCGATCTTCACGGCCGGCATCACGACCGCCATCGGTTCGGCGGCAGCTGCGCTGGGTGAGGGCAGGGCAGCCGCGCAGGCGCTGCAGAGCATCGCCCAACAGCCGGACGAGGCGAACACGATCTCACGCACCATGTTCATCGGCCTCGCGATGGTGGAGACGAGCGGCATCTACTGCTTCGTCATAGGGCTCATCCTGATCTTCGCCAACCCGTTCTGGGCCGGCATCTCGTGACCGGCTAGAGCGCGGAAGATGACGTTCGACTGGTTCACCCTGCTCGCGCAGCTCTTCAACTTCGCGCTCCTGTTGGTTCTGCTGCGGATCTTCCTCTACCGCCCCTTGCTCGCAGTCATCTCCGAGCGTGAGACGCTCGCGACCTCCGCCTTGGACGACGCCCGGAAGATGCAAGCCGAGGCCGAAGAGGAGCGCGAAGCTCTGGCGGCACTGCGTGCGGAGGAGGAGGCCGAGCGCGACGCGCGGCGGGCGGCGCTGGCCGAGGAGCTCGAGCGGCTGCGCCAGGAGCGGCTCGACTCGGTGGCACGGGAGGTCGAGCGCCTTCGAGCGACGACCCTCGAGGCGCTGGAGCACGAGGTTGACCGGACGCTGGACCGACTGCAGACCAGCCTGGCGAACATCGTTCTCGACGAGGTACGCCGCACCATGGAATGGTTGGCGGACGAGGAACTTGAACGCCAGGCGGTGAGGCGCTTCCTCGACCGCTTGCGTGGACTTCCCGAGGACAGGCGGAGAGAACTGGCGGGGGCCGCAGGCTCCGATGGGGTGCGCCTGACCACGGCGCACCCACTGGACGAGCCGGCCCGCGCCGAGGCCCGGCACGTAGTCGCGCAGGTACTTGGTGTTCATGACGTACGGTTCGAAGAGGACGAGAGTTTGGTGCTTGGCACCGTCATGGATGCAGGGGGCAAGCGCCTCGACGGTTCCGCCGCAACGCGGCTCGAGACCCTCGGCGACCGCTTCGCCCGCGCTCTCGCAGACCTTCGCCCCGCGGAACGCCAGGCGGCCCCGTGACTGACCGCGCACGGGCGGGCGGATGACGCCACACGAACCCTCGGCCGGGCGACGCGACGATGCCCTGCCGGAGAAGCGTGTGGACGAGGCGCTTGGTGATGGGCTCGCGGCCATCGACGCGGCGCGCATGCGAACCCCCATGAGCCTACGACTCGATGAGGTGGGTACCGTCGTGGCCGTCTCACAGGGCGTCGCGTCCGTGCGCGGCCTACCGGGCGTTAGCGCCGGCGAGACCGTGGCACTGGGTTCGGGGGGTCTTGGCCTGGTGAGCGACCTGCGCGAGGAGGACGTGGGGGTCGTGGTCTTGAGCGGCACAGGGACCGTCGCCGCTGGCCAGACGGTGCGCCGGACGGGCGCGGTGCTGGACGTCCCTGTGGGCGACGGCCTCCTCGGACGGGTCGTGAACGCGCTCGGGGAGCCACTCGACGCTCGCGGCGATCTGGCGTCCACTTCACGGCTCCCGATCGAGCGGCCCGCCACGCCCATCGTCGACAGGGCGCCGGTCAGCGTGCCCTTGCAGACGGGCGTCAAGGTCGTCGACGCGCTCTTCCCCATCGGACGGGGGCAGCGCGAGCTCATCGTGGGCGACCGCCAGACGGGCAAGACCGCTCTGGCGCTCACGGCCATACTCGCCCAGCGAGCCACCGAGGTCTTGTGCGTCTACTGCTCTATAGGGCGGCGCGGCGCAGAGGTCGCTCAGATCGTCGCCTCGCTCCGCAGCGCCGGCGCCTTGAGCTACACCACCGTGGTCGTCGCCCCGGCCGGGGCCGAGCCCGGGCTCATGCAGATCACACCGTTCGCTGCGATGAGTATCGCCGAGGCGTGGATGGAGGCCGGGAAGCAAGTTCTCGTCGTACTAGACGACCTCGTTCAGCATGCCAGGGCCCATCGTGAAGTGTCGTTGCTGCTGAGGCGCCCGCCGGGCCGGGAGGCGTACCCGGGCGACGTCTTCTACCTACACGCCCGACTGCTCGAGCGAGCGACTCAGCTCAAGCAGGAGCGCGGTGGGGGGTCGCTGACCGTCCTGCCCATCGTCGAGACCCAGGAGCGCAACCTGGCCGCGTACATCCCGACGAACCTCATCTCGATAACCGATGGGCAGATCGTGCTGTCGCCGGATCTGTTCAGACGCGGCCAGCTACCCGCCGTCGACGTCGGTCTGTCCGTCTCGCGCGTCGGCGGCAAGGCGCAGCTTCCTGCGTACCGGTCGGTAGCGGGAGGCGTACGACTGTCGTACGCCCAGTTCGAGGAGCTCGAGGAGTTCGCGCGCCTCGGCGCCGACCTCGATGAAAGCACGCGCAGCACGCTCGTGCGCGGCAGGCGAGTGCGCTCGGTCCTCATGCAGGGTGCGCTACAGACCGTGTCTGTCGGACGTCAGCTGATCACCCTCCTGGCCGTCAACGAGGGCCTCTTCGATGCCCTGCCGGTCGAGCGCCTGGGTACGGTCGAAGCCGCGCTCGACAGGGAGGCCCGCGTCAGGATGCCTGAGGCGGTCGCCGGAGTGGAGAGCGGGGAACCCCTGTCAGAAACGGATCGCGAGGCGCTCCTCGACGTCGCTCGCCTCGTGGTCGCCCGCGAGGGGACAGGGTCGTGACCGGCGGAGGGCAGGTGCGGCGCCGGCTGGAGAGCGCCGAGAGCCTCGGCGGCGTGGTCTCGACGATGAAGAGTCTGGCCTCCGTGCGCGTCCACCAGTACCGCCGCACTATGCGTGCCCTCGACGCCTCGACGCTGACGCTGGACCGGGCTGCGCGGGCGATCCTCTACCTGCACCCCGAGTTGGCGGAACCGGAGCCGCCCGAGCGCTACGCCAAGACCGCGGCGGTCGTGTTCGGCTCGGACCGCGGTCTATGCGGCCCCTTCAACGACCGCATGGCGCGCTACGCGGTCGGGGAGCTCACCAGCGGGCGCGCCGGTGAGGTAGGCGGCGTCGTGGCCATCGGCCGCCGTTTGGCCGGCCGCATGCGAGCCGCCGGCGTGGAGCCAGGCGAGCTGCTCTCCGCGCCCAGCTCGCTCGACAACGTCGATGTAGCGGTGGCCAGGCTCCTAGACCTCATCGACGAGTGGCGCCACACGGGACGAGCTGGCCGCATCTGGCTGATCTATGCCAGACCGGCTGGGGCCACCAGCTTCATGCCCCGCAACGTGCAGGTGCTGCCCATCGACCCGGTGTGGCTGCGCTACCTTCGCGACCGTCCCTGGCCTTCGAAGCGCGTGCCCATGGAGTTCTCGGAGCCGCGCAGCCTGGTGCAGGGCGTCATCAGGCAACGCATGGCGCTGGCGTTCGTCAAAGCGTTCGGATCGTCCTTGGCCGCCGAGAACGCATCACGCCTGGCCGCCATGGAGGCGGCCTCGCGCAACATCGACGAGCGCCTGGAGAGACTTCGCACCGCGTACCACAGCGCCAGGCAGACGGCCGTGACCGAGGAGCTCCTCGACATCCAGGCCGCCGCGGAGGCCCTGCGCAGAGAGTGATGTGCTAAAGGCGCGCCTACCTGACCGAGCCCGAGTCGGGATCGGCCATCAGCGAAGACACGTCCACCGCCTCGAAGTCCGAGCCGGAGATCTGCTTGAGGTCACGCAGCGCGTCGTTGTCCCAGCGGTCGTCCGGCGCACCCGACAGGTACCAGGCCGAGCCGTTGTCCGCGAGGATCATGCCGTAGCGCTTCAGCGCCTCGGCCACCACGCGCGCCTGCTCCGAGAACCCCGAGGTGTCGAAGTCCGAACGCAGCCGGAAGCGTAGCCCCATCGGTGGGTACTGCTCGCCAGTACGGTCAGACGCGTGGTGCCTGGCGGGCCACACGTGCTCAGCTCTCGTCATGGGAGCCGTGAACCTCAGTGCATGCTCGATCGCGCCGGCCCCGACCTCGTCGAAACGGACCAGACCCGGCAGGATGGGCAAGCCGGCCGCGTCGGCCGACGTCCAACCATCCGGCCTCAGGTCGTAACCGGCAAGGTCGAAGATGGCTCCGGAGCCCGCCTCCCACGAACCGTTCGGCTGCCTCTCGGCATCGAACACCTCGTAGAGGACACAATCGTCCACGTCCACGGCGAGCACGTGACGGTCGCCGCCCGCCGCCACACCTCCCGGTGGAGCACCCTCGACCGGGGCGTTCGCGGGTATGGGATACGGGCCCGGGTCGCTCTCGTCGTCGTAGTAGAACGTCACGTCGACTCCAGGTTGGCTCGAGTCCACGGTGACGTACGGGATCCCGATGGGCGCGCCCTCCCAGAGTCCCGACCCGAAGTCCGGGTGCACGGTGGCAGTGGCGCCGATCGTGTCGACGAACTCGGCCGAGCCGGCGTGGACCGGCAGGTGGTCCACCCTCGCGTTCCATACGTGATCGGCCGGGAAGATCTCGCAGCCGGCCAGCGATGGTGCCTCCCCGGTTCGCTGCGTGTCACCCGGCGCCGATCCGCACGCGACGAGTAGGAACAGGACGAGGAGCGGCAGCTTCAACGGCGCGGCGGACAGCGACATGGCGCGATCGTAGGGCGACGGTACCCAGGACCGGTGAGGAGTGGGCCATAGCTCGACCGCGCTCCGTGCACGCTGGCGCAGCCAAGGGGGCCCCAAGTGAAGCGGGTCATGCTCCCGTAAGAGTTCTGATTGCATCCTGCGACGCGTGCGCAACGTCCAGGCTCTGCTGGGCCCACTCGCCGGCGCCATGCTGGCGTTCCTGCTCTTCTGGCTGCTGTTCTCGGCTCCGGAGAGCGACCCCGTGCTGGCCGCGCCAAAGACGCATTTCTGGATCGTCTCCATCACGTCGCTCTTGGCAGTCGTAGTGGCCGTGCTCGTCGGCATCGCAGGCGCCCGCGCACGGGACAGTCGGATCGTTTACCTGGCCGCCGGCTTCGCCAGCATGGCCGGACTGTTCGCGCTCCACGGCCTCTCGACGCTGTTCATGATCCTCGGGCCGAACACTGTCACACCCATCGCCTCGCAGCTCGCCCTCATCGCCTTCGCGGCCTCCATGGTCGCAGCGGCGTTCCTCAAGCCCGTGGAGGCGCGCGGCCCGCTGCTGCGGCTGCTCGGCGCCTGGGTCGGGGCCATCGTGGTGTTCGACGTCGTCCTCATGGTGTGGCCGGCCGTGGCTCGCTTCGTGCCCGTCCACCTCGCCCCGCTCAAGCACGGTGTCGCGGCGTTCGTCATCGGGCTCTTGGCGCTGGCGGGTGTGCGGTTCCTCGAGGGTTACCGCCTGTCGCGCTCATCGATCCACCTCGTGATGCTCCACGTCGTGGGCTGGGTGATGGTGTCGCAGCTCATCATGACGTTGGGTGAGACGTTCCGCCTCTCGTGGTGGCTGTATCACTTCCTGCTCCTGTTGGCAGTCGGGCTCATGCTCGTGACGTTCGGGCGCCAGATGAGGTCCGGTCAGCTCAGCCGGAGCCTGAACGCCCTGCTCGACGACGACGCGGGCAGTCGCCTGGCCTACGGACTACGTCCCGAGGTCAGGGCGCTCGTCGTCGCGACCGAAGCCAAGGACCCGTACACCGCAGGACACATGCAACGCGTGGCGGACATGGCCGTCCGCATAGGCCGAGTCATGGGTCTCGCACCGGAGGAGCTGCGAGTGCTCGCCCAGGCAGGCGTGGTCCACGACGTCGGCAAGATCGAGGTGCCCGACGCGGTGCTCAACAAGCCCGACCGGCTCGACGCCGTCGAGCGGTCCCTGATCGAGCAGCACCCAGCCAACGGCGAGCGCATCGGTCGCACGCTCGGCATGCACCGCGACGAGCTCTCGGTGATCCGACACCACCACGAGCGCTGGGACGGCGCGGGCTACCCGGACGGGGTAGCCGGCGACAAGATCCCGCTGTTGGCGCGGATCATGGCGGTCGCCGATGTCTACGACGCCGTGACCTCCGAACGCGCGTACCGGCCGGCCTGGTCGCCGGACGACGCGCGGAGCCTGCTGCAGCGTGATTCCGGCACGGCGTTCGATCCCAATGTCGTCGCCGCCGCCCTCGAGGTTCTGCGCGGCGCGCCGGCGCCGGTCAGGGCCAGGCGCGCCGATGCCCGTCTGGGGATGGCCGGAGCCGACTGAGCAGGTCGCCCAGGTTGACGATGACAAGACTTCCTGCCTAGAAGACCCGACCCAACACCTGCTGCGCGACGTAGAGCGCGAGCGGCAACAGCACAGCCGTCGCGAAGCCTCGGAACAGGCTGGCCTCCCACGGCCAGGTTGACGCCCGCTCGACAAGCTGCAGCTCGGCCGTCAACGCCTTGATGGTCTCGTGGGCGGAACCGGCCTCCAGGTTCCGGCCTGCCTCGACCGACGCGTGGACCTGGCCCAGAACGGTGTCAAGCAGGCGAGTCACGTAGACGATCCGCTCCGCCCGCGCAGCCGCGAGGCGCAGGTGAGCTCCCCATAGGGGCATTAGGAAGACGAAGAAGCCGAGGACGGAAAGTAGCACGATAGCTGCGACGTTCAACTGCTCGACGCTGGACACGTTCACTTCCGGATAGAGGGCCAGCCACAGGTACACGACGGCAAGCACGCCCAGCGCCATGAGGGCCGAGTACGTGGAGAACGCTTGGAACCGGCGGACGCTGAAGGCGTCTATGTCCTCGAGCTGAGCGTAGATCTGCCGCACGATGCCCACCTGCCTGAGAACGTGGTAGATGAGCACGCCGATCAGCGCCCAAGCCGTGATGGGTACGGCTATGAGCTCGTAGTAATGGAGCCAACCCGATCGCGCGAACCCCAGTTGCTCCAGGTACGGAGCCGTGACCGCGTAGCGCTGCAACAGGCCGAAGGTCAGGCCCGCTACAGTCGCGATAGCCGTCCCCAAGACGGGCTTGGTCATCAGGTGATAGCGAACGCCACCCGGCCAGCCGCTAGAGGGTGGCGGTTCGCCGAGGCCGTCGAGGGCGGAGCCCGCAGCGCGATCGAGAAAGTCCATGAACGCGAACGCGTAAGGGGCCAGAGCGAACGCCAGCAGTATGAACGGCCAGGGCGCGTCGCTCGCGGTGCCGGCAAGGACCTGACCGGTGTACTCGACCCCTACGAGCGCCAACCACACACCTGCGCACGTAGCCCAGACGGGCCAAGGGAGACGCGACAATCTCGCCTGTAGCGCGTCTACCCACCCGGGACCGTAGGGCACCTCGATACCGGCCGGCTCGACCGCCGCGATCGCCTCGCTAGCGTTGATCGACTCGATCGCCTGGATCGACCCTGGCCTCAACCGCATGCGACCTCCGAACTGCTGACACCGTCCTGAATATAGGGGAACGCGGCCGACTTGCTGTTGGACCGGGCGCAAAGCACCGGGGGGGCAGACGGCGATACCGGGCCGGGTGACCCACATATAGTGGAGGCTTGGCAAGGACATCGACGAGCCTCCTAGTAGGCCTCCTCATCGCGCTCGCCTCCGCCAGCGCCTTCGGCAGCTCGGGCGCCCTGGCCAAGGGCCTCATCACATCGGGTTGGACCCCCGCGGCTGCCGTCGTCTGGCGGGTAGCGATAGGTGCCGTGGCGCTGATACTGCCGGCGGTCTTGGCCATGCGCGGCAGATGGAAGGCGTTGGGCCGCGGCTGGCGAGGCGTCCTGCTGTTCGGTTGCTTGGCCGTCGCCGGCTGCCAGCTGGCGTTCTTCCAGGCGGTCGAAAGGCTCTCCGTCGCGGTGGCGCTGCTGCTCGAGTTCTCGGGTGGCGTGCTCCTCGTAGTGCTGTGGCTCTGGCTGCGCAAGGGTCGGCGCCCCAGGCGCCTCACGCTTGTCGGCTCTGCCATTGCGCTTGCCGGCTTGGCGCTGGTCGTCGACGTGTTCGGCGCTGTCAGCGTGGACACCGTGGGCGTTCTGTGGGCACTGGCAGCCGCGGTGGGCATGGCGGCGTACTTCGTCATCTCGGAAGACGAGAGCCACGGCCTGCCAACGATCGCCGTCGCCGCCGGCGGCCTGCTCGTAGGAGCGATCGTCCT
>DASRWD010000012.1:0-11426 GCA_035654755.1 Trueperaceae bacterium
TGGCGGCGCCCTGCTGTTGGGTGAGTACGTCAACGGACCCATGTGGTTGGGGATAGGCGTGACGAGCGCCGGTGTCGCTGCCTTCCAGCTGGCCACCTATCGCGCCAAGGGCGGTCGCAACCCGGCCGGGAGCGGCGCCGCATGACGACGGGCGACCTGGTTCTGGGGGTCGACCTTGGCACCACCGCCCTCAAGGGCGGCGTGTTCGGGCCCGCGGGTGCCTGCCTGGCGTTCGCCCAGGCCGAGTACCCGCTCTACGCGCCGCACGACGGCTGGGCCGAACAGGACGCCGACGACTGGTGGTCCGCGTTCGAAGCGGTGGTCGCCGGCCTGGCGGTCGAGGTCGACCTGCAGCGTGTCGCGGCGCTATGCGTTGTCGCGCAGTCCCCCACCGTCGCTCCGATAGGCGCCGGCGGCACCCCGCTGGGCCGCGCGATCACGTGGGCGGACAGGCGAGCCGAGGCCCAAGCACGCTGGCTCGGCGAACGGCTGGGCCACGAGGCGGTCAACGTCGCGTTCGACGTCCTGCCCCGAGCGATATGGATCCGCGACCACCTGCCGGACGTCTACCGCCAGACGCGCTGGTTCATGCAGGCGTTCGATTACCTTCCCTACCGGCTCACGGGCCGCCCCGTCGCCATAAGGCCGTTGCCCGGCGCCGGCCCGTGGGCCGCGGCGAAGCTCGCAGCTGCCGACCTCGACCCCGGACGCTTCCCCGACGCGACGCTCGCGCCAGGTGAGGTGATCGGCTGCGTCAGGGCCGATGTCGCTGAGCGGCTCGGTCTGAGCCCGGACACCATGGTGATAAGCGGCAACGTGGACGCGTTCTCACACTGGATCGGTGTGGACCTGAGCCGCGCCGGTACCCTCTGCAACATCGGCGGCACCTCCGAGGGTGCGTCGCTCGCCTGGCACGAGGCGCTCGCCGACCCCAAGCACCGGGTCTTCTCGCTCCCGAGCCCGTTCGGCCGCGGGGCCGTGATCGGGGGCGCGATGTCGAACAGTGGCGGTCTGCTCGACTGGTCCGTCCGCAACCTCGGCGCGGGCTCGACCCGGGAATCGGCACTCGCTGCGATGGCGGCTTGCCCCGCCGGCTCCGCCGGCCTCATCGCGCTGCCGTACTTCATGGGCGAACGCACACCCATCTACGACCCCGCCGCCCGTGGAGCGTACGTCGGGCTGACGCGCGATCACACCGGCGCCCACATGGGCAGGGCCCTGCTCGAAAGCGTCGCGTTCGCGCTGCGCCAGGTCCTGGACGTGCTCGCAGACGTCGGCGCCGAGGTGAGGGACATAACCGTCACCGGCGGCACCGCCCACGCCGGCCTATGGAACAGCATCAAGGCGGACGTCACTGGCCTACCGGTCCGGGTGACCGACATGAAGGCTTCCGGCGTCCTCGGCGCCGCGATCCTCGCCCGAGCCGCCGCCACGGGGTCCGCCCTAGCCGACGTTTCCCAAGAGATGGTCGCCTACACGGAGGTGATAGAACCGAACATCGCGAACAAGGCCGTCTACGATGACGTCTACCCACTCTTCCTTGACCTCTACGAGTCGCTGCGCCCCACCTTCACGCGCCTGGCAGGCCTCGCTGAACGCGCGTGATCAGCTTGCCGGACGCACGACCGAGCCGGTCGGCGGCGACGGCGCAGCGGACTATCGGTGAGGAACCCACGAGAAAGGTGTCCTACATGCTCAAGCGGATCATCAACACCAAGTTGGTCGCAAGCCTCCTAGTCCTGGCGCTAGGCTCGGCCCTCGCTCAGGACGCGTTCGACATCGCCGTCCACTTCCCGGGCGAGTTGGGCGGCAACCCTCTGGAGCTGCCAATCGCGGCGGGAGTCGAGAGGGTCGACGCCGACTTCGACAACGTCAACATCCGCATCATCGAGGGTGGTCCGGCCTCCGACTGGGAGAGCAGCATCATCGCCCTGGCCGCCACCGGTCAGTACGAACTGATAATCACCTTCACCGACGGCATGCCTCAGATCCTCGAGACGGTGTCAGTGTTGTTCCCCGACCAGAAGTTCGCGCTACTGGATTCACAGGCACCCGAGCTGGCGAACGTCTATTCCCTCGTCTACTCCGACGAGGCCCTGGGCTTCCTCGGCGGCGCGTTCGCCGGATTGCTGGCGAGCAACCCAGACACCACCCGCGACGCCGACCAACCCACCATCGGCCTGCTCGCCGGTACCCCTTACCCGGCGATGGACGAGAAGATCCACCCCGGCTACCAGGCCGGAGCGCACCACGTCGATCCCGATGTGGAGGTGTTGTTCGCCGCCGTCGGTGATTGGAACAACCCCAACCGCGCGCGCGACCTGGCGCTCAACATGTTCAATCGCGGTGCCACCGCCATCATGTCCATAACGGGTGGCGGCGACTCCGGCGTGCACCGCGCGGCGGCCGAGACCGATGCGTACGCCGTCGCCGTCAACACGAACCAGAACGCGCTGCAGCCTGGCGTCATCCTGGCCAGCGTTCTCAAGCGTCTCGACAACTCGATCTACTCCGTCGTCGAACGTGCCATGGCCGGTGGCCTGCCATACGGCACCGTCGAGACCGCCGGAGTTGCCGAGGGTGCCATCTCGTTGGCCGAGGACGAGCTCTACGCGGAGCATGTGCCGGCCGAAGTCCGCGAGCGGATGACCGCGATCGTCGCCGGCATGCAGTCTGGCGAGGTCGACTACATGGCGCTGCTGCAGGCCGAACTAGGCGACTGAACGACCGTCGTGGGCCGGCGCCAACACGGCGCCGGCCCACGACCCTATCCAACGAAACTGGTCTCGAGGAGGGGGCTTGAGCGACTACCTGCGAATCACCGGGCTAAACAAGAGCTACGACGGCGACGTGAAGGCTCTAGAAGACGTCAGCCTGGTAGTTGCCAAGGGCCGGGTCCACGCCATCATCGGCGAGAACGGTGCCGGCAAGAGCACCATCGCCAAGGTGTTGGCTGGCATGGTGCCGTTCGACGCCGGCGAGATCTCGTTCGAGCGCCGCGACTACAGACCGTCATCGCCCCGCGACGCCGCTGAGCGCGGTATCGGCATCGTGCACCAGCACTTCATGCTCTTCCCGTCGCTGACGGTAGCCGAGAACATCGTCCTCGGCAGCGAGCCGGGACATCCGCTCAAGTTCGACAGCGACAGGGCCGTCCAAGAGGTTCGGGACCTCTCGGAGCGCTACGGCATGCCGTTCGACCCGACGCGCAGGCTCGGCGACCTGTCAGTAGGGGAGCAGCAGCGGGTCGAGATCCTCAAGGCCCTGCGCCGCGACGTCGAGCTGCTGATCCTCGACGAGCCGACGGCCGTCCTCACCCCGCAGGAGGTGGAGAGGCTGTTCAAGGGGATCCGTCGTCTGATAGGCGAGGGCTACACCGTCATAGTCATCGCTCACAAGCTCGAAGAGGTCCTCGAGATCGCGGACGACATCACGGTCCTCAGGCGCGGCCGGGTGGTAGCTACCCGCCGGTGCGAGGACACGACCAAGCAGGAGTTGGTGCGGCTCATGGTGGGAGACGACCTGTCCCCCAAAGGGCACACGTACGGCACCGCGGGCGAGCCAGTTCTGACGATCGATGACATCACGCTTGGCACCCAAACGGGCCTTCGCGCACTTGACGGCATCAACCTCACCGTCAACGCCGGCGAGATCGTCGGTGTGGCGGGCGTCGAGGGCAACGGTCAGTTCGAGCTGGAACAGGTGCTGGGCGGGCTTCAACCCGTTTCCAGTGGCGCGATCTGGTTGTCTGGCGTGGACATCACGCACCGCTCCGCCAGGACCCGCGCCAACATGGGGCTTGCCTACATCCCTGGCGACCGGCTGGTGTGGGGCTGCGCTCCAACCGAATCCGTGTTCAACAACGCGATCTCGCGCGACTATCACGCCGAGTCGCGCTTCGGCGTGCTGCGCAAGGGCGCTCTGCGCCAGCAGCTGAAGGAGGCGTTCGCCCGCTTCGACGTACGGACGCCCGGCCAGTGGCTGCCCGTCTCCAACCTGTCGGGCGGCAACATCCAGAAGCTGATCCTTGGGCGGGAACTACACGGTCGGCCTCACAAGGCGATCGTGGTGGCGATGCCTACGCGCGGCATAGACATCAGAGGCGTCGAGTTCATCCACGACCTGCTGCGTCGTTACCGTGACGATGGCTGCGCGGTGCTGCTGATATCCACCGACCTGGACGAGATCATCTCCCTGTCCGACCGCATCGCGATCCTGTACGACGGCGCGGTCGTCGCCGTGGTCGAGGGTGGTGGCAAGCCGACCAAGGAAGAGCTCGGCGCCTACATGCTGCATGGATCGACGATGCAACCGGCCGCGTCCGGCCTGGGCTCGCCTGGAGCCGTTCCGCCGGGTGCGCGGGCGTGAGCACCGGCTCTCCGAGCGGACCGCAGAGCCGGCGCGCCCCGGTCCGTGCCCTCAACCGGCTGGCGGAGGGGCTCAGCCTCCTCGTCACGATCTTGGTAGCCGTCGGCGCCGGTGTGCTGGTCATCTTCCTGACGAGCGAAGACCCTGGCGCTTCACTGCGCTCGTTCTTCCTCGGACCGTTCAGCAACCGCTTCTTCTTCGGGAACATGCTGCAGGCCGCCGCGCCGCTGTTGTTCACCGGCCTCGGCCTTGTGATCGCGTTCCGGGCGGGAGCTGTCAACCTGGGCGCGGAGGGTCAGGTGTACATCGGGGGTCTGGCAGGCTCGGCCGTCCTGCTGTACGCCCCGATCGAGAGCCCCGTGATGCTGGTAGTTGCTGCCGTCGCGGCCGCCGTCGCCGGCGGCGCGATCGCCGGCCTGGCGGGTTGGTTACGCACACGCTTCGGGGCGACGGAGGTGATCTCGTCGTTCCTGATCGGCGCGATCGCCATCCAACTGTTCGACTACGTGCTGCGAACGTACCTAGTCGACCCTGGAGCGGGCTTCCCCGCCACTCGCTCGTTCGCGCCCGAGTTCACGTTGACCCGGCTCATGTCTCCTTCGAGCTTCAACGCCTCGTTCTTCATCGGGCTAGGCGCCGCCGTCCTCGTCTACCTCCTCCTGTTCCGGACGGCGTTCGGCTACGAGCTACGGATGACAGGTGCGAACAGGCGCTTCGCGCGCTTCGCCGGGATGCCGGTGAAACGCCTCTTCGTTGTCGCCATGGCTCTCTCCGGCGCTTTCGCCGGGCTGGCAGCGATCCTCGAGCTGTCCGGCGTACACGGCCGGCTCCTCACCGGCTTCTCTCCCGACCTCGGCTGGAACGGCATAACGGTGGCGCTCATCGCCCGCCTCCACCCGCTCGGCGTGATCCCAGCCGCCCTGCTATACGGCTATCTGCATACCGGCGCGAACACGGCCGGTCTCTTCTCGGACGTCTCCCCGCGCATCGCGTCGATCATCATGTCGCTGATCTTCTATCTGATCACCGCCCAGGCCATCTACGCCTGGATCCGTCATGGCATCCTCGAACGCCGGCGACTGACGCCGCCCGGAACGACACTCGACCTGCCGACGGCCGACCGCGGCGCGGAGGCGGGCGGATGATCGGTATCGGCGACATCTTCAACCTCCAGCTCGCTTACGACGTGCTACGCGTCTCGACGCCCTTGGTCCTGCTCGCCCTCGGCGCGCTCATCACCGACAAGGCGGGCGTGCTCAACATCGCCCTCGAGGGGCTCCTCGTGTTCGGAGCGTTCGCCGCGGTCCTCGGCACGGGGCTGAGCGGCAACCTCGTAGTCGGCGTGTTGTCCGCGGTCGTCGCCAGCGGCCTTCTCTCCCTGATGTTCGCCGCCTCTGCCCTCTACCTGCGTGGCAACCTCTTCATCGTCGGGCTGGCGACCAACGCCTTCGCCGCCGCAGTCACCACCTACGCAGCGTGGCTGATATCCGGACGCGAGGGATCTTTGCGCTTCCCCGCCGCGCCCACCCTGCCTCGAATACACGTGCCGGTCGTGGAGGACGTGGCGGCACTGGCTTGGCTGAGCGGTCACACCGTCATCGATTACCTCGCCTGGGTGACGACTGCGGTGGTCGCGTACCTGCTGTTCCGAACGCGCTTCGGTCTACGGCTGCGAGCCGTTGGCGAGGACGCCTCGGCGGCACGTGCCGCCGGCATCAACGTCTTGCGCATCCAGTACACCGCGGTGCTGTTCAGCGGGATCCTCGCCGGCCTGGCCGGCTCTCAGCTCTCCCTTACCCTAGGAGCCTTCGTTCAGAACATGTCGGGTGGACGCGGCTGGATTGGGCTCGTCGCTTCGATCGTGGGTGCCGGCAGCGCCTGGGGATCGGCCGCCGCCGCGGTGCTCTTCGGCCTCGCCGAAGGTGTCGCCAACTCGCTGCAGATAACCGCCCAACGGCTACCGACCCAGCTGCTGTTCGCACTGCCATACCTGCTGACACTCATCGCACTGGTGTTCTACAGCGCCTCGCGCAGGCGTCGTGGAAGCGTCGCAGACACCTGATTCGCGCGCACGAGGATGGATAAATGAGAGAGTTCGGCCTCTACATAGACGGTGACTGGGAAGACGCCGCCAGCGCCAAGACGTTCGAAGCCATCGACCCTGCGACGGGGGAGGCCGTTGCACGAGTCGCCATGGGCGGGGCTCCGGACGTCGACCGAGCCGTGGCCGCCGCGAGCACCGCGGCGGCGGAGTGGCAAGCCCTGCCGCTGAGGGAGCGCGCGAGGGCGCTGTACCGTTTCGCCGAGGCGCTGCTCGCCGAGGAGGATGACCTGGCGCTCCTAGAGACGCTGGACGCCGGCGGCAGCCTCTGGTACTCGCACGTGACGGTCAAGGACATCGCCGCGCGCCGGTTCGAGTACTTCGCGGGCCTGGCCGACAAGCTCGAGGGGCAGGCGATCCCCGTCAGCCCGGGGCATCACGTCTACACGGTGCGAGAGCCCCTCGGGGTGACGGCTCACATCATCCCCTGGAACGGGCCGCTCTGGGAGGCGTCGCGCTCACTCGCCCCGGCGCTGGCCGCGGGCAACGCCGCGATCCTGAAGCCCGCGCAGGAAGCTCTGCTCGGCGCGGTGCGGCTGGGCGAGATCGCGAAGCGGGCAGGCATGCCAGACGGGCTCGTGAACGTCGTGGCCGGTCCTGGCTCCGAGGTTGGCGAGGCGTTGTTGAAACACCCGGGCGTGCACAGCGTCACGTTCACCGGCTCCGTCGCGACCGGCCAGCGGGTGATGAGGGCAGCAGCTGGCACCATGAAGCACGTGACGTTGGAGCTCGGCGGCAACGCAGCCAACATCGTCTTCGAGGACGCAGACTTGGAGGCCGCCGTAGAGGGCAGCGTCTGGGCCGGGTTCTCCAACGCGGGCCAGATATGCGTCGCGGGCCCGCGACTTCTGATACAGCGCGGCATCCGGGACGAGTTCCTGGAACGCTTCGTCGAGCGTGTCCGGTCTCTCAGCGTCGGCCCCGGCGTCGACGACGCCGAGATGGGGCCCGTCGTCTCGGAGAGTCACATGCGTAAGGTCCTCGAGATGATCGAGGTCGGCAAGGCCGAGGGGGCACGCCTGTTGACGGGCGGAGAGCGGGTGACCTCCGGAGACCTCGGACGCGGCTACTTCATCGCTCCAACGGTCTTCGATCGGGTCGATAACTCGATGCGCGTCGCGCGAGAGGAGATCTTCGGCCCCGTCGTCACGGCCATCGACTTCGACTCGGAGGACGAGGCCGTCTCTATCGCGAACGACACCGAGTACGGTCTGGCGAACGGCTTGTGGACGACGGATCTCTCCCGCGCCCACCGGGTGGCAGCGAAGCTGCAGTCTGGGCAGGTCTACGTCAACGAGTGGTTCTGTGGCGACATCAGCTGCCCGGTCGGTGGCTACAAGGTGAGCGGGATCGGTCGCGAGGAGGGGCAGCAGGCTCTTGGGAACTACACTCAGCTGAAGAGCGTACGCATTCGCACCGGAGGGGGCTGGTAGAGCTCAGAGTCAGCCCGCATGGCAGGGGACACGCTGCCGGAGCGGGCGCCCGTCAGTACTCCGAGACGTACCGGCGGTGCGCCTCCGCACGGTCCTTCACCTCGCGCATCGTGTCCGCACCGAACTTCTCGAGGACAGCGTCGGCGAGCACGAGAGCCGTCATCGCCAACGCAACTATCGAGGCAGCTGGTACCGCCGTGGTGTCGCTGCGCTCGCGAGAAGCGTCGACGGCCTCCTTGGTGACGACGTCGACGGACGGAAGCGGTGACATCAGCGTCGCGATCGGCTTGACAGCACCGCGCACGACGACCTCTTCCCCGTTCGTCATGCCGCCCTCTAGGCCTCCGGCCCTGTTCGTCTCCCGGTAGAAGCGGCTGGCGGCCGCGTCTCGGAAGATCGCGTCCTGCACCTGCGATCCCGGCTTCGCCGTCGCGTACCAGCCATCGCCGACCTCTGCGCCCTTGAAGGAGTGGATGCTCATGACCGCCTGACCAAGGCGCCCATCGAGCCGTCTGTCCCATTGTGTGTGAGAGCCGAGTCCAACCGGCACGCCACGGAACCTCGCTTCGACGACGCCGCCCATCGTGTCGCCGGCCTCCTTGGCCGCATCGATCGCGTCCATGATCCGAGCGGCGGCCTCCTCGTCGAAGACCCGCAGCGGACTCTCGTCGAGGCGGTCAAGCGCCTCCCAGTCCATCCCGCCTGCAGCGTCGATGCCGCCCATCGCGACGACGCGCGCGCAGCCCTGGACTCCGACCTCCTCTAGGATCCGCAGCGCGACCGCGCCCGCCGCAACCCTGCTCGCCGTCTCCCGCGCGGAGGCGCGCTCGAGGACGTCGCGCAGGTCCTTGTGGCCATACTTGATGCCGCCTGCCAGGTCGGCGTGGCCCGGCCGCGCCTCGGTGAGGCTCCGCGCACGCGGCAACGCGCCTGGTTCGGGCGACATCACTTTCTCCCAGTTGCGCCAGTCCTTGTTGTCGACGTGGATCCCGATGGGGGCGCCCGTCGTGTACCCGGCGCGGACCCCGCCGACGACCCGCGCGGTGTCCGACTCGATGACCTGCCGCACGCCGCGTCCGTAACCGGCCTGACGTCTCCGTAGCCACGGGTCGATGTGCTGGCTCGGTATAAGGCTCAAACCCGCGGGCACGCCATCGAGGACGGACGTGAGTACGGGCCCGTGAGACTCCCCGGCAGATAGGTAGCGAAGCATGGAGAAGGGTATCACCGGGGTCGCAGGGCCAGGTTACTTATCCAGTCGCGTCGCACCTTGGACGAGGCGTACTGGCCGGGTGGCATCCGAATGGGCAGCGTAACCAGGGCTAGCGAACGGACTCGAGGCCCGCGATCGTCGGCAGTCGCACCGTCACGACGATTCCACCACCTTCGCGCGCCGCGAGGGTCAGGTTCCCGTCGTGCGCTCGGCAGACGCTCTTGACTATCGCGAGCCCCAGGCCCACTCCGGAATGGTCGCTGCGAACGCGGCCTGGTCCGCGCTGGAACGGCTCGGTGAGGGTCGCTACGAGTCGCGGCGAGAGCGCCTCGCCGGTGTTCTCCACCGTGAGCACAGCCGCCTCGGGCTCCGTAGCGGTGTGCACGTGCACGCGCCCGCCCTCGTTCAGGTTGTGAACGATCGCGTTGTGCAACAGGTTCATGGCCATCTGCAACAGTAAGGCGTGCGATCCGAGGGTCTGGGCGGCGCCACCAGTCACCTCTAAAGCCACGCCGTGCTTCTCGGCCAGTGGGAGTAGGGTCTCGGCCGCCTCCTCGACGACCAGGGATAGGTCGACCGGCTCCCGGTGGAACGACCGTTGGTCACTGCGGCTGAGAACCAGTAGGGCCTCCGTCATGTCGATCGACCTGGCGTTGACCTCGAGCAGGCGGTCGATGAGCTCGCGCCTGTCGTGCGTGGGATCGTTCCTCGCTACCTCGAGCAGGGTGCGAGAGATAGCCAGCGGAGTGCGCAGCTCATGGGAGGCGTTGGCCGCGAACCGCTGCTGCTCGGATACCTGCGCTTCCAGGCGCGCGAGCATGGTGTCGAAGGCGTCGGCCAGCTCACGAAACTCGTCCATGGGGCCTTCCAGCTCTATGCGATGCGCGAGGGAGCCTTCGGCCGCCTTCCGGGTGGCCCTGGTGATCCGTGCCATGGGAGCGAGCATCCTGCCGGCCAGCAGCCAGCCACCCAACAGGCCGAACACCAGCAGTAAGAGGAAGGCCCAGCCCGCCTTGGGAGCGAACGCGCGGATCAGGTCGTCGCGTCCCGGGATGAAGCCTCGCATCGTGCTCGCGGCTTCCGGAGGCACGTACCGCAGGAGGAAGACCCACACGACCGCGAGTAACAGCGTCCCCGCAACCACGAGGAAACCGGCGTAGCTGAGCGTGAGCTTGAGCCGAACGCTGACTCCGGGTCGTCTAGCCACTGTCTCCTATCTTGGTGTCAACCTCGATGCGGTAGCCGGACCCCGGGACGGTCGCGATCAGCCAAGGCTCGCCGAGCCGCTTGCGCAACGACGAGATGGTGATGCGCACGGCGTTGGTGAACGGGTCGGCGTTCTCGTCCCAGGCCCGCTCCAGGAGCTCGTCCGCGCTCACGACACCGCCTTCGGCCTGCATGAGGACCTCCAGCACGGCGAACTGCTTCCTGGTCAGGGCGACGTACCTACCGTTCCGGTAGACCTCCCGCCGGAATGGGTCCAGTCGGAGGCCGGCGATCTCGAGTACCGGCGGCCGGCTGTACTGACGCCGGCGATGCAGCGCGCGCAGACGGAGGACCAGCTCCTGGAACTCGAACGGCTTGGTCAGGTAGTCGTCGGCGCCCAGTTCGAACCCCGTCGCCTTGTCCGCCAGCCGATCGGCCGCGGTGAGCATGAGGATTGGCATCCCACTACCGGAGGCGACGATGCTCTCTGCCACCTGGTCTCCGGAGGGGGCCGGTATGTCTCGGTCCAGCACGGCGATGTCGTAATCGTTGACGCTCAGCATCTCGAGGGCGGCCTGGCCGTCGAGCGCGACGTCGGCGGCTATGGCCTCCAAGCGGAGACCATCACGGATCGCCTCTGCCATGAGGGGCTCATCCTCGACGACGAGAACACGCACGCCCACCATGGTAGGCGCCACCGCATATCGGGAACCTATCGAGAACCACGAACGCGCTCGCAACGAGGCGCCGGTTCGACTGGCAGGCATGCACCGAGATTCAACGGCACCCAAGGTTTCGGCGCGTGGCGTGCGGAGGGCCATCGCGCTCGTGGCGCTCGTCGGTTGTTCGGCTTGGATGCTGGGATCCCAGCCTGCTGCCTCGACCCCGGGCCTCCCGGACGCGGACATATCGAACGGCTGCTCTGCCTTGTCGCTCGGCTCGAGCGTCACGAGCGCAGACGGTGCGTTGCCCAGCGACGCGACGCCGGCGGACGTCCACCTTCCCGGCATCGGGAACCTCGATGGCGACCTACTACAGGCGCTACGGGAAGCCGAGCAGCACGCCGCCCAAGACGGTATCGGGTTCTACGTCACCAGCGGATGGC
>DASRWD010000013.1:0-55405 GCA_035654755.1 Trueperaceae bacterium
GGCAGCCGCACGATCCCGTTCACGTTCGACCCCACCTTCATGGGCGTTAGGCGGCTCCTGGAGGAGCCGTACCGCCTTCAGCTCATCGTCAGCGACGAACGTGGCGAGAGGACCGTGTTCGACGAGGAGTTGGACCCCGGCGAGGTCGCTTCGACCTCGGTGCCCGTCTACGGTCCGGACGCCCTGCTTCAGACGTACATAGACGGTGTCTTCTTCCAGGCATGGCGCCCCTGATCGACAGGTGGACATGGGGTCGAACGTCGCGTCCCCAACGGGGTAATCGGAGTGGGATATGTCGCAGTGGGGTGCCGTTCCGACGCGAAGAATCGGGCTTGTATACTCGGTTTCATAACGAGAAGCAAAGGCGGGCGGGAGGCCCGTTAGGAGGAGTCTAAGTGAGCGAGCCCGATATCACCGCGCTGGCGCGACGGCTGGCCGAGCAGAACAACGTCGACTGGCGCGCCCTGTCCGGGTCGGGCGACGGCGGCAGGATCGTGGAGCGCGACGTCCTCGACTACCTGGCTCGCGTCATGGCAGGGGAGGAGGCGCTGGACCCCACCCCTGAACCGCTGCCGGACGGCATGGAGACCTGGCCGGACCAAGATCCGGAACTGCGCGCCGCGGGCCAGGCGACGACCCTCGGCGAGCTCAGGCAGGAGATCGGCAGCGCGGTGCGCGACGAACCGCTCGCACCCATGGGCGGTGGTCATGAGTCGGTCGCGTCCGTATCCGACGTGGACGAGGACGTCTTCCTCTTCGACGACGACCCGGCATCCGAAGGACCTGGGGCGGAGTCTCAGGCGCCGGAAACCGGGGCGCGCCCGGGGGCCGTCTCGACCAGTGACGACCTCGAGGACCTGCTCGTCGCGGGGGACGACGCCGGCCTGTTGAGTGACGATGACGACCTCTCCGGCGGCGCAGACGTGTACGGCGCCGAGGCTGCTCAGGCCGACGAGGACGCGTTCAGCGCTGACCTTTCAGGCGGGTCGGAAGAGGTGGACGGAGCGCAGTGGGGCGAGGGTATCGCCCTGGGTGGCTCCGGCCACTCGACGGACGAGGAAGCCCCGGACATCTGGGGTGAGCCACTGACGGCACCCGAGCCGGACCTCGACCTCTTCTCAGACACCGTGAAGGTCTCCGAGAGCGACGACATGTGGTCGCAGGAGAGCGCGTCCGAGACCACGGAGGCGGAAGCCGAGCCAGAGGTGCAGGCCGGCACGTCCCTGGACGGCTGGTCGACAGACGGCTCCGCGCAGGCGGACCACGATGATACCGGCGTGCATGTATGGGAACCACAAGAGGAGACCGCTCCGGCTCGGAGCCAGGAGGAGACCTCGCCGGACTGGGGCCAGGCGGAGCCCACGGAGACCGAGCTCACCACTCCCCAGCAGGAGTCGGGCGGCTTCGACGGCCTGCCCCTTGCGAGGACCGGAACGGTGCTGCGGCGGCACGTCGACGTGACCGCGCTTGCCGGTGCCCAGCTAGCCGTGTCGCAGGAGCTCGGGTTCGAAGAGCCGCTCGGCGCCGGGCCCTTCGTACTGCGTGCCGTGGCCAAGGCGGCCAGGGACCAGGGCGTGGGACACGGTCAGGTCGCGTTGGCGACCTTCGACGGAGGTCTGGTCCTACGCCGGGTCGACGACGCCGCGGGCAGGGCGTTCTCCGAGCTGGTGAACGAGCTGACCGGCAGCGGCCAGGTAGAGGACGAGGCCGGGTTGGTGGTGGCAGACCTCTCGGGCCTCGACGTCGACGAGGTGGTCCTGGACGTCGACCTGCCCGTAGTGAGCCTTGGTCGGATGCTGTACGACAACCAGCGCGGCGGCTACCGCAGCACGTTGACGCTGACGGGTGACTTGCCGGCAGAGCAGGGCGCCAGGCTCCTCAGCCGCGTCGCCGAGCTGCTGGACGCACCCATCCGCCTCGTCATGTAGCGCTTCCCTAGTCTGAAGTGGCGGGCACCATGACGCTGAGGCCCAGGTAGGCCAGCCCCAGCACGCCGAGCGTCACGACGCCCCCGACCACGAACACGGCCCTCACCGAGCTCGTCCTGGCGCCGGTCAACCGGGCGATCCCGGCGCACAGGCCGGTGATCATGCCGCCCTCGCGGGCGCGCGTCAACCGCGGGCCCGTGGGGCGCAGCCGACCGTGCGGACCAGGCCTGACATCGACCGGTCGCGGGTAGAGGCGCTCGTTCTGGTCGGTCATCGCGCGGCGAGTATACGTCCACGACGGGCGCGGTAACCTTGCCGCGTGACGGACGAGGGAACAGTCAGCGCGGGCGCGCCGGCCAGAGAGGTCGTCGTCGCCGTGACCGGCGCAAGCGGGTTGCTGTACGCGGTCGACCTGCTCACCGCGCTCAAGCGGGCAGCCGTGCACACTCACCTCGTCGTGACGGCAGGGGCGAAGCGCGTGATCCCTACCGAGTTGGACGGCGGGCTGGCGAGCCTCACGACTTTGGCGTCCGAGATGCACAAGGACAGCGACAGCGGTGCTCCGATCGCCTCGGGCAGCCACACGTTCGGCGCCATGGTCGTCGTGCCGTGCAGCGCCGGCACGCTGGCGAAGGTAGCTACGGGCATGACAGACAACCTGACCTCCCGCGCCGCGCACGTCGCCCTCAAGGAGCGCCGGCCGCTGTTGCTCGTGGTGAGGGAGGCGCCGTACTCCCGGCCCATGCTCGCGAACATGCTGGCGGCCGCCGACGCCGGCGCCCTCATCGTGCCGGCATCCCCCGGTTTCTACCACCGGCCCAGGACGATCGAGGACCTCGTGGGCAGTGTCACGGCGCGGCTGCTCGACCACCTCGGCGTTGATCACGCCCGTGTACCGCGTTGGGGCGAGGCTTGAGACCACGGACCGCCGCGCTGATCGCGGCCGCGGGTGAGGGGCGCAGGCTGGGCAGGGGCCCCAAGGCCCTCGTGGCCGTCGGCGGGGTAACGCTCATGGAGTTGGCGCTGCGAGCGCTGGACCCGCACGTCGACGAGGTCGTCGTGGCGGTGCCGCCCGGTTCTCTGGCGACATGGCCGGCGCGGCAGGGAGTGACGTACGTGGAGGGCGGCGAGACTCGGCAGTCGTCCGTGAGGGCGATGCTGGAGGCGACAACGGCAGACCACGTGCTGGTCCACGACGTCGCGCGGCCGTTCCTGCCAGCCGAGGTCGTGCTACGGGTCCAGCGGGCCGCGCGGACGCACGGCGCGGCGTCGGCCGCTTTGGGCGTCGCCGACACCGTCGTGACGAGCGACGGGCGAGAGCTGGACAGGTCCGCGCTGCTCGCCGTCCAGACGCCGCAAGGCTTCGACAGGCGCCTGCTCGCCGAGGCCCACGAATCGGCGGCCACCAGCGGGTACCAGGGCACGGACGATGCCGGACTGGTGAGGCGGCTGGGCGGTCACGTCGAGCTCGTCGAGGGCAGCCCGCTGCTCATGAAGGTGACCAGGCCGGAAGACCTGCTGCTCGCCGAGGCGCTCCTCGCGCTACGTGGGGCTACCTCGCGTTGAGGACGGCGGCCCACGCGAAGGTGAACCTGGGGCTCGCCGTCCTGGCCAGGCGCGGGGACTCGTTCCACGAGATAGAGACGCTCATTACTCGGCTGCGCCTGGCCGACGACGTCGAGGTGACGCTGCGCGAGGGTCCGCCCGGCGAGGTCACGTTGGCGTCCGTCCCCGACCCGCAGGCAGGGTCGCCCGCGTGGCACGCACGGTGTCTTGCCGACGTCCCGACGGGCAGCGACAACCTGGCCGTGAGGGCCGCGACCGCGTACCTGCAGGCGTTCGAACGTGAGACGGGTCGGGCACCACCCGGCGCCCACGTCGCCCTCGTCAAACGGGTGCCGGTCGCCGCGGGTCTCGGTGGTGGATCTTCCGACGCGGCCGCCGTCCTGCGGGTGCTCGACAGCCTGCTTCCGGCCGGCCTCGACCTGACCGCCCTCGGCACCGCACTGGGCTCCGACGTGCCGTTCTTCGTCTCCGGAGTCAGCGCAGCGGTGGCCCGTGGGCGCGGTGAGCGGCTGCACGAGGTCGACATCCCGCGCTTGCATGTGGTGCTGGCGAAGCCGGAGACGAGCGTCTCGGCGGCCGAGGCGTACGGCGCCCTCGTGGGGTTCACGCCCAGGCTGAAGCACGAGTCGTCTCTGGCCGCGCTGCGCTCGGGCGAGGAGCCGCGCTGGCGCAACGGGCTGCAGCCCGGCGTCGTCCGCGCTCACCCGCACCTGCGGGCGCTGCTCGAGGACCTGCGGGGCTTGGGCCTCAAGGGCGTGATCATGTCGGGCAGCGGCCCCACGTGCTTCGGCGTGGCCAGCGACTCCGTGGCGGCTCAGGAAGCTGCCGATCGGCTACGCGCGCTGAGGCCCGAGCTCTGGGTCACGTCTACTGTCGCCGGCTGATCGCGTACCCCAGCGCCTAATCGCTGCGCTTGAACTCTTTGGCCTGCTCGACGTCGTCCTGGACGAGGTAGTCCTCACCGGCCAACGACTCCACGTGGTGCTTGAGCTCGTGCGTGAGCGTCTCCCACGCCTCTTCCTCCCAGTCGAAGCGGGGGTCCTGACTGGCGATCTCGCGGAACGAACCGTAGTAGATGGCGACGTGCCTTCCGATGCCCTCGTGGAAGCCGAGGAAGTCCTCCGGCCCCGGGTCCATGTACTCGCCCATGCGGAAGACGTCCTCGTCGAACCCTTCCTCGCGTTTGACATCGGGTAGCACGTGCACGCCCTGCAGGCCGCGCATGAACTCGTCCGGGACCTCCTCGACCATCTCGGCGATTAGCCGCTCGAACGCGTCGAACGTCACGATGCTGCCACCGCTTCCTCGAACGTCTCGGGTGCGTCCGCGAGCCTGACGACCGTTCCGTCCGCAGCGCTGGCGTACGCCGCGAGTATCAGTCTCACGGCCTCGCGCCCGTCCACTCCCGAGCAGACGACCTGGCCCTCGCCCCGCACGGCCGCCACGAACGCGATGACGTGCGCCGTGTGGGGTTTGTACCCGCCGAAGCTGTAGGTCGCGAGGTCGGTGACGTCCCAGGTTCCGCCGGGCGTGCCCCTGTAGTAGTGCCTGAGCCACGGGGGCCCGAACCTGTTCGTGGACTCGAGAGCCCCTTCCGTGCCGTAGATCCAGAAGCCTTCTTCCCAGCCGGTGGCGGTCCAGGCGGTCTCGATGGTGCCGATCGCGCCGTCTCCGAACTCGAGCGACACGTTGGCCGTGTCCTCGACCTCGACGTCGTACGCGAGCGTCGCGACGCGGGCGTACACCTCGCGCACCCTGCCGCCGAAGAAGCGCGCCAGGTCCGCCAGGTGGCAGCCGTTGTCCAGCAACGTCCCGCCGCCCGAGCTGGCCTTGGTAGCGAACGACGGCCTTACACCCTGACCGCCCCAGTCGTGGGCCTGGCGCAGGCGCAGATGCGTGACCCTGCCTATCGCCCCGGCCTGGATGAGCTCCTTCGCCTTCTTGGCAGGCGCCGAGGAGCGTAGCTGGTGGTTGACCACGAGCTTCACACCGGCGCCGTCACAGGCGGCGATCATCTCGTCCGCCAGGCCCAGGTCGAGGGCTATCGGCTTCTCGACGAGGACGTGCACACCGGCCTTGGCGGCCGCCATCGTCGCGGGGTGATGCACGGCGGTGGGCGCCGCTATCGAGACGGCGTCTATGCCGCCCGCGGCGAACATCTCACCGAAGTCCGAGTACGTCCTGTCCACGCCCCAGGCCGTCGCCCTGGCCGCGAGCTGGACCGGGTTGACGTCGCACAGCGCGACGACGTTCGCGCCGGCGGCCCGGAAGCCGTCGTAGTGCGCCTGTGAGATGCTGCCCGTGCCGATAATCGCGACGCGCAGGGGACCTTCGGACGTCATGAGCGTTTGAGCACGTGCTCCTTCCCGGGGTTGGGCACGCTTTCCAGGGCAGCCGGGTTCGGGCAGGCGGAGTCGTCACGCCGCATGCGCGCAGCTGCGTACGTGGAGCAGTTGGCGACGATCCGGCGCACGACCGGGTCGTGGTAGGTCGGGTACGTCTCGTGACCCGGACGGAAGTAGACCACCCGTCCGAGGCCCCGCCGCCACGTCATGAGGCTGCGGAACACCTCGCCGCCCTGGAACCAGGAGATCATCAGAAGCTCGTCGGGCTCGGGCACGTCGAAGCGCTCGCCGTACATCTCCTCCTGCTCCAGCTCTACGTGGTCCGGAACGCCCTCGAGGATCGGGTGGGCCGGCTGCAGGTTCCACAGCCGTTCCTTCTCGTCGGCCTCGCGCCACTTGAGCGACCCGTGTGTGCCCATAAGGCGAAGGAAGGGCTTGGAGAGATGGCCGGAGTGCAGCACGACGAGACCCATGCCGTCCAGCACGGCGCGTTGGACGCGCTCCGCCACGGCGTCCGACACATCGCCATGGGCCTTGTGCCCCCACCACAGCATGACGTCGGTGTCGTCGACGACGGCCTGCGGCAGGCCGTGCTCCGGCTCTCGCAGCGTTGCGCTGCGAACTATGGCGCCCGGGACGTGGTCTTCGATCGCCGCTTCGAGCGCCTCGTGGATGCCTCCGGGATAGACGCGTGCTACGCGCTCGTCCTCCAACTCGTGGAGGTACTCGTTGAAGACGGTTACCCTCAAGACGCTCCTACCTTCGAAACGGGGATTCTAGTCGGTCACGGCACCGAGGGACGCGCTGGATACCAGCTTGGCGTACTTGGCCAACACGCCGGTAGTGTAGCGCGGGGCCGGCGGCTGCCAAGCAGCCCGGCGTCTGGCGAGCTCGGCCTCGTCGACCTCGAGCTGAAGGAGGTTCGTCGCCGCGTCGACGGTGATGTGGTCCCCGTCCTCGATGAGGGCGATGGGCCCGCCGACCGCTGCCTCCGGCGCGACGTGCCCGACGACGAGCCCGTAGGTACCACCGGAGAAGCGCCCGTCCGTTATCAGCGCGACGGAGTCGCCGAGGCCGTGGCCGATTATCGCGCTGGTCGGCGCCAGCATCTCCCGCATGCCAGGGCCGCCCTTGGGGCCCTCGTAGCGGATCACGACCACGTCACCAGCGTTTATCCGTCCGTCGAGGATCGCGGCCATGGCGGCCTCTTCGCCGTCGAACACGCGCGCCGGCCCGGTATGGTTCGTGCTCTTGAGGCCGGTCGTCTTCGCGACGGCGCCTTCCGGAGCGAGGTTGCCGCGTAGCACGTTGAGGTGCCCTACGCCGTAGATGGGGTCCGCGATGGGGTGCACGACGTCCTGGCCGGCAGGAGGCGTGCCGGACACGCTCTCCAGGTTCTCGGCTATGGTCCTCCCCGTGACGGTCAGGCAGTCCCCGTGCAAGAGGCCGGCGTCGAGGAGCATCCGCATGACGAGCGGGATGCCTCCGACCGCATGCAGGTCGGTCGCCACGTAGCGCCCTGACGGCTTGAGGTCGCACAGGACCGGCGTCGTGAGGCGCAGCGACTCGAAGTCGTCGATGCTCAGGTCGACGCCCATCGAGTGGGCGATGGCGAGCAGGTGAAGCACTGCGTTCGTGCTGCCCCCCACGGCCATGACGACGCGGATCGCGTTCTCGAAGGCCTGCCTCGTCATGATCCGACTGGGGCGCAGGTCCTGGGCGATCAGCCGCAGCAGCGCCTCGCCGCTCTCCTTGGCGCTACGCAGCTTGTCGTCATCGACGTTCGCCATGGTGCTCGAGTAGGGGAGGCTCATCCCCAGGGCCTCGATCGCGGACGACATCGTGTTGGCCGTGTACATGCCGCCGCAGGAGCCCGGCCCGGGGCAGGCAGACGCCTCGATGCCGCGCAGGGTGTCGAGCTCGATCCGACCCGCAGCCCGCGCGCCTACGGCCTCGAAGACGCTGACGATGGTCAGGTCCTCGTCCGCGAAACGACCAGGCTTGATCGTGCCGCCGTAGACGTAGATGGATGGCAGGTCGAGCCTCGCGAGGGCGATCATGCCGCCCGGCATGTTCTTGTCGCATCCGCCCACCACCAACATGGCGTCCAGGCTCTGACCGCGGCCGACCGTCTCTATCGAATCGGCGATGACCTCGCGGGAGACCAGGCTACACTTCATGCCCTCCGTGCCCATCGAGATGCCGTCCGAGATCGTGATGGTCCCGAAGGTCTGCGGCATGCCGCCCGCAGCGGAAACGGCCTCGGCGGCAGCGTCCACCAGGCGCCGCAGGCCGGAGTTGCAGGGGGTGATCGTGGAGTGGCCGTCCGCTATGCCGATGATCGGCTTCCCGAAGTCCTCCTCCTCGAACCCGACCGCGCGCAGCATGGCCCTGTTGGGCGCACGCGCATCGCCCGTCGTGACGACGGCGCTGTGGCGGTTCAGTCTCGTCTCCGTGTCCGGTCTATCGGTCGACAAGGTGTGTCCTCCGCTCGATCGCGTCCACGACGGACGCGGTGAAGGCGTTAGTGTCGCGTGTCCCTCCCAGGTCCCGGGTCGGGTCCTGAGCGAGAGCCGTTTGCACGGCGTCCTCGAGGACGGCCGCGGCCTCGGGGGCATCCAGGCTGTGCCTGAGCATCATGGCCACGGACAGCATCGTGCCCGTGGGGTTGGCGAGGCCCTTGCCCGCGATATCCGGAGCGCTGCCGTGCACCGGCTCGTAGAGCCCCACGCTGCCGCCCAGGCTGGCAGAGGGCAGGACGCCAAGGGAACCGGGGATCACGCCCGCGAGGTCCGAGAGGATGTCGCCGAAGAGGTTGCCCATGACGAGGACGTCGAAGGCCTTGGGGTCGCGCACGACCTGCATGGCCGCGTTGTCCACGTACAGGTGGTTCAGCTCGACGTCGGGGAACTCGCGGGCGTGGAGGTCCACGACGACGTCGCGCCAGAACTGGGAGACGTCGAGCACGTTGGCCTTGTCCACGTTGGTGACACGGTTGCGTCGGCCCCTCGCCGTCTCGAACGCCAGCCTGGCGATGCGCTCCACCTCGTGGCGGCTGTAGACCATCGTCGAGAGCCCTTCGTCCGGCAGGTTGTGGGACGGCCTGCCGAAGTAGATGCCACCGGTCAGCTCGCGGAAGATCACCATGTCCGTGCCGGCCGCGCGCTCAGAACGTAGCGGGGAGAGGCTCTCCAGGCCGGGGAAGACCTTGACGGGCCTGAGGTTCGCGAACACGCCGAGAAGGCGTCGGAGGTTGAGGATGGCGGTCTCGATGCGCTGCTCGCGCGGGAGATGGTTCCACGGGTGGTCGCCGACCGGCCCGCCGACAGATCCCAGCAGCACGGCGTCCGCCTCGTTGACGGCTGCCCTGGTCACCTCCGGGAAAGCGTCGCCGTGTTCCTCGTACGCGCCGCCGCCGAACGGCCAGCGGCGCACCTCAAGGTTCAGACCGAACGGTCCCTTCAGCGCCTCGAGCGCCTCTAGGGCCGCGTCCACGACCTCGGGGCCCACGAAGTCCCCGGGCAGCACCGCGATCACCTGCCTGGCCCGGCCGGCTCCAGGTCGCGATCTCACTCGCGAGCCCCGTGGCCCAGACGGGCGGCGACGAGGAGTGTCTGGTCCAGGCCCTGGAGCAGCTCCGAGAGCGGGTCGTAGGTGCCGGCGACGAGGACGGAACGGGCTGACTCTGGCATCCGTGCAGCGTAACTCCGGCCGCCGGCCGAGACCCGCAGCGCTTCCACGTCCACGTTCACCTCGAGGGCAGGGTCCGCGAGTACCGCCGCGGTGAGCTCGCGTAGGTCATCGTGCTCGAGTGACAAGCAAGGCAGGCCCACCCCTGTCGCGTTGCCGAAGAAGATCTCCGCGAAGCTGCCAGCCACGACGGCCCGGAACCCCGCCCTGGCCAACGCACGTGGAGCGTGCTCGCGGCTCGAGCCGCAACCGAAGTTCACGCCCGCGACGAGCACCGAGGCGTTGGCGCGCGCCGGCTCGTCCAGGGGATGGCCCTTCGTTCGACCCGATTCGTCGAACCGCTCGTCGAAGAAGAGCTGCCCGCCCAGCTCATCGAACGTGACGGCCTTCAGGAAGCGCGCTGGGATGATGCGGTCGGTGTCTATGTCGTCTCCGGGCAGGGCCACGGCCGTGCCCGACACCGTCTTCACAGGGTCGAACGCCCTCACGCCATGACCTCGCGGCGCACACCGAACACCTCGCGCGCGTCGGAGACGACGCCGGTGACGGCGGCGGCCGCGACCATCACGGGGCTCATGAGGACGGTACGGCCGGTAGGAGATCCCTGCCTGCCCTTGAAGTTGCGGTTCGAAGACGACGCGCAGAGCTGGTCGCCGACGAGCTTGTCGGGGTTCATGGCCAGACACATCGAGCAGCCGGCAGCACGCCATTCGAAGCCGGCCGTCTGAAGAACGCGGTCGATGCCCCTCTGCTCGCACTCCGCCTTGACGCGCTCGGAGCCAGGCACAGCGATCGCCTTCACGCCCGGGTGCACGCGGCGCCCCTCGAGGAACCGCGCTACCTCGACGAAGTCGGATAGCCGCGCGTTGGTGCATGAGCCGAGGAAGGCTACGTCGATCCTGGTGCCTGTCATCGGCCTTCCGCCCTCGAGGCCCATGTGCGCGAGCGCCTCCTCGACGGCAGGCCGCTCACCTTCGGAAACGTCCTGGGGCGAGGGGATGGGCTCGTCTATCGCGACGGACTGTCCGGGGTTGAGCCCCCAGGTCACGGTGGGAGGCACGTCCTCGGCGCGGATGATCACGACGTCGTCGTACTCGCAGCCGGTGTCGGACCCGAACGACAGCCAGCTCTGGACCGCAGCGTCCCACTCGGCCGCGGTGGGGGCGTACCGTCTGCCCTCGAGGTACGCGACCGTGGTCGCGTCTGGGTTCACGTACCCGAAGCGCGCACCGCCCTCGACCGACATGTTGCACACGGTCATGCGCTCCTCCATGCTCATCGAATCGAAGACGTCACCGGCGTACTCGTACGCGTAGCCGACTCCGCCCTTCACGCCGAGCGTACGGATGATATGGAGGACCACGTCCTTAGCGTAGACTCCCGGTCCCAGCCTCCCGTTGACCTCGATGCGCCGCAGTTTCGGCTTGGAGAGCGCGAGCGTCTGGGTGGCCAGCACGTCGCGGACCTCGCGCGTGCCTATGCCGAACGCGATGGCGCCGAAGGCCCCATGGGTGCTCGTGTGGCTGTCACCGCACACGATCGTGGTTCCAGGCTGCGTTATGCCGAGCTCTGGCCCCACCATGTGGACGATCCCCTGGTTGCCGGAGCCCACGTCGAAGAACGGGACCGCGTGTTCGGCGACGTTGCGCCGCAGCGCCGTGATCATCTCCTGCGCCATGGGGTCCTCGAAGGGCTCGGCCCGCGTGTGGGTGGGCACGATGTGATCGACGGTGGCGAACGTGCGCTCCGGCATGAGCACGTTCAGGCCCAGGTCCTTAAGCATCGCGAACGCCTGGGGGCTCGTCACCTCGTGGACCAGGTGTGTGTCTATGAAGAGCTGCGTCTGGCCGTTCGCCAGGTCGCGAACCGCGTGCGTCTCCCACACCTTGTCGAGGAGGCTCTTTGGTCTTGACATCTAGGTTCCTCTCGCCCGCGCAAGCATACGAAGAGACCCCAGCCGCGGGTGGGCCGGGGTCTGTCGGAGATCCTGAGTTCGTACCCGCTCGTGGGGACGTGCTCCTGGGTCGCCTAGGCCCCTATCACGGCTAGTAGCGACGCTGCGCTACCGGCGTGCGTGACGACTTGAACGGGGCGACCAGAAGGCATGGCCGGAAGTATAAGTTCAGCCTGGAAGGGGCGTCAACTGAGCCCGGTGTGAGAGGCAGCGGGCGTGGCGGCCGGTCGCGCGGGAGCTCGGCGCCCGCCGTCACGCAGCCTGTCGGCCAGCCCGTGGTGGCGCAGGAACGTCATGACGCGCTCGTCGCGCCGGTAGGGGAAGCCGAACATCTGGGTCTGTAGTGCGGCACCGTAGTTGGCTTCGAGGATCGTGAAGCCATCCGGCGTGCCGGGCGCGACGACGATGTCCCAACCCACGTACGTCAGGTAGGCGTGTGCCGCCATGAACTCGTGCAGGCGGTCCAACACTCGCCTAAGGCCCGGTACCTCGACCCCGGCGATCGGTGAGCCGGTGTCGGGGTGGTCGTCGTGCCAGACGAGCCGGGGCGCGCCGAAGGGGTACGTGCAAGCGGGACCCAGCCTGTGGGTGTCCGGGTCGAGCCGGCCCATGACGCCGCCGCTCGACTGGTTGTCCACCGGTGCCGATGCGCGGGTGCCGAACCTGTGGGCCATCGCCGACACGAACGGCTGGTTGCCCGTGCCTTCGCCGCCGAACATGACGACACGCACCGTGTTCGTGCTGTCGGGGAAGACCTTCGCTGCGTACTCCGCCTGCCGCGCGAACCCTACGACGAGCATGCCGTCGCGTTCGAGGAGCGCCCTCTCCACGTCGCTGGGCGTCGCTTGCTTTCCGTCGAGCAGCAGTTCGCCGCCGGTGCGGGCGAGCGAGTGCACGCGCCTGCCCTTCTGGCCGTCTATGGGCTTGAGGATGAGGGGTCCGTCCTCCAACATCTCGATCAGCCTGCCCAGGCTCGTCACGCCGCGGTCCGCCACCGGCTTTAGTCGGCCGTTGGCCGCGATGGCCAGCACCGGCGGCATGGGCAGCTCGCTGGAGTACGTGTGCCAGAAGAGCAGTTTGTTGCCAAGCAGGTTCATGGCCGTGGGGCCGTTGGTGCGCAGCAGTGGGCCCCACATGTCGTTGGGGACGAAGTCGTCCGGGTCGTTGTTGGCCAGGTCGTAGAGGAGGAAGGCCTCGCCCGTGAAGCCCAACCTGACCATCTCGAATCGGTGACGGTAAGGCACGGCCGCCTTGTCCAGGTACGCCTTGCCGGCGTCCTTCAGCAGCCTCACTGGTCCTCGATCAGGGCGCATCCGCTACCCCCTCATGCGGCCGATCAGGAGGAGCGTCCACCTCGCCCGATCGCGGGCGGGCCGCTCATGCGTCCCATCTCGGGGCCGATGCGGGTGGTGACCGGCGTTCCGTTGCCGGTACCTTCCTGTCCGGCCATGCCGCCGGTCGTGACGAGCCTCTCGAACTCCTTGGAGTCCACGCTGCGCGACAGGCCGGTCTCGAACGAGATCATCTTCTTCAGGTGCAGCTCGGCCAGGCAGGCGTCCATGGTCACCATGCCGATCTGCCCGCTCGTTTGGATGGAGCCCGGGATCTGGTGCGACTTGCCCTCGCGGATCTGGTTGCGGATCGCGGGGGTCGCGAGCAGGAACTCGTACGCCAGCACGCGGCCCTCGCCGTTCATGCGCGGGACCAGCTGCTGAGTGAGGATGGCCTGCAGGTTGTTCGCCAACTGCACGCGCACCTGCTCCTGCTGGGCTTCGGGGAAGACGTCGATGATGCGGTCTATCGCCTCTGACGCCGAGTTCGTGTGGAGCGTCGCCATGACGAGGTGCCCGGTCTCGGCGGCGGTCACTGCGGCACCGATGGTCTCGTGGTCACGCATCTCGCCGACGAGGATGACGTCCGGGGCCTGCCTGAGCACGCTCCGGAGGGCGTTGTTGAAGTTCTGAGTGTCCTCGCCCACCTCGCGCTGGTTGATGATCGACTGCTTGTGGCGGTGGAAGAACTCGATGGGGTCTTCGACCGTCACGATGTGCTTCGGGTAGTCGGCGTTGATCAGGTCGATCATCGTCGCGAGGGTCGTCGACTTGCCCGAGCCAGTGGGGCCCGTCACCAACACGAGGCCGCGCGGCAGGCGCGCGACGTTGGCCACCTCGTCGGGTAGGCCCAGCTCGGCGAAGGAGAGAACCTCCTCCGATATCGTGCGCATGACGCCGCCAACGGAGCCGCGCTGGACGAAGACGTTGACGCGGAAGCGACCGTGACCCGAGAGGCTGAACGAGAAGTCGAGGTCCTTCTTCTCCTCGAAGTTGCGCTGCTTCTTCTCGTCCATGAGGGCGTACATGAGCCGCCGCGTCATGGTGGGGGAGAGCACCTCGTGCTCCGTAGGGCGCCACTCGCCGTGCACGCGCAGCATGGGAGGCAGTCCCACCGTGAGCAGGAGGTCCGATGCCTTGCGCTCTATCGCGATCTTCAGCAGGTCGACGATATCGGCCTGTATCTGGGTCGATCTGATCTGGTCAGCCATAAAGGGTTACGCGTCCTCTCGCTGGCGTCACGCTAGCGCGCCCGTCATCACGGGTCTCTGACGAATCACACATCTGAGCGCTGGCCCCCCGCGGGCTCACTCCGACGTGCGGGCGAGTACCTCTTCCAACGTGGTTATGCCCTGAAGCGCCTTGTTGATGCCATCGTCCCTGAGGGAGCGCATGCCGTGTTGCATCGCGAGCTCCCTTATCTCGAAGGCCGAGGCTTCCTTGACGATCGCGGTGCGGATCTCGTCGTCGATGACGAGGAGCTCGTGGATGGCGTAACGCCCGTTGTACCCGCTGCCTCCGCACTTCTCACAGCCGACGCCGCGGTAGAGGACCTTGCCTTTTATCTCCTCGTCCTTCATGCCGAGGCGCCGCAGGACGTCGGGCTCGGGCGTGGACGCGACCTTGCAGTCCTTGCACACCTTGCGAACCAGTCGTTGCGCGAGGACGCCGAGAAGCGAGGCGGAGACGTTGAACGGTTCGATGCCCATCTCCGTGAGGCGCGTCACGGCGCCGGCGGAGTCGTTCGTGTGCAGGGTGGCGATGAGGAGGTGACCGGTCAGTGCGGCTTCCATCGAGATCTTCGCGGTCTCGTGGTCACGGATCTCACCGACCATGATGATGTCGGGGTCCTGCCGGAGGAAAGAGCGCAGCGCCCTGGCGAAGTCGAGACCCGCCTTCACGTTCACCTGGGTCTGGTTGATGCCGGGGATCTCGTACTCGACCGGGTCTTCGATGGTCGTGACGTTGACGTCCGGCGTCGCGATGCGCTTGAGGATCGAGAAGGTGGTGAACGACTTACCGGAACCCGTGGGGCCGGTGATGAGGAACATGCCGTACGGCTTCTTGATTATGTCTTCGAAGCTCTGGAAGTTGTAGTCGGCGAAGCCGAGCTCCTCGATCTCGGGGATGTCCGTGGCCTTCTTCAGGATGCGCATGACCGTCTTCTCGCCGTAGACGGTGGGCAGGGTCGAGAGGCGCAGGTCGACCTCCAGGTTGCGGTCCTTGAACCGCACGCGGCCGTCCTGCGGCAGGCGGCGCTCGGCGATGTTGAGCCCACCCATGATCTTGATGCGGGAGGACAGCGCCGGGGCGGTCACCTTCGGCATCGTCATGTACTCGCGCAAGGACCCGTCCTTGCGCACGCGGACGATCACGCGCTCGGGCCGCGGCTCGATGTGGATGTCCGAGATGTCGTTGATGATGGCGTCACGGATGATGTTGTTGACGACGCGCACGAGGGCGTTGTCGTCGATCGCGGAGCTCTCTTCGTCGTCTTGTTCCTTGCCCGTGTTGCTGGCGACCTCTTCGACGACGGCGCGCGCCAGCTCGTCCATGTCCGTGCCGTCGCGGTAGTAGCGGTTGAGGAGGCGCGTGAGCGTCTCCTCGGTAGAGACGGCAGGCTGGATCTCGCGACCGGTTATGAGCTGGATGTCGTCCAACGCGAAGACGTGGCGCGGGTCCTTCATGGCGACGACGAGCGTGTTGCCCTCGAGCCTGACGGGCATCGCCGTGTAGCGCCTCGCGGTGGCCTCCGGGACG
Organism: Trueperaceae bacterium; assembly: GCA_035654755.1. GTDB lineage: Bacteria > Deinococcota > Deinococci > Deinococcales > Trueperaceae > DASRWD01. Next base: position 15,575 of record DASRWD010000013.1, read on the forward strand.
AGGCTGACCGCGTACGGGTCGACTTGCACGTTCTCCTCGACGAACGGGAAGCCGAGCTGCATCGCGAGGCTGCGCGCCAGCATGTCCGGGCTGATCTTGCCGGACTGCACGAGCGTGTCCTCGAGGCGGCCGCCGCCCGCCCGCTGCTTGTTGAGGGCTTCGTCCACGTCGCCCTGCGTCACGTAGCCGAGGTCTACGAGGATCTCGCCGAGGGGTTTGACGCTGCCGAGCTTCGTCTGCTCCTCGAGCGCGCGCCTCAACTGCTCACGCTTCAAGCGGCGGCTCTGCAGGAGGGTCTCTCCGAGGCGGCCCTTGTCGTCCGCGTAAAGCCTGTCTATGCGCTTCTGTACGGCGCCTTCCGGTGCCGCCACGAACCGCACGGTGCGGTTCACGATGGCCTCGATGTCCGGCATGCGGCGAGGGTCCGCGATGGCGACGACGAGGACGTCGTCCTCAATCTTGTAGGGCACGGCCGAGAACTGGACGGCGTCGAGCCGCAGCAGGGTGGTGCCGAGCTTGTCGGAGATCGCCTCGTCGTCCAGATCCGGGACGTACTCGATGTTCATCTGCTGGGCGAGAAGCTGTGCCAGCGCGTCCTCGGCCAGGTGACCCAACTGCACGAGGATGCGGCCGAGCAGGCCGCCGGTGCGCTGCTGCTCCGCGATCGCGTCCTCTAGTTGCTGTTCCGTGATCAGGCCCTTGCCGACCGCGAGGTTGCCGAGACGCTGACTTATGTCGACGTCGACGTCTACGGGGGGCTCGAGGCCGAGCTCTGGGTAGTACGTCGCCAGCGCCCACTGAAGCTCTTTGTGGAGTGCCTGGTAGGGCTCGACGAGGCAGCCGGAAGCGTCCTCGACCTCCTCTATGAGGAGAGCGTCGAGCGGGTCCACGAACGCCACGCGCAGACGGTCACCATCGAGCGCGAACGGCATGGCCAGCAGCTCGGAAGCGAGCGTGCCCGGTACCTTCGCCAGAGCGTCGCCCATGACGTCGACGCGCGGTAGGTTGACTAGCGGGATGCCGATCGACTCCTCGACGGCGCGGGCGATGCGCTGCTCGGAGATGACGCCGAGTTGCATGAGGATGTCAGCCAGACGGCCGCCCACCTCGGAGTGGCGCGCGATCGCTTGTTGGAGCGCGTCGTCGGTGACGTATCCACGCTCGAGAAGAACGGCGCCAAGTCGCTTGTCGCCGATCGAGAGAACTGCCAAGGTCAACGCTCCTCGAGGAACATTCTCTCAAGCCTTCGGGCGAACCTGGTATGAGGAAGCTTACCCTTCGTCAGCGGCCTCACGAGGACCGTGACGAGCCCGGCACGCTTGGCTCCTAGTACGTCTGTGAACAGTTGATCTCCTACCATGGCAGTGTTCGTTGGCTCGGCGCCCGGCAGTAGCCGTAGCGCGCGCCTGAAGGCCCAGGCGAAGGGCTTGCCCGCCAACGCGATCCCGGGCACGCCCAAGACCTTACCTGTCCTCATCACGCGTTCATGTGCGCCGTTCGACAGTATGGCCACACCGAGTCCGGCGGTTAGCAGTTCGCCGACGATCTCCGCCACGCCGGTCGCCATGACCTCGCGGTCCGAAGCGATGAGCGTGTCATCGAGGTCGAGCAGCACGAAGCGCGCCCCCAAGCCTCTGAGCAGGTCGGGCGTCACCTGTGCCAGCGAGTCTAGGCGCACGTCCGGGCGCAGCATCGGCGGAGGATAGCACGCGTTTCCTGACGGCCGAATCACCCACTCGGCTATCGCCGCTGGTGAGTTCGTGCCGTTGCGGGCGGCGCGTTCCGGCTCACCGCTCCGTGGTCCCCGGTGGTCCGAGCGCCTCGCGCAAGGTGTCCGCGAACCCATCGTCGTCGATCCATGGATAGTGCCCGGCGTCGAGCAGTCCGAACACGGCGTTGGGCGCGGACCGGAGGACGGTCTCCGCTTGCGCCGGGTAGCTGGTCCGGTCGTGCCTGCCCGACAGCAGGACGACGCTCACCCCGGCCGCCGCCGCCGCGACGAGGTCCTCGACCGCGTCCTGCAGCCACACGGAGTCGTCGATCTCGTCCGGCGTGTCGCCATGGAGCGCGACGGCGTCCACGTGCTCGAGGAAGAGTCGCGAGGAGGCGTTCGGGAACTGCATCTCGTCGAAAAGCACCTTCGGGTTGACGCGAGCGAACGCCTCGTCGACGAGGGCCCTCGGGTCGCTCGCCTCCGCATCCATGTCCGCGTCCGGCTCTTCGCCGAGGGCCTCGGCATGGAGGTCCCGCGCGAGCAGGGGCATCGAGATCCACGGGTTGACGAGCACCAGGCGCTTGATGCGGGACGGGTCGAGTCGCGCCGCGGTCGCCCCCACCACGGCGCCGTAGCCGTGGGCCAGCAAGGTCGCGTCCTCAACGCCCAGCGCGTCGAGGACAGCGAACACGTCGGCCGCCAGGAGCCGGTGGTCGCTAGTGCCTTCTCCGGTGCTGCGCCCGGCACCCCGCTGGTCTGCGTACACGACGTCGTACGCCTCGAGGTCGCCGCCCGCGATCTCCCGGAACGACGAGGCGTTGTAGCCCGGACCGCCGTGCAGGAAGTAGACGGTGCGGACGTCGGACGGGCCTACCCTCTCCACGTAGAGGCTGGCGGGCCGGTCGCCTTCGTACGCGGCACGCCCGCGGTCATCCAGTGCGACCTCGACCCGTGCCGCCTCGTCTCGGAAGCCGGGCGAGCGCTCACCGTTGCCGCCAGGGATCACTGCCCACCCCCTGTAGCGACCGAGGGGCCCCAACCGAAGAGACGCGCCGCGTTGGCATCGAGCACGCCCTCCAGATAGCGCTCGTCGACACCACGGACCTCGGCGAGCTTCGCGGCGGTGTGGCGTACCAGCGCCGGGGCGTTCGGCTTGCCGCGATGCGGGACTGGAGCAAGGAACGGGCTGTCGGTCTCCACGAGCAACCTGTCTTCCGGGACGTCTTTGGCCGCCTCGCGGATGGCTGCGGCCGAAGGGTAGGTGAGGTTCCCGGCGAACGACACGTGCCAGCCGGCCCGTAGACCGGCGTCCAGCAGCGTCACGTCGCCGTTGAAGCAGTGCAGTACGCCGTGGCGCAGGCCGGAGCCCGTTATCGCCTCGGCGGCTGCGCGACTGGCGTCGTCCTTGCCCTGCGCGTCGCGTACGTGCAGGACTAGCGGCTTGCCCAGGCGGGCGGCCAGGCCTGCGTGCCACTCGAACGCCTGCGCCTGGTCGGCAAGCGTCTCGTCATCCCAATGGGTGTCGAAGCCCGTCTCGCCAAGCGCCACGACGAGCGGGTCTTCCGCCAGCTCCTCGATACCGGCCCTTACGTCCGGATCAGCCGCTCGTGATGCCTCGTTGGGATGCACGCCGACGGCGACTCGGACGTTCGGATGGCGGCCGGCGACGGCGAAAGCAGCGCGCGAGTCGCTTAGCGACGTGCCGACCGTGACGAGCCAGTCCAGCCCCGAGGCGGTAACGGCGGCGTCGGGGTCGGGCATGCGCGTCAGGTGGCAGTGGGAGTCCGTCATCAGGCGTAACGATAGCGTCACGACCGCGTGAGGAAGCCCTTCCGCGTTCGACGCTCACGAAGGGCGCCGGATCCAGCACCGGTCCCCGTCGTCACCGGAGGCATCGCCCTGCCACACGGGAACATCTTCGTGAGAGTTCTGTAAGAGCGAGCCCCGTATCTTCCGCAGCAGAGAGATATGGTCGACGACCGACCAGGAACGAGGCCCGGGATGGTACAGGGACGTACGATGGCGGACGCCATCCGGTACTACAGCAACGAGGAGCTCAGCGAGATCATCTCGAAGTGCGAGTCGGCGATCACCGACGGTAGCGCCGAGATCGAAGACTACGAAGCTTTCGTGCTCTGCCAGAAGGAGTTGGCCCGCAGGACCTGGGCGTAACGCCCCCTGGAGACAGTTTCACATCCGGGCCACGCACCGCGCGCGTAGCATCTGTCGTGCTCGCGCGCGGTTCTCATGTGTCACCTCGTCCGCTAAGCATCGCGCTGGCCGCGTGCGCGTTGGCGCTGGCGGCCTGCGCTCCCTCGGCCGTGCGCACGGACACGACCCCGACGGCCCTGGTCGTCGAGACGGAGGCGCCACCGTTCACCTCTCAGGTGGGTGAGGCCTCGTGGTACGGGCCCGGCTTCGCCGGGAGGCAGACGGCCAACGGCGAGGTGTTCGACCCAAGCGAGTTGACGGCCGCCCACAAGGAGCTCCCGTTCGACACACTCGTGCGCGTCCACAACCAGCACAACGGGCGCAGCGTCGTCGTGCGCATAAACGACCGCGGCCCGTTCAAGCCGGGCCGCATCATCGACCTGTCACGGGCGGCAGCCGAGGCGATCGGCATGGTCGGTTCGGGCGTCGCGCACGTGAGGCTCGAGGTGCTCACGCTGCCCGCCGGCATGGTGCGCGTGGCGGCGCTGGGAAGGCTGACGGGCTACGAGGCGATCTCGCGCACGCACCCTATCGGCACGCTGCTCGTGCTGGACGCCGGCACGCGGAAGGTCGTCGTGAGGGTCGTTAGCCAGGAGGTGCCGGCCGGCACCCCGGCGGACCTACTGGTCGGCTTCGACCTGTTCGCGGAGGTTGGCTCCGAGGTACTGGTCCTCTCGGACCGCTAGACGCGCCGTCGTTCGCAGCCTGCCCTAAGTTGACGAGCTAGCTCCCCGACGTCGCTTCCGTCTTCGAGCGCTCTTATCAGCGCCGACCCCACCACTACGCCGTCGGCCACTTCGGCGACGTATCCAGCCGTCTCCGCGCTCGCGACGCCGAAGCCGACGGCCACGTTCCTGGCGCCGGCCGCATGCGTCCGGCGCACGAGGTCGCCCACCTCGGCAGGCAGGGCCTCTCTCTCGCCCGTGACGCCAGTGACGCTGACCGCGTAGACGAACCCCGTGCTGGCCTCTGCCACGAGCCGTAGCCGCGCGTCGGTCGAGGTGGGGGCCACGAGGAACACGGTGTCGACGCGTGCCGCCTGCGCGGCCTGGATCAGGCTCGAGCCCTCGTCGGGCGGCAGATCAGGCAGGATCATGCCGTCGCCCCCCGCCGCAGCCAGGTCGGCGACGAACGCCTTCTCGCCACCCGGGTAACAGTAGATGGGGTTGTAGTAGGTCATGACGACGAGGGGCTTGTCCGTAGAGGACCTGAGCGCTTTCACGAGCTCGAGCGTCTCCGCGGCCCCACCGCCCCGGGCCAGGGCGCGCTCCGAAGCCCTCTGAACCGTGGGACCGTCCCCCAGCGGGTCGGAGAAGGGCAAGCCCACCTCGAGCATGTCGGCGTGGCGCAGCACCGCGTCGGCGGCTGCCAGGAAGGCGTCCCTGTCAGGGAAGCCGGCCGTCAGGAAGGCGACGAACGCCGCCCGGCCCTCGGCCCTTGCCGCGTCGAACGCAGCTTCCACTCGGCTGCTCGTACGTGTCCCTGGCTGTGTCATGACGCGCGCTCCGCACCGGCGGCCCGGCCGCCGCGCAGGCGGCTGACCTCCGCCACGTCCTTGTCGCCGCGGCCCGAGAGGTTCACCACCATCACCTTGCCGGTGCCCAGCTCGCGTGCCAGCCGGACGGCGTGCGCGCTCTCCAGCGCCGGCACGATGCCCTCCGTGCGGGCCAACAGCTCGAAACCGTCCAACGCCTCTTCGTCTGTCACCGCCACGTACTCCGCGATGCCCGTGTGCGCGTAGTGGCTGTGCTCGGGCCCCACGCCGGGGTAGTCGAGCCCGGCCGATATCGAGTGGGGAGGTGAGATCTGTCCGCCTTCGTCGGATAGCAGATGCATGAGCGAGCCGTGTAAGACGCCGATCTTCCCGCCGGTGATGCTCGCAGCATGGCTCCCGCTCGAGACGCCGTGGCCTCCGGCTTCGACGCCCACCATGCGCGGCCTCTGCCCGGCGGGCAGGTATGCGTATGGTGCGAACAGACCGATCGCGTTGCTGCCGCCGCCCACGCACGCCACCAGGGCATCGGGCGTGGTCCGGCCCTCGAGCTTCTCCAGCTGCTGCATGACCTCGTATCCGATGACGCTCTGTAAGTCGCGGACGATCATCGGGTACGGGTGCGGGCCCACGACCGACCCGATCAGGTAGTAGGTGTTCCTGACGTTGGTGACCCACTCGCGGATCGCCTCGTTCGTGGCGTCCTTGAGCGTGCGGGTGCCGCTCGTGACGCTCACGACCTCGGCCCCCAGGAGGCGCATGCGGTAGACGTTGAGCTCTTGCCGGCGCACGTCCTCCTCGCCCATGTAGACGACGCACTCGAGCCCGAACAGCGCGGCGGCCGTCGCGGAAGCGACGCCGTGCTGTCCCGCTCCAGTCTCGGCAACGATGCGGGTGTGACCCATGCGCCGGGCGAGCAGCGCCTGACCGACCGTGTTGTTGATCTTGTGCGCACCGGTGTGGTTCAGGTCCTCGCGCTTCAGGTAGATGCGGGCGCCGCCGGCGTGTGTCGTGAGGTTCTCGGCGAAGTACAGAGCGGAGGGCCGGCCAACGTACTCGCGCAGCACCTCGGCGAGATCCGCCAGGAAGGCGGGATCCGTCTTGGCCTCGCGATAGGCGGCCTCGAGGACCTCGAGAGCGGGGATGAGCGTCTCCGGTACGTACCGGCCCCCGAAGGTGCCGTAGCGTCCGCGGGCGTCGGGTAGCGGGAAGTCGGGCAGCCCGTGCCTTCGCACGGCGGTCTGGCTCATGGGTCAGGAGTCTACGCCGGTGAGCGCCGCGAGGTCGGAAGGGGGGAGCGTGAGCGGCTTGGCTGGCGCTGCGGCGCCGCGTTCCCGGAGCCGTTCGAGTAGCTCCCCGGCGGAGACGACGACCGTATCCTCCAGCCAGCCGAGCGAACGCGCGAGGATGCCGAGAACGAGACGCGGGTCCGTGCCCGCGCCGTGGAGCTCGTGCAGCGAAAGGGCGCCACCGCGCTTGGAGAGCTTGGAACCGTCCGGTGCCAGCAGCAGGCCGACGTGCGCGTACTTCGGTCGGGGCCAGCCGAGCGCGTCGCACAGGAGAGCCTGGGCCGCGGTGCTGGACAGGAGGTCAGCGCCCCTGGCCACTTCCGTCATCCCCATCAGCGCGTCGTCCACGACGACGGCGAGCTGGTAGGCGACCTGCCCGTCCGCGCGCCTGACGACGAAGTCGCCGACCTCCCTCTGCAGGTCCACTACGACGTCTCCTTGCACGGCGTCGCGGAAGACTACGGTACCGGTCGGAACACGGAACCTGAGGCTCGGCGCGCGACCCGCTCGCCGCCTCTCCGGCGCCAGCTCCGCGTTCAGCTCGCGTTGGGCCTTGCCGTACACGCGAGCGCTCTGTTCGCCCTGGCCCTCGCCGGCGTCGTCGACGCCCTCGTCACCGCTCGACGCGTCGGCGATCTCGCGCCGTGACAGGAAGCATTCGAAGAGGTGGCCGGCCTCCGCCAGGCGGGTCAGCGCCACCTCGTAGAGCGCAAGTCGTTCCGACTGCATGTACGGTCCGAACGGGCCGCCCACGTCCGGCCCCTCGTCCCAATCGAGACCCAGCCACGCCAGCTCGTCGAGGTTGCCGACGACGGCCTCCGGGCGCGTGCGCTGGGCGTCCAGGTCCTCGACGCGCATGACGAACGCGCCTCCCACCGCCCGAGCGCGGCCCCAGGCGAACAGCGCCGTTCGAGCGTTGCCCAGGTGCAGCCAGCCGCTCGGTGAGGGCGCGAAGCGGCCCCGGTAGGCACCTGACTGTCGTGATGTCCGGCTCACGGCCGCGTCGCCCGGGTTCGCGCGCGGCGCGGCCATGAGCCGGGGAAGAGCGCGAGCCTCAGCCGCGGCGGCGTATCGCCTCGAGAACAGCGTCACCCATGTCGGAGGGCGTTCGGGCGACGACGGCCCCCGCACCCTCCAGGGCCGCGATCTTCTCCGCCGCCGTGCCCTTGCCGCCCGAGATGATCGCGCCGGCGTGGCCCATGCGCTTGCCCGGAGGTGCCGTCGTGCCGGCTATGAACGAGGCGACGGGCTTACGCATGTGGGCGTTCATCCACTGTGCCGCGTCCTCCTCGGCGTTACCGCCGATCTCGCCGATCATCAGCACCGCCTCCGTAGACGGGTCCTCGTTGAACAGCTCCAGCACGTCGATGAAGCTCGTGCCGTTGACCGGGTCGCCCCCGATGCCGACGGCGAGCGTCTGTCCCAGGCCGTTGTCGGTCAGCTGCTTGACCCCCTCGTACGTGAGGGTCCCGGAGCGGCTCACGACTCCGACCTTTCCCGGCTTGTGGATGTAGCCGGGCATGATGCCGATCTTGCACGCCTTGGGCGCGGTGAGGCCGGGGCAGTTGGGGCCGATGAGCCGGGTGGCCTTGCCTTCGAGGAAGCGCTTCACCGTGACCATGTCCATGATCGGGATGCCCTCGGTTATGGCGACGACCAGCTCCACGCCGGCGTCCGCTGCCTCCATGATGGCGTCGGCGGCGAAGGGCGGAGGCACGAAGACCACGCTGGCGTTCGCGCCAGTCTGCGCGACGGCCTCGGCGACCGTGTCGAAGGAGGGCAGGTCGACCGAGTAGGTGTCGGCCCGACCGGGGACGCCGGTGTGGTCGGTCTCGCCCTCGAAGTGGACGCTCTGGCCGCCCTTGCCGGGCCTCACCGCCGCCACGACGTTGGTGCCGTAGGCGATCGACTTGTCCGTGTGGAAGGTGCCGGCGCCGCCCATGCCCTGTACCAGCAGGCGCGTCTCCGTGCCGATGAGCACGCTCATGCCGCCGCCCCCGCCAGCTCCACGATCTTGCGCGCGCCGTCCTTCATGTCCGTAGCGCTGATGACGTTGAGATCCGACTCGTCGATGATCTTCTTGCCCAGCTCGGCGTTCGTGCCCTCGAGACGCACGACGAGCGGCACCTGAAGTCCGACCTGCTTGACGGCCGCCACGACGCCGTTCGCGATCGTGTCGCCGCGCATGATCCCGCCGAAGATGTTGACGAAGATGCCCTTCACGTTGGGGTCCCTCGTGATGATCTTGAACGCTGCCGTCACGTTCTCCTCGGTGGCGCCGCCACCGACGTCGAGGAAGTTGGCCGGCTCGCCGCCGACCTCCTTGATCGTGTCCATCGTCGCCATGGCCAGTCCGGCCCCGTTGACGAGGCAGCCGACGTTGCCGTCGAGCTTGATGAACGACAGGCCGTACTTACCCGCCTCGACCTCTGCCTCGTCCTCCTCGCTGGTGTCCCGCAGACGGGAGACCGCCGGGTGCCGGAAGAGCGCGTTGGAATCGAAGCTCATCTTCGCGTCCAGTGCCACGACGTCGCCGCCCTCGGTGACGACGAGCGGGTTGATCTCGAGCAGGTCGGTGTCCAGCTCCTTCGCCGCTCGCGCCACCGCCTTGAGGAGCGCTACGCCCTTCCTGTGGGCCTCCCCCTCGAGGCCCAGGGCGAACGCCAGCGACCGGGCCTGGTAGTCGGCCAGCCCAAGGAGGGGGTCGATCGCCTCGCGGACGAGCTTCTCGGGTGTCCTCTCCGCGACCTCCTCGATGTCCATGCCGCCTTCGGTCGACGCCATTACGACGTTGCGGCCGAGCGAGCGGTCGAGGACCACCGACAGGTAGAGCTCCGTGGCTATCGCCATCCCCTGTTCGACGTACAGACGATTGACCTGCTTGCCTTCTGGCCCGGTCTGGATCGTGACGAGAGTGGAGCCCAACATCCCGCTTGCCAGGTCGCGCACCTTCGCCTCTGCCGCCTCGACGCCTCCGTCGCGACCTTCGAGGACCACGTTCACGCCCCGTAGGCCCTCGTGCTCCTTGAACGTTCCCTTGCCGCGCCCGCCGGCGTGGATCTGCGACTTGAGGACCACGACCGGGTTGCCGGTCTCCTGGACGAGGGGCCCCACGGCGGCGACCGCCTCTTCGACTGTCGTGGCTGATCGGCCCAACGGCACCGCGACCCCGAACGGGGCGAGCAGTTCCTTGGCCTGGTACTCGTGGATCTTCAAGGTCTCGATACCTCCAGATGACGCCGGACCCTTCGTCGCGGTCCGGCCGAGCAGACAGGCTAGGTTACCGCGCTCACGTTTGACGGCCGTCACGTACCGGGCACGCGTGTGGCAAGGTTCCTGTGGCCCGGATCCGGGAGCTAGTAGAGTGCCGCCATGGTTAGGACCGCGATCCTGACCGTCTCCGACTCCGTCTCGGCGGGGCAACGCGAGGACGGCAGCGCTCAATCGATCCGTCAGGTTCTCAAGACAGGACCCTTCGTAGAGGTCGACTACCAGGTAGTGCCGGACGAGCAGGCGCTCATCCGGGCGAAACTGCGTCTCTGGGCCGACCAGGACGGCGTCGACCTGGTGCTCACCACCGGTGGGACTGGCCTGTCGCGCAAGGACCGGACACCCGAGGCCACCGAAGAGGTGATAGAGCGGCGCGTTCCCGGGCTCCCGGAGCTCATGCGCTCGGTCGGTGCGGCCAAGACCCGCTCGGCCGCGCTGTCTCGCGGTGTCGCTGGAGTAAGGCGCAGTACGCTGATCGTGAACCTCCCCGGCAGCCCGGGCGCGGCTGCCGATTCTCTATCTGCGGTCATCGAGACGCTTCCCCACGCGGTCGACGTGATCCGCGGCACGCCTGAAACCTCCCCCGAGGCCTGGCACAACTGAGCCTTCACGCAATAGGCTAGACCGGCTTTGACCGTCCTGGCCTTCGTAGTCTTCCTCCTCTCGTTCCTCGTCGCTCTGGTCGGGGTGGTGCTGCCGGTACTTCCTGGCGCTCCCATCGCGCTCGTCGGCGCCGTGCTCGCTGCCCTGATGCTGGGGTTCGAGCGCTTCGGCGTCCTGCCGCTCGTCTACATAGGCGTCCTCGTCGTGCTCTCGCAGCTCGTCGACGTCGCGGGCACGTGGCTCGGGTCCAGACAGTTCGGTGCGGGCCGTGCCGGGGTGTGGGGCGGCGTCATCGGCTCGCTCGTCGGCCTCTTCTTGTTCCCGCCCTTCGGCTTCCTGGTAGGAGCTCTCGCCGGAGCGGTCGTGGCCGAGTTGCTGGCCGGGCGGAAGTCGAAGGACGCGCTCAGGTCGGGCGTCGGTGCGTTCGTTGGCACGCTGGGCGGCACGGTCGCGAAGCTCGTCATCATGGTAGTGATTGGTTTCGTAGCGTTCCCGAGGTTCTTCGGCGGCTGAGGGCCGCCCCAAGGAGCTGACTGATGGATCCGATCTTCGTGCAAGTAGGGCCGCTGGCCATCAGGTGGTACGGCGTCCTCATCGCGCTCGGGGTGCTGATCGGTGCGGCCTGGTCGCTGCGTGCCGCGGAGCGCCGCGGGCTGGACCAGGACAAGCTCCTCGACATGGCGATCTGGCTCGTGATCGCCGGGGTGGTCGGTGCTCGGCTCGTCTACGTCCTGACCAGCCCGTCCGCCTACTTCGGGCCCGGCGGGAACCTGCTGGACGCGTTCAAGGTCTGGGAGGGCGGCATAAGCATCCACGGTGGCGTCATCGGCGTGATGCTGGCCGCCTGGCTGTACTGCCGTAGACACGGCCTTGACGTCTGGGCCTACCTCGACGTGATGACGCCCGTAGGGGTCCTGGGGATCATGGGTGGCCGGATCGGGAACGTGATGAACGGCACGGACACCGGTGGCCGCCTGACCGACCTGGGCATCGGCTTCACCTGGCCCGCGCCGGGAACCGAGACCTTCGGCGCTCTCGGCCGTGTCGTGTTCGGTGACCAGCTCTGGCGCTTCGCGCCTCCCGCCTGCGCATCGGTGCCCGCCGGAGAGCCGTGTGTCGTCCACTTCACGCAGATTTACGGCTTCCTCGTCGGCTTCATCCTGCTGTTCATCGTCGCGTGGGCCCTGCGGCGCCTCGACATGCCGTCCGGGAACGTGTTCTGGCTGTTCGTGCTGTGGTACTCGGTGCTGCGCAGCGTCATCGAAGAGCCCTTCCGGGACAACCCCCTGCCCTGGCAGGTCTACCTCGACCAGGAGGCGGGCATCGGGCTGTTCACGTACACGCAGCTGGCAAGCATCCCCATCGTGCTCATCGCCCTGTACCTCGTACTGACGGCACGCGAGCGGCAGGGCGCGAAGCGACCCGCACCCGTCAGATGACCGACAGCGCCGTGGTCGTCCTGGCCGCGGGGGAGGGCACGCGGATGCGCTCGAGCCGGCACAAGGTGCTGCACGAGGCGGCCGGGCTGCCCCTGCTCGAGCACGTCCTCAGGGCCGCGGACCCGCTGGACGCCCGGAGGGTCGTCGTGGTCATCGGGCATCTGGGCGACCAGGTGAGACGAGCCTTCGCCCATAGGGCCGTCGAAGGTCGTCTGGTGTTCGCGGAGCAGCGAGAGCGTCTTGGCACTGGGCACGCGCTGGCGCAGGCGCGCCAGGAGGTGTTGAACGCGTTCGGTGAGGGCGAGGCGGGCACCGTGCTGGTGCTGAACGGCGACGGGCCCCTCGTGCGAGGAGACACCTTGCGCCGCATGTTGGCCGCGCAGGCCGAAGGCCCTGGCATGAGCGTGCTGGTGGCAACCGTTGACGACCCTTCCGGCCTGGGAAGGGTGGTCAAGGACGCGCATGGGCGGGTCCAGAGGATCGTCGAGGAGAAGGACGCTTCGGCCGAGGAGCGAGCGATCGCCGAGATCAACGCCGGCGTGTACGCGTTCGACCTCGGCGTCTTCGACCGCTGCGAGAGGCTAGGCTCCGACAACGCCCAGGGTGAGCGGTACATCACCGCGCTCGTCGACCTCTACCTGGAGGAGGGGCTGCCTGTCAGAGCGGTGCCCGCGGCTGCCGCCGAGGAGGCGTTGGCGGTCAACGACCAGGCAGAGCTGGCGGTCGTGGACCGGGCGCTGCGCGGGCGCTGACGAAGGCCGGCACGCGGAGCCAGAGGACCCGGGGGCTCACCAGCCGGCTGCATCCAGGCCCTCGAGGACTCCGAGGCAGTGGCGCCCTTCGGCGAGAACGACACCGCGCACGCTTCGCATGTCGGACATCTCCGGCTCGTGGTTGGCGACCAGCACCGCCACCATCCCCTCCGCCGCTGCCGTCATGAGCAGCTCCCGGTCGTTGCCCGAGTCGCCCGTAGCCACGACGTCGTGGCCGCTCAGTCCGTAGCGGCCTGACAGGTGGACGAGGGCGCTGCCCTTGGAGGCGTTGGGCGCCAGCACGTCCACGTACCTGCCGGCGGAGTAAACAGTGCGCGCCGGAACGGCTGCGTCCTCGAGCGCCGCCCGCGCGTCCGCGACCACCTGGTCGACGTCGGGTCGTGGTTCGACGAAGAAGCTGACCTTGAAGGCGTTGTCGGCCTCGGGGGGTTGTGGCTCCAGACCCGGCACCGGTGCCAGGGCGCGGCGGACCGCCTCCGCGTCGAAGCCGGAGGCCGCCAGCTGGTCCCGCCACACGGCGTCCGGCACGTACCTGCCGCCGTCCCAGAGGTAGATCTGTGTACCGACACCGCAGACGAGGCCGGCGGGACGGGGGAGACCGCCACCTTCAAGGACGGCGGCAGCCTCGAGCGAGAGTTCCAGACCGCGGCCGGACGACAGCACCAGCGCGGCGTCCGCTGCTCTCAGCCGCTCGCCCAGCCGGGCGGCGCCAGCGCCGGGCGACCCGGCGTCCAGGAGAGTCCCGTCGACGTCACTTACCAGCGTGCGCCTGCCGGTGCGCATGAGCGTGGTGCCTGGGCCTTCGGCCCTCACGCCGGCGAAGGGGTGGCCTCCAGCACGTGCCGTAGCGCCGAGACGTAGCGGTCGGCGTGTGCTCGCCAAGCGTAGTGCTCCCGGACGCCGGCGATGCCGTTCTCCGAGTAGCGTTCCCACTTCTCCCTGTCGACGAGGATGCCCTTGATGGCCGCCTGTATGGCCGCCGTGTCGCGGGCGTCGATCAGCTCGCCGGAACCCGCCTTGCCGATGATCTCCTGAGGGCCACCGTGGTCCGTGGAGACGACGGGTAGCCCGGACGAACTGGCCTCGATGAGTGTGATGCCGAAGTTCTCGACCAGGGCCGGGTTCACGAAGACCCCGCGCCGAGCGGCGACGAGCCGGTACAGGACGGGTATGTCCGTGTCCGGCTGGTGCTTCTTGGGTAGGGCGAGACGCCCGTACAGGTCGTACTTGTCCATCGCAAGGAGCAGGCCGGTGAGTACCTCGCGCTCGTTGTCGTCCATCTGCTCGATGTCGCTCCTGACGCCCGCGAAGATCACGAGGTTGGCCAGCTGCCTCAGCTCGTTGTCCGTGCCGTACGCCTTGACGAGCCCATCGATGTTCTTGCGCCGGTCGGGGCGGCTGATCGCGAGGATGACCGGCTTGTCGGGCTCGCGCAGGAACCGGCCGATCTCCCGCCGCATGCGCACCCGGGCCTTGACCACGTCCTCGTCCGGCTCGTAGCCCTCGTCCAGGTCGTAGTAGTAGGGATAGAAGCGGTCGACGTCCACGCCGGGCGGGATGACGACGAAGCGGGCCTTGGGTGCGGAATCGTAAAGCTCGTAGCCCTTCTCGACCTCCTGCCGCGTGCTGGCCACGACCATGTCGGCGGCCGCCAACGCACGCTCCTCGGCCTCGATGCGCCGGGCGATGTGGTACTGCTCCTCGATCTCGTCGTCCGACATGCCGGCGCGTCTGAGGACCCGCCGCTTGTTGCGCCCCAACGAGTGCCCTGTGAACACGAACGGGCGGTCCCAACGCCTGGCCAGCTCGCCCGCGACCTCGGCAGCGTCCGGGTAGTGACCGTGTACGACGTCAGGCACCCCCGGTCCCTCCTCGAAGTACCTCGCCGCGTTCTGCGCCAGCTCGCCGAGGTGCGGCCACAGGAGCTCCTTGCGCATGTACTCGTCGCCGCCAGCCGGCACGCGGACCAGATCGACGTTGTCGGCCAGGCGCTCCACCGGCTTGGCGTAGTCGTCGCTCAACTCCAGGTCGTCGAGGCGTCGCGTCACGAGGTCGACGCGAGCCACCCTGGGGTGCTTGCCTAGCGCCCTGGCGAGCTCGACGACGTACTTCGTCTGGCCGCCGGTGTCCGCATCGTGGCCCAGTTCCAGGTCCTCGCCTCTCAAGAGCCCGTGGACGCTGAACATGGCGATGTGGACCCCGGGTCCGTCCTCCTGCAAGCGCTTCCTGACCTCGTCCACCTCGTCCTCCTGGCGTCCAGCACAGTAACGGCTCGGGTGATGAGATGGGGTGGCCTGAGGTGACGTGCCGGAGGCCCACGTACAGGCCGCGCCGCCGCATGAACATGCAAGTTCGTGTATCGAAACCGGTCGGGACCGCCGGCCCCGTGATAGAGTTCCCGCTCGATGTCGCTGCTATCCAAGCCACGTGCCGTACTCGCGCTGGAGGACGGCACCGTCTACAAGGGCTACGCCTTCGGGGCCGCGGGCCGGTCGGTGGGGGAGATCGTCTTCAACACGTCGATGACCGGCTACCAGGAGATACTGACCGACCCGAGCTACAACGGCCAGATCGTCACGATGACGTATCCGCATATCGGCAACTACGGGGTGAGCGTCTACGACATGGAGTCGAACCGACCGTTCGCGCGCGGCTTCATCGTGCGGGAGTTCGCCAGGCGCGCGTCGAGCCACAGGGCGAACCAGGACCTCCAGTCGTTCATGGAGCAGCACGGCATCGTCGGCATCGAGGGCATTGACACGCGCGCCCTGACGCGCAGGCTGCGCACTGGTGGCGTCGTCAAGGGCGTCATCTACCACGGGCACGCCGACGCAGAGCTGGAAGCCGAACTCGTCAGCGAGGCGAAGGGGCACCTGGACATAGACGGCCGCGACATGACGCCAGAGGTGACGACGCCGCTGCCGTACGCGAGGCCCACCTTCAAGGACAACCCCCGTGTCGTGGTGCTCGACTTCGGAACGAAGAACTCCATCGTCTACCAGCTCGAGCAGGCTGGCGCAGAGGTGATCGTCGTCCCCGCCCAGACCACGCCGGCGCAGATCATGGCCTTGGACCCGTACGGTCTGGTCATCTCCAACGGACCCGGTGACCCTGACGGGCCCAAGTACGCACAGGACACGGTGTGGCAGATGCTGGGCCTGCTGCCGACGTACGGCATCTGTCTGGGCCATCAACTCCTCGGGCTCGCGGTCGGCGGACGCACGTTCAAGCTCAAGCACGGGCACCACGGCGCGAACACGCCCGTGAAGAACCTCCTGACCGGCGGGGTGGAGATCACCAGCCAGAACCACAACTACGCCGTCGACATCGCTTCGATCCCCAACGGGCAGTTCGTCGCCACGCACATGAACCTCAACGACCACACGCTGGAGGGCATGGCGCACGCGCGCTACCCGGTGTTCAGCGTGCAGTACCACCCCGAGGCGAGCCCCGGTCCGCACGACGCCAGCTACATGTTCCGGCGGTTCATGCGGGAGGTAGACGCCTTCGAGGGCGCGTCCGCCTTGCCGGCACAAGCGCTCGTGAACGTCTGAGGCGGACGAGACGGCTCTTCGGATGTTCCAGCCTCGCGTTCCGCAGCCTAAGACGCCCTAGCCTCCGGAGCCGAGTAGTTCCTCGCTGTCCAGGAACAGCGTGACCGGCCCGTCGTTGATGAGCTCGACGGCCATGTCGGCGCCGAACTCTCCGGTCTGAACCGGGACCCCCGCACGTCGTAGGGCCTCGGCGAACGCCATGTAGAGCCTCCCCGCCTTTTCGGGAGGAGCGGCCCGGGAGAACCCGGGGCGGTTGCCGGAGCGCATGTCGCCGTACAGCGTGAACTGGCTGACCACGAGACAGCCGCCTTCGACCTGCTGAAGGGCGAGGTTCATCTTCCCGGCGTCGTCGCTGAAGACCCGCAGCTTACGTACCTTGTCGGCCATCTTCGCGGCGACCCCCTCGTCGTCCATGGGGCCGACTCCGAGGAGCACGAGGAAGCCGCGCCCGACCGAGCCGACGACCTTGCCGGCCACGCGCACCTCGGCCCGCGTGACGCGTTGGAGCAGCGCCCGCACTAGCGGGGCGTCCCGCCGAACACTGCCTGCACTAGAAGAGTGATGCCTGTTCTGCCGTGTCTATGACGTGCGCGCCCTGCTTGGGCGGCAGTTCGTCGAGGGTCCTCTTCACCTCGAGCATGTCCTGCCATGTCAGCCACTTCGGGCCGCCCCGCTCCCTACCGGCGTTCCGGAGGAGGTACGCCGGATGGAAGAGCGGCCGGACCATGATGCCGTGCCAGTCGTGCCAGCGGCCGCGGAGGCGCGTGATGCCCTCCGTCGTGCGCAGGAAGAACTGAGTCGGCACGTTCCCGAGGGTCCCGATAACCTGCGGGCTGACGACCTTTATCTGAGCGAGCAGGAGGTCGGTGCTTGCGGCGACCTCCGCCGGCGTCGGGTTGCGGTTGCCGGGGGGCCTGTGCTTGACGATGTTCGTGATGTAGACGAGTTCTCTGCTGAGGCCGACGGACTCCAGCACCTTGTCGAGTAGCTGGCCCGCGCGGCCCACGAACGGTCTGCCCGTGAGGTCCTCGTCCTCGCCTGGCGCCTCGCCGATGAGCATGAGCCGAGCGTCCTCCGCGCCTTCGCCGAAGACGAGGTTGTCAGACAGGTCTTCGAGCGCCGGCGACTTCTCCGCGGCGCGGCGCTCAAGCTCGCGTATGTTCACGCCAACGTTGATAACACGTCAGAGACTGGCTGCTTCGCCGTCATGCATGGCCTTGCGCTGGCTCCTGACCTCGCGCCTCAGCTTCGGCTCGAGCCCGATCATGAGGAAGAAGTTCTCGAGCGCGTTCTCGCGCCCCTTGATCTCCGTATGCGCCAGATCGGTGCTGCCGGTTACGAACGGCAGCGCTCTGTACTCCTCGAGGGCCTCCGCCACGACCTCGGAAGGGGAAAGGTTGTTTGCCAGATCCGAGAGGTGAGAGTAGACGTTTCGCCTCGCCTCGGCGTGGAGCCTGAAGGCGTCCGGGTTCTCGGTCTCACCGGCCAGCAGGAGGTCCTGCTTTGCGATGCGCCGGTAGTGCTTGAGCCCCCTGAGGATCTCCTCCGAGCTCAGGACCACGCGTGCTTCCATCTAGCGCTCCTTCCCGGGGCACGACAGCCCCCAACCGCTCCCACTAGGGATCGCGGCAATAAGCCATGCGGCAGTCCGCTTTTTGATGATTCGGTGTCGAAGCAGTACGTGTAGAGGCGGCACGTCGCGCGTCGCCCTCACCGGGATCTGGTGGGGCGACCCTTCTATCACCTGGCTGACCTCTATGCCTTCAGCGTCCGGATGGGAACGGGGACCCTGTGCTGGTCCGACCTGTGGTCCTTCTCGAGGACCACGCCCGTGAAACGCGTCAAGGAGGCGATCTCCTCGGCGTCCGAGCGGAAGCCACACGACTCGCACTCGAGCTCCTCGAACCCTTCCCGGTAGTGGAAGGTGACCGTGTCGCGGCTGCCGCAACGCGGGCAAGGAGTCATCTCGTGGAACCCTTCGGCGTCCAAGCGGACCTCCCCTCGTGGGTTGCCAGAGTCTAGCCCAACAGGGGTGGTCACTACTGTGCCCGAGACCTCGGTGCCGCGGCGACGAGCTCCCTCGCGTGCTCGAGGGAAGCGCCCGTCACCGTTCCCGACAGCATCCGCGCCAGCTCCTCGGCGCGTGCGTCTCCTTCGACTCGCCTGACGGTCGTCGTCGTGCGGCCGCCCGACTCGCCCTTCGACACCACGAAGTGGGCGTCCGCGAACGCAGCCACCTGTGCGAGGTGCGTGACCACTAGGACCTGACGACTCAGCGCCAGCTCGGCCAGCAGGGCGCCGACCTCGCGAGCGGCCTTGCCGCCCACCCCGGCGTCGACCTCGTCGAACGCGAGGGTCCTCTGAGTGGCACCGGTCACGAGGTGCAGGGCCAGCATGAGGCGGGACAGCTCGCCGCCTGAGGCGATCTGCGAGACGGGCCCGAGCGGCTCGCCCGCGTTCGCGCCGAACATGAAGGTGACGTCGTCAGAGCCGGTCGCATGCGGCCGGTCGAGCGACGACACACGCACCTCGAAGGCGGCGTTGGGCATGCCTAGGCGGACGAGGAGCGGCTGGACCTGCTCGTCGAGTTGCCGGGCAGCACGCTGTCTGGCCGCGGTGAGTTGCTTGGCGAGCTCGGCCATGCGTGCAGCCAGCTGCGCGTCCTCGCGTTCAAGGGCCGCCTCGTCCTCATCGAGAGCGCCCAGTTCCTGAAGCTCCTGCTTCGCCCGCTCGCCGAAAGCGATCACCGCGCTCAGGTCTTCGCCGTACTTGCGCTTGAGGTCATCCAGCTTGGCGAGCCTGGCTTGCACGGCGTCCAGCCGCGCGGGGTCGGCATCGAACGAGCCGAGGAACGCTTCGACCTCCTCGGAGACGGCCCCCAGGCCGGTGACCGCAGCCTCCAGGTCGTCGGCCAACGGCGCGAGGGCGGCAGCGTGCCTCGCAGCCGTCCTGAGCTCCCTTAGTGCGTGGGCGGCGAGCTGGGCGGCACCCCCGTCCTCGCCGGCAAGCGCGCCGAACGCCGCACCGGCGCTCTGGACTATGCGCTCGGCGTTGCGCAGGGTCTCCAGCTCCGTCTCCAGAGCCTCGTCCTCGCCGGGTTCGGGCCTTGACGTCTCGATCTCCTGCACCTGGTAGGTGAGGACGTCCTGGCGCCTGGCGCGTTCGCGCTTCGCGGCACGCACCTCCTCCAGCCTGGCTGCGACCTGGCTGCGCCGTACGAACGCCTGTCTGTGCTCGGTGAGCCTTGCCCTGTCCTCCTCGGGCAACAGCCTGTCGAGTTGAGACCGCTGCGCGGCAGCCCCCTGGAGCTCCAACGCGCCGTGCTGAGCGAAGACAGCGACGACCTCGCCGACGCGCTCCGTCAGCTCGCCCACGGTGACGTGCTCACCGTCGACCCGAGCGCCATGCCGGCCGCTGGTGGACACCCGGCGACCCGCCGAGCTCAGCCCGCCGCTATCGAACTCACCCTGCACCAAGGCGTCCTGCGCCCCGGCTCGCACGAAGGCGACGTCCGCCCTTGCCCCGGCCAGCAGTCCGAGGGCGTCAACGACGATCGACTTACCTGCGCCGGTCTCGCCGGTCAGCACGTTGAGGCCGGGTGAGAGGTCGAGCGAGAGCTCTTGGATGATGGCGAAGTCGCGCAGCTCGAGACGGCGCAGCACGCGGCGAGTATAGACGTCCCAGAGCGGCTTGTCGGCCCCGACCCTGGGCTATCATCCTGCCATGCAGGCGGCCGGGCCCACCTACGTCGAGTGCCCGCGAGACGCCTGGCAAGGACTGCCCCACGTGATCCCCACATCGGTGAAGGTGAGCCACATCCGGGCGCTGCTCGATGCAGGCTTCACGCACCTCGACGTGGGGTCGTTCGTCTCGCCGCGGGCCGTGCCGCAGATGGCCGATACCGAGATGGTGCTTGGCGAGCTCGGTGAGCGCGAAGGCGTCGACATCCTGTGCATCGTGGGCAACCTCATGGGTGTCGAGAGGGCCGTCGCCTGCGAGCCGGTAACCAGCGTGGGCTACCCCCTCAGCGTCAACGAGACGTTCCAGCGTCGCAACGTCGGACGGGGCCTCGCGGACTCCTGGATCGAGCTGGAGGAGATGAGAACCGCCGCCTCCGAGGCCGGGCTCGGCCTCGTCGTCTACGTTTCCATGGCGTTCGGCAACCCGTACCGCGAGACCTGGATGCCGAGCATGACCGCGGAGACCGTCGTCCGGCTGCGCGACATGGGCGTCACTCGCATCGCACTCGCGGACACGGTAGGCACCGCCGACGCGGCGGTCGTCGACCGCGTGCTCTCACGGCTCTCGAACGCTCAGGACCTGGGCCTCCATCTGCACGCGCGCGCGGACGGCTGGCAGCCGCTGCTGAACGTCGGGCTCACACGCGGTGTGCGGTGGGTGGAAGGCGCCCTCGGCGGCGTCGGTGGATGCCCCTTCGCCGGCGACGACCTCGTCGGCAACCTGCCTACGGAGGACGTGCTCCCATGGCTGGAGGAGCGGGGGTTCGCGTCAGGGGTGGCCGTCGAGCGCCTGGCGGCTCTAGCCGGTGAGGCCAGGGCTCTGGCCGTGCGTTTCGGCTGACCTCGAACCGGTAGCGCCCACGCGGGCAGGATCGTTCAGTCCCCGGCTACCGATGCACCAGAGCGCTCCAACTCGTGCCTACAGGCAGCGATGAGGCGTCTCTCGGCTTCGTCGAGGCTCGCGCCTCTGATCGTTGCGCCCGCGGCGGCCACGTGCCCGCCACCACCCAGTTCGACGCAGATCGCCTGAGCAGAGACGCCACCGCGCGTGCGCACGCTCACCTTGACGTCCACGCCCCGCTCCTTGATCAGGGCCGCGACGAGCACGCCCTCCGCGTAACGGATGAGCCCGACGAAGTCGTCCGAATCGTCTGCGTCGAGGCCAGTGCCGGACGCCATGTCCTCCGTGTAGCGCGCGTAGACGAGGAGACCCCCTAGGTCGAAGGTGACGGTCTCCATGACCCGGCCGAGCGTCCTGAAGTAGTCAGGGTGACGCCACTGCAGGCGGTCCGTCAGGCCGACGTAGTCGACGCCGTGGTCAAGCAGCTCGCCCGCGACCTCGAGCACCTCCCTGCTCGTGTTGCCGAAGCGGAAGTTGCCCGTGTCCGTGATGATCCCCGTGAGGCAGGGCGTCGCGATCTCCGGAGTCCACTCCACGCCGAGAAGGTCGATGAGCTCCTTGATCAGCAGGGCGGTCGCGGCCTTGCTCGGCTGCACGACCGCGATGTCGCCGAACCTCTCGTTAGTGCCGTGGTGGTCGATGTTCACGACGAACGCGGCGCCTTCGACCCGCCCTCCAGCGACGCGGGGCAGATCGGCGACGTCGAGCACGAAGAGCAACGTCCCCGCGGGCAGGGAAGCGATCTCCTCGACGTGCTCGCCCTCTCGAGCCAGGAAGCGCAGGTAGCGTGGGGGCGTGGTGGCGAACGTGACGGACTTGCCTAGCGACCGCAGCGCACGGCTGAGGGCCAGGGAGCTCCCGATGGCGTCGCCGTCCGGGTCGACGTGCGTGAGTATGACGATGGGGCCGTCCCAGCCGCGGGCCTTGCGGGCCACCGCCGCTAGCTTCTCGGCGTAGTTGGGGTCGGGGCGGTTGTCCGGCTTCTGCGACATGCGAACGATGATACCGCCGCCGCTCGCGCGTCAAATATCATGTTGGGGTGTCCGGACCCCGTCCATTCACCTGGTTGCTGATGTTCACCCTGGCCCTGACGGCGGTGCTGGCCACTCAGCTCAAGCGCGAAGAGCCGCGCCTCATGCACGTGCAGGGGCCACCTCCCGTCGAGGGCCCGCAGGGTGACCTGCTGGATGCGTACCATTCGGCACGCGACGCGGCCGTGCGAATCGAAGCGCGCTGCACCGAGGGACGTGTAGGAGCGACACTGGGTGTGGGGACGGGTTTCTTCGTGACCTCCGACGGGCTTGTCATGACCGCGTACCACGTCGTCGACCAGAACTCCAGCCAGCCGTGCGCCAGCCGCCTGGTAGCAGTGACCGCCGCCGAAGAAGAGTTCGAGCTCGATCTGGTGGGCTACGACATCTACATGGACGTCGCTACTCTTCGCGCCGACGTCGACAGGCTGGTGCCGTACCTTCCGGCCGCGGCCGTCAGCCCGCGGGTGGGCGATCAGGTCGTGGCTATCGGCAACAGCCGTGGTGACTTCCTCGCCCCGCGCGCCGGCCGTGTGACGAGGCTCGGAGTCGAGGCGGGTAGAGCGGATTTCGCGAGCGGCACCATCGAGCTGACGAACTCGCTGGCTCCTGGCGACTCCGGGGGCCCGGTAGTCAACCTGAGCGGCGAGGTCATCGGCGTAGTCAGTTACATAAGCTTCAACCCGTCGGCGATGACGTCGCAGGACTGGGTGCCGCCCTATCTGCGCGGTGCGAGGCTGCCCAGCTCGTACGCGAGCTACGCGGTACCGCTTCAGCGCGACAGCGACCTCTTCCAGGCCGTGCTCGACGGCGAGCGCAAGGACGTGCCCGTCATCGGATTCACCTGGACGCCGGGCCTCGATTACGACCCCAACGAGGCGCCTTACTACCTGGGCGCCAGGCCGGGTCCTATCGTGGACCGCGTCCAGAGCGGTGGACCGGCAGACCTGGCCGGCCTCAAGAGCATGACGCAGGAGCGCCTCGAAGGTCCGGATGGGTCCGTCAGGATGGTCCCGAAGGCCGACGTGATCGTTGCCGTCGACGGCCGCGCGACTCCTACCTTCTACGACCTCCTCGCCGAGGTGAGGATCAAGGAGATCGGCCAGACGATCGTGCTGACCGTGCAGCGTGGCAGTGCGACGTTCCGGGTCGAGTTGACCCTGGGTGCGCGGCGCGACGTCTTCGCTGGCGAGTGACCCGGAACCGCTTCACCCTGGTCCCCACCGTCGCGATCCCGTACCAGGGCGGTCCGGTATCAACGAGATAGACGGGCGCGCTCCGATCGCGGGGCGCGCCTCTGGCGTTCTGCTGTCTCTCGTGGTGGGCGATGGTGGACTCGAACCACCGACCTCGTCGTTATCAGCGACGCGCTCTAACCAGCTGAGCTAATCGCCCTCACCTGCTGCCGAAGCAGCAGACGCGAGTCTATCACGCAGTGTCTAACGTGGACAAGGTAGCGCGACCCAGGACCGTCGGCCCCACCGTTATCATCGGGTCGCATGGTCGAACGACTACTTCTCGCCAAGCCACGCGGGTTCTGCGCAGGCGTGGTCATGGCGATCAAAGCCGTTGAAGAGGAGGCCGAGGCCGCCCGGGAGCGCGGGGAGGGTGGCATCGCGGTCTATCACGACATCGTTCACAACAAGACGGTCGTATCTCGCCTCGAGCAGGGGCACGGCGTCACCTTCGTCGAGGACCTCGAAGACCTGGACGAGGTCAGACTGAAGGCACACGGGAGCGGCCGGAAGGTCGGACACACGGTCGTGTTCAGCGCCCACGGCGTAAGCCCCGCAGTGCGCCGTCGGGCAGAGGAGCTGAAGCTAGCTACCGTCGACGCGACCTGCCCGCTCGTGACGAAGGTGCACAACGAGGCCAAACGCTACGCCGACAAGGGGTTCCACATCCTGCTGGTCGGCGACTCCATGTCGCACCAGGAGGTCATCGGCACGCGCGGCGAAGCGCCCGACCGGACGACGGTCGTCTCGGTCGTCGGCAATCGCGACCACGACCCGGACCTGGCAGACCCGGCAACGGTCGAGGTGCCGGACCCGGACCGCGTCGTGGTCCTGACACAGACCACCCTCTCGGTCGACGACACGATGCGCACGATCGAAGTCCTCAGGCGTCGGTTCCCGAACCTCGTCGTGCCGCCGTCCGATGACCTTTGCTTCGCCACGAAGAACCGCCAGGACGCGGTCAGGCAGATCGCGGCTCGCGTCGACCTCTTCCTCGTCGTCACGAGCGCGGCCTCGTCGAACGGCATGCGCCTGGTAGAGCTGGCACAGGACATCACGGGCAACGCCGAACGCATCGAGTCCGTATCGGACATCCAGGACGAGTGGCTTGCGGGCGTCAGCGCCGTGGGCGTGACGTCGGCCGCCAGCACGCCTGACGACCTAGTACAGGACGTCGTCGAGTACTTCAGGAAGCGCAACCCCCGGCTGGCGATCGTAGAGGAGGGCGAGTGGGAGGACATCAGGTTCCGCAAGCCGCGCCGCGCCGAGCCGGTGACCGCTACGTGACGCCGCCTATTCCGCTCGTCCCACGACCCCGCATCTCCGTCGCGCCCATGATGGCCCTGACGGACCGGCACTTCAGACGAATGGCGCGCTTGCTGTCGCGTGACGTCCTCCTGTACACCGAGATGGTGACGGCCAAGGCGGTGGTACATGGCGTGCGGGAGAGGCTCCTCGCCCGCACGCCCGAGGAGGGCGCCGTCGTTCTGCAGCTAGGGGGTTCCGAGCCCGGCGAGCTCCTGGAAGCTGCCCGGGCCGGAGCCGACGCCGGATTCCAAGAGGTCAACCTCAACGTTGGCTGCCCTTCCGACAGGGTCAGGAGCGGGAGCTTCGGCGCCTGCCTGATGGCGGAGCCCAGGCTGGTTGGCGAGTGCCTCGCCGCGATGGCGCAGGGCGGGTTGCCGGTCAGCGTCAAGCACCGGATCGGCATCGACCTCACCGACCGCTACGAGGACATGCTGCGCTTCGTGGACGTCGTTGACAGGTCTTCCGGGGGCGTGAGCAGGGCGTACACGGTCCACGCCCGCAAGGCCTGGTTGAAGGGGCTCTCGCCGAAGGAGAACCGCTCGGTCCCGCCTCTGCGCTACGGCGAGGTGTACAGGCTCAAGCGCGACCGGCCCGACCTGTGGATCGAGCTGAACGGCGGCGTGGCGGACGTTCCCGAGGCTCTAGAGCACCTCGAACAGGTGGACGGCGTGATGATCGGTAGAGCGTTCTACGAGGACCCTACCCTCCTGGCGGCGGTGGACCCGGCGCTCTCAGGCATCAGGCGCAGCGTGACCCGTAGGGCAGTCGTCGAGGCGATGATCGATTACGCGGTCGAGGAGACCGGCCGCGGCACGCCGCTGGCGCCGATAGCCAGGCACATGCTCAACCTCTTCAAGGGCGTACCGGGAGCGAGGACATGGCGCCGGATCATCACGGAGGGTGCCCACCTGCCGGGCGCGGGGCCCGAGCTGGTGCTGCGGGCACTCAGGGCTGTGCCGGACGAGGTGCTCGACGCCACGCTCACGGGAGTGGGCATGCGGACCGTCGTCGCGGCGTAACCGGTGGTCTCGGACGGCTCCGTTCGGTTCGCCAAGCGAACCCCGAACCTCAGGCGCCCACCGAGCGCAGGAGGTCCCGCGCGATTATCAGGTGCTGGATCTCGTCCGTGCCCTCGCCGATGCGTGTGAGCCTGGCGTCGCGCCAGTACCGTTCCACCGGGTAGTCCTTGGTGTATCCGTACCCGCCGAGCACCTGGATCGCGGCGTCGCACGCGGCCACCCCCGCGACACTGCCCTTCAGTTTCGCCATCGCCGCAGCCGCGGTGTGCTCCCGGCCGGCGTCGCGGAGCGCAGCCGCCTTGCGCACCAGCAGGCGCGCGGCCTCCAGCTCGGTCGCCATGTCGGCGAGCATGAACGAGACGGCCTGGTGCCTGGCGATCGGCTTGCCGAACTGACGGCGCTCGACCGCGTAGGCGAGCGCGACCTCCAGGGCCGCCCTGCCGAGTCCGATGCCCATGGCGCCGATTCCTATGCGGCCGCCGGTCAGCACGTGCGACACGTCGGCGAAGGCCTCGCCCTCGTCGCCCAGCAGGTTCGCAGCCGGCACGCGCATCGAGTCGAAGGTGAGCGGCGTGGTGTCGGAGCTTGACAGCCCCAGCTTCTTCTCGGGCCTCCCACGCTCGAGGCCGGCGGTGTCTCCGTCCACCACGAACGCGCTGATCCCGTGGGAGCGCTCGCGCCCCTCGGCAGGCTCGGAGGTCCGAGCCATGACGACGTAAGTGCCGGCCACCGTCCCCTGCGTGATGAAGACCTTGCTCCCGTCAACGACGTAGCCGTCGTCTTCCAAGCTGGCGCGGGTGCGCAGCGAGGCGGCGTCCGAGCCGGCGGTCGGTTCGGTCAGGCACCAGGCGCCCAGCCGCTCGGCCCTCGCCAGCGGCGGGATCCACTGTTCCGCTTGCTCCTCGCTCGCTGTCGTCATGAGGTGGCCGAGGCAGAGGGAGTTGTGGGACGCGACGGTCAGGGCGAGGGACCCGTCGAACGCGGCGACCTCCTCGATCACGAGGGCGGCGGTCTGCGTGTCGAGGCCCGATCCGCCGAGGCGCTCAGGGACCTGTAGCCCGAAGAGGCCGAGCTCGCCAAGGCGACTCACCAGCTCATGGGGGAACTCGCCGGACTCGTCGCGCTCGGCGGCGCCAGGAGCCACCTCCTCTCTGAGCAGGTCGCGCAGCGGTCCCAATAGCGCTCTCTGGTCTGCGGTCAGGTCGAACCATGTCAGTCCGGCTGCGGCGTCGGTCATGGTCCTAAGTATTGTCGGCGGCCTCTGCCATCGTGCCTACGTGAGCGCTGCTGGTACACTCCGCCGCATGGAATCGCGGCCCTACTGGCTGAGGGGAGTGCGAGGCGCCACCACCGTGGCCGCGGACGAGCCGAGCCTGATACTCGAAGCGACTCGCGAGCTCCTCACCGCGATGCTCGAGGCGAACGGCATCGATGACTTCGACGTGATCGCAGCGATCTTCTTCACCACCACGCAGGACCTCACCTCGACCTTCCCGGCAGAGGCCGCGCGCGAGCTGGGGATGAACATGGTCCCGCTGCTGTGCAACCAGGAGATACCAGTACCGGGGCGGCTGAAGCGCTGCGTCAGGGTCATGATGCAGGTGAACACGCGTCGTTCACAGGCCGAGATGGTGCATGTCTACCAACGCGAGGCCCGGTCGCTTAGGCCGGACCTGGTCAGCGCTCAATGAACGACTGCTCCAGTCGGCGAACGCCGATGAAGCGCTAGCTGAACGAGGGCGCGCCACACCCGTTCTTGGAGGAGGGTGAGGCGCGCTTCACCTGGAAGTGATTGTCGAAGGTTACAAGTCAGCGAACGCGGTTGAGCGGCTTGATCCGCGTGTTGTGGGCAGCCTTGGCGCTGCGGACCACGCTCGCGATCCGGTCTTGGTTGAGCTGTCTGATCTGCTCGATCGAGTAGAACATAGGCCACCTCCTATGAACAAGTATAGAAAGCAACCTCATCTCTGTCAATAGGCCGTGACCGATATAGCAGTGATGCTCCGGAGCCGACTGATCTCCGTTCGCCAGGGGGTCAGCCGACCAGCGACCGCTGTAGCTCGTCTATGACGCCGCGAACGGCCTGCTCGTCCAGGTGGTAGTAGGAGCGGTTGCCCTTCTTCGTGACCTGTACCAGCCCCATCTCCTTGAGCAGCTTCAAGTGCCCGCTGGTTGTCGGCTGGCTGACGCCGACCTGCGTCGCGAGGTCGCCGACGGTGAGCGGGAACTGCGACAACCGGCCTATGAGCACCATCAGCAGCAGACGGGTAGGGTCACTGAACGCCTTGAGCTTGCCCGCGAGCTCCGAGAGCTCCGATTGCTGCTTGGCGAAAAGGCTCTCGGCGTGCACGCCGTAGCCCACGTAGTCCACGCCGCCGAAGTCGAGGTGGAACCCTCCCTGGGAGGCGAAGTAGAGCGGTACGACGACGAAGCGACCACCCTCCTCCTGCGCCGTCCTGAAAGCGTCGGCAGCCCCCTCGAACCGCACGAAGTGGTGCTCCGGCAGGGCCGAGAGCAGGTCACCCGTCAACTGGACCTCGGCTTCCAGGTCGCGGCCGGCGGCCTCGCTGACGGACCTGCCCTCCCGGTCCCATGCCGGCTGGAGGAACGCCCACAGCGACGTTAGCGCCTCCTTGATCCCGGCGGCGACCTCCGGTCGGCTCAGCAGCTCGAGCTGAGATTCCAGCTTCTCGTACGTCTTGTCGCGATCCTCGGGGCTATCGGCGTCCAGGTCCTCGACGATCTGCGACAGCCCGTCGAGGACGCGGCGCGGCAGGGCGGGGAAGTCCGCGAGGAACCTGTCCGGGGTGCCGTCGAGCGCGTAGCCGAGGCTGCAGGCCGTGAGCAGCAACTCGTGGCCCAGCGCCATGACCTCGACCTGATGCCATGAACGCCTTATCGTTTCGACGCTGGCGGAGCCGTTCTCCCTCAGCTGCCGCACCCACGGGAGCTCACCGTCGCGGTCCCGGTCCAGCCGGCGCTTCAGGTAGTAGTAGGCGTAGAGCAGCTCGAGAACCGGGGCTGGCGTGACGATCAGCCGCCGCCTTCCCACGAGGGGAGCGGAGAACGAGAGGATCGCGTCTTCGTTCATTGGCACAGGCCGATGATAACAGCCGGAGCGCGGCCGGGACGTGCGCGACCCGGCAGATGGACGACTCTCGGCCTAGTCCTCCCACTCGCTGACGCGCAGCAGGTCGCCACCGTCACACACGGCGTTGGTCACCTTGTGGGACCGGTTCATCGTGACCTCGAGAGTGGCGTTGTCAAGGCTCTTGGGCCCGACCAACGCCTTGCGCACGAAGTAACCGCCGCCCGTGAGGCTCATCTCGGATGTCTTCGACAGGCGCACCCTGATCACCTCGCCGTGCGCGTCGGTCCTGACCTGGCAGAGCAGGAAGTTCCCGTCTTCTCGGAAGCGCGGGTCTTGACGTCGGAAGAGGCCGAACATGAGAGCAGTCTAGCGTTGCTATGCTCGCGCGAGTCCATGGCACGTCTACTGAGCGCCGATCCCGAAGGCATCGCCAGCGCGGCAGAGCACCTTGGGTCCGGCGGACTCGTGGCGTTCCCGACCGAGACCGTGTATGGCCTGGGCGCGTCGGCGACGGACGTCGATGCCGTGAGACGTGTGTTCGCCGCCAAAGGCCGGCCGGCCGACCATCCCCTGATCGTCCACCTACCCGACGCGAGCTGGCTGTGGCGCTGGGCTGACAGGGAGGCGCTCCAGCGGGACGTGGTCGACGTGGTCGAGGACCTGGTAGCGGCTTTCTGGCCCGGTCCACTCACCCTGGTGCTCCCGGCCCGCGACGACGTCCCGCGCGTGGTAACGGGTGGCCAGGACACCGTCGCCGTCCGGGTGCCCGCCGACCCCGTGGCGGCGAGGCTGCTCGGAGCGTTCGGCGGGGCGCTCGTCGCCCCTTCGGCCAACCGCTTCGGAGCAGTCAGTCCCACCCTTCCGCGACACGTGATGACCGAGTTCGCCGACCGCTCCGACATCCTCGTGCTCGAAGGCGGGCGCACGCGCCATGGGCTGGAGTCGACGATCGTCGACCTCTCGACCGGCGAGGCGACGTTGTTGCGACCGGGAGCGCTTCCTCTGGAGGCGCTCGAGGCGCGGGTGCGCATCGGACCGGCCGCGAAGGGCTCGCCGCGTGCACCGGGCACCTTGTCGCGCCACTACGCGCCGCGGACGCCGCTCCGGGTCGTGAAAGGCGAGGAGCTGATGGGCCTCTTCGGGGATCGGACGGGCGTCATAGGCCGCCGCATGCCGGAGAAGGACGTCGACCACGCGCCGTTCGCTGGCGACGGACCCGTGACGGATGGCTCGCGCTGGCTGGTGCTCGCCGACGACCCGGCCGGCTTCGCGAGGGACCTTTACGCCGCTGTCCGTCATCTGGACGCGTTGGGTTTGGAGGAGATTCTGGTGGAGGAGGCCGGTGAAGGCGATGAGTGGCTGGCGGTGAGGGACAGGTTGTCACGCGCTACGGGTCGGGACGCCGCCCGTCCGCTGGTAGCTGTGGTCATGGGCAGCGCCAGCGACTGGGAGACGATGCGCCACGCGGACGAGGTCCTGAACCGGTTCGAGGTGCCTCACGTGTGCCGCGTCGTTTCGGCCCACAGGACGCCGCACCGGCTCGCCAGCTTCGCGCTGGGCGCAGCCGATGCCGGGATCGAGGTGATAGTCGCCGGCGCCGGCGGAGCGGCGCACCTGCCCGGCATGATCGCGGCCCACACCCACCTGCCGGTGCTGGGTGTGCCGGTAAGGAGTTCGGCCCTTTCCGGGATGGACTCCCTGCTGTCGGTGGTGCAGATGCCGCGGGGAGTGCCAGTCGGGACGCTCGCGATAGGGGAGGCCGGTGCCGTGAACGCGGCCTTGCTCGCCGTGTCGATCCTGGCCCTGGACCGTGTGGACCTGAGGGAGCGACTGCTCCGGTACCGCGAGGAACAGACGGAGCAGGCGGCCGCCGCCACGCTGCCCACGGAGAGCTTCGAGCCGTGACGTCGATCCTGCCCGGAGCCACGATCGGCGTCGTAGGCGGCGGGCAGCTAGGGCGCATGCTGGGGCTGGCCGCGAGGCGTCTCGGGTACGGCTTCCACGTCTTGGCACCGGGTGAACGTCCGCCGGCGGCCGCCGGCGCCGACCGTCACGTCGCCGCAGACCTGGACGATGCCGACGCGATGCGCAGGTTCGCTTCAGCGGTCGACGTCGTCACGTTCGAGTTCGAGAACGTCTCGAGCACTGCGCTGGCGGCCGCCCTGCACGAGGCACCGGTCAGGCCATCACCGCGCGCCCTTCACTTGACCCAGCATCGCGGGCGCGAGAAGGCGTTCCTCCTGAGCGAGGACATCCCGACGGCACCGTTCCGGCTGGTCGACGACGCGACGGCGCTCACGGGGGCCGTAGAGGAGCTAGGCACGCCGTGCGTCGTGAAGACCGCAGGCTTCGGCTACGACGGCAAGGGGCAGGTGGTCGTCGAGGAGCTCGGGTCGGTGCGCGCCGCCGCGATAGAGCTGGCGGGAGAAGGCGCGTTGGTCGTCGAGCGTCTGATCGACCTGGCGGCAGAGCTGTCCGTGCTCGTCGCGCGCTCCTGGTCCGGCGAGACCGTGACGTACGCGCCCTTCGTCAACCGGCATAGCGGGCAGGTGCTCGACGTCGCCCTCGCGCCGTTCATGGATCCGGGCTCGGCCTGGGGGCCGGTCTCGGCAGAGGTCGCGAGCGACGCGCGTGTGCTGGCCGAGAGGGTCGCCGTCGCGCTCGATCTCGTCGGCGTCTGTTGCGTCGAGTTCTTCCTGTCGAGGAACGGTGAGTTGCTCGTCAACGAGATCGCGCCTCGGCCTCACAACTCGGGGCACCTGACCATCGAGGCCGCGGCGACGAGCCAGTTCGAGCAACAGTTGAGGGCCGTCTGTGGGCTGCCTCTCGGTTCGCCCCAGCTCGTGGCGCCCGCCGCGATGGCCAACCTTCTGGGCGATATCTGGCGTGAGGGCTCGCAACCTGACTTCGCAGCGGCCCTACGCGTCCCGGGGGTGGCCCTGCACCTCTATGGCAAGTCGGAGGCGCGTCCGGGTCGCAAGATGGGACACCTCACCGCCACAGCTGCCAGCGTAGACGCAGCCGAGGAACTGGTGCTCACCGCCAGGGCGGCGCTGGTAGGCGAGAGCGGTTAGGCCCTCGCGGCCTTGCCGAGGCTCTCTCGCAGGAGCTGCATGACGTCTATCATCGGGGCCTCGTCCTCGTCGTCCGAAGGCTCTTCCTCCTCCGGCGCATCGTGCACTCCCTTGCCGCTCTTGAGCCGCTTGTCGACGAGCTTGGCGATACGTTTCGACCGCTCGTCCTCCATCTCGGACAGGTCGAGGGTGTCTGCCGCCAGCGCCTTCGCCGCCTGCTCTATCTCCTTCACCTCGTCCACGTCCGCGGTCTCCAGCTCGGGCAGCCCGACGTCCTCAGGGGAACGCACCTCGTCGTGGTAGCGCAGGGTCATCCCCCTCAGCGTGCCGCCGACGGAGACGATCGCCAATAGGTAGGAGGTGCCTCGCATCACGAACGTCGCGATACCGGCACGGTCCTCTTCGGCCATGCTGGCAACGAGGAGGCGGTACGCGGTGGCGGCATCGTCGCCCGGGACCAACACGTACGTGTTCTGGACGTAGCTGGGGTCCAGGTCGCCGCGCGGCACGAAGACGTCCAGGTCTATGACCCGTGATCGGTCCGGATCGAGAGCTTCCAGCTCCTCGTCCTCGATCATCACGAACTCGTCGTCACCGATCGGGTAGCCCCTGACGATCTCGTCTGAGGTGAGGATCTCCCCATCGGCCTCGCAGAAGTACCTGCGTGACAGGGGCGTGCCGTCGGGACCGATCATCCGCAGGGACACGCCTCCGGACCGGGTGGTGGGATAGAGCTCGACCGGCAGGGTGACCAGTCCGAACGCCAGGGTCCCCGACCACACGGGCCGCCCACGAGGCACGCGGTCCTCGCGGCCCTTCTTCTCCTTCTTGTCGTTCTTGCTGCTTGTGGAGCCCTTCTTGGCGCCGTTCGAGCCGGAAGCCTTCGCAGCGCCGGGTTCGGTCCGTTCGGCCCGGGCAGTCTTGCCCTTGGATCTTTTGGACTTGGCCTTAGGCACGGGCCGGCGCCTTGTCACTGCCGGAGGCGAGGCTGCGCTCGAGGGCCGCGGTCAGGTCGTCGGCGCGCGGCCGCTCCTTCGCCTTCTTCCTACGTACCTTCTTGCCGTCACGCTTGCTCTCGATGAGCTTCTGGACGCTCTCCCTGTACTCGTCCTCGTACGCCTCGGGGTCGAAGTCGTCCGCCAGCATCTGGATCAGCTGGCGCGCCATCTTGAGCTGCTTATCGTCGAGGTCCTCGCCGGACCGGGGCTCGAACTGCTCGAGCGGCAAGACCTCGCCCGCGTGCTTGAGGGTGACGAGCATGGGGTAACCACGGTGGAGCCGCAGCGCACCCTGATACTCCTTATCGCGCATCACCCAGTGCGCCACGCCCTCGCGGTCGGTCCGACCCAGGGCCGCGGCCAGGGCGAAGTAGGCCTCCGTATCACCGTCCGGCCCCAGGTAGTACGGCCGCTCGAACCACCGGTGCTCGATGACACCGGCCGGCACGAAGCTCCTCACATCTATGTCTCGCGATGCCTCGGGCTCCAGCTCCTCTAGCTCGTCCGGATCCAGCGACACGATGCGACCCTCGGGCGTGACGTAACCCCGCATGACGTCCTCGTACTCCACGACCTTGCCCGTCTCGGGGTTGACCATCGCCTGCTTGACCGGTACGCCGTCATCCCGGTGCAGAAGACGGAAGGAGACCCGCTTGTCCTGGACAGCCGAGTAGAGCTTCACGGGCACGGATACGTCCTCTATCCGAAGCACGCCCTTCCAGATCGCCCGCGCGCTCACCCCGCCACCTCATCGAGCTCCGCCAGCTTGTCGAGCACCGTGGAGAGCGGGACCGCAGACTCTTCGAAACCGTCCCAGGGATCCGTCTTCAGCGACGCGATGCGCCGGCGCGCAGAAGCGATGTCGTATGCGCCAGGGTGCTCCAGCCGACTCAGTTCCTCCCACCTGAGGGGCAGCGCTACCGGCGCGCCCTCGCGGGAGCGCGTCGAGTAGTTGACGATCGCGGTAGAGCCCCTGCCGTTACGCAGGTAGTCGATGAAGAGCTTCCCTTGCCGCTTCGACTTCGACATGTTCGTGGTCAGCCTTTGAAGGTCGGTCGCAGCCAGTGCTTCGGCGACGGCTTTGGCGAACCCCTTCACCGCGTCCCAATCGGCCTCGGGTACCAGGGGTACGACCACGTGCAGACCCTTGCCTCCGGTCACGCGCAAGTACGCCCCGAGCCCCAGTTTGGTCAACAGGTCCCGCAGGCGACGGGCGATCTCCTTGGTGTAGTCGAGGTCCACACCGGGGCTGGGGTCGAGGTCGAAGACGACGATGTCCGGTTGCTCGAGGTGGTCGACGGTGCTGCCCCAGGCGTGGATCTCGAGCACGCCGAGCTGGACGAGGCTGACCAGATGTGGAACAGACTCCAGGTAGACGTAGTCCTCTAGGTCCTCCTTCTCCTGGATCTCTATGCGAGGCAGGCCAGGGGCGAAGGACGGTCCGGGATGCTTCTGATAGAAGCACTGTTCGGCCGTGCCCTCCGGGCACCTGACGAGGGCGAGCGGCCGCTTCGCGGCCCTTCGCAGCAGGAACTCACCGACCGATTCGTAGTACAGGGCGAGGTCCCTCTTCGTGACGCCTTGCTCCGGATACAGCACGCGCCCCGGGTTGGTGAGGTTCACGCCGGCCACCTCGACCTCGCGCCTGCCGCCGCTCCTCCTGGCCTCGCTCACGCTGACGCCTCCCTCTGCGCGTCCTTCGACAGCTTCATCGTCACTTCCCTCAGGGCCGCGGTCGCCGTCCTCACGTACGCCGGCCGCAGATTCGTCGTCCTCGCCCGGGCCGAACTCTGCGACGTCGGCAGGGTCCTTGTCCTCCCGCATGTGGCGGAAGCGGGGGTGCCTCAACCGACCGCCGTCGGTCACGCCAGAGTAGGCGACCTCCACCACCAGGCGCGGCTCCACCCAGCTGGCTCCGGTCCGGACGGCGTCGGCCGGCAGGCGCTCCACGAACGGTGACTCGTCGGTCGTGAGCGGGCCCAGCCGCTCGGCCAACGCGGCGATCCCGCCGCGCCCGAAGCCGGTACCGACCTTGCCCACGAACCTCAGCCCTCCGCCAGGCGTGGGGCGGCCCAGCAACAGGGCCCCGAAGCCGGTCCGCGAGCCGCGCGGCCCCGTGAACCCGCCGACGACCACGTCGTCCGCGAGCAGGCATGTCGTCTTGAGCCAGTCGTCGGTGCGGCCCGACCTGTACGGCGACCCCAGGCGTTTCGAGACGACGCCCTCCAGTCCCAGGCGGCAGGCGTGCTCGTACACCTCAGTGCCCGGCACGTCCAAGTGGGCCGTGAACCGGAGCAGCCCACTCGCGCCCTTGAGTACCTGCCGCAGCGCCGCCTTGCGCTCCTCTAGCGGCGCGGGGCGGTAGTCGCGGCCATCCAGGTAGAGGAGGTCGAAGAGCTGGTAGGTGAGGCGTGCCCCCGTCGCTCTGGGGCGCGGTGAGCGAGGCTGGGCCGCGCGCTGCAGCGCCCCGAAGTCTGGCCTGCCGTCGGCTCCCAGCGCGATCAGCTCGCCGTCGAGGAGCGCGGACTCCACGTCCAGCTCCTCGAGTGCCTGCGCCACGGACGGGAACCTATCGGTCCAGTCCAGTCCGTTGCGCGTCAGCAGCCGGGCCTCTCCGCCTTCGAGCCTGGCGGCCAGGCGGTAACCGTCGAACTTGACCTCGTGGACCCAATCTCCGCCGCGCGGGGGGCGCTCCGCAAGCCTCGCCAACGCCACGCCGACGCGTTTCGGGAACGGAGCGTTCACGGCCTCCGAGGCCCACACGACGCGTGAGCCACGCGTCGCGGTGGCGCCGCTCGGACTGGTGGACTGGACGGCCACGTCCCAAGGTAGGGCCCGAGGATGAGAGCCGGGGTCCCGATGTCCTCAGGGACCTCGGGTCCGCTTCTTCTGTGGACCATATGATCCGCCGGACGCCGCGGTCTTGGAGCGCCGGTCCCCAAGCGGCGGCCGGAGTCACCGGGCGACCAGGGCACTTCGTATCGCGGGGCTTGCGTCCACGGCAGGCGTAGCCCTATACTTGTTCGGTTTGTCCGCCCCCTGGCCCGCAACGCTGGGTCCGGGGGATGGTTTGTCGTGAGTGCAAACTCGTGAGTGCAACAAGGGCGTAAGCCGGCGACTTGCAACGCGTAGATCTTGAGGCTCGCAGCGGTACCTGGGCGATAAGAGCCTGCACGCAAGAGACCTTCGCGCTAGGTGGCGTGGGGAAAGAAAGAGGGAGTGATCGTTCTGCCAACGGTTAACCAACTGCTCCGGAAGGGGCGCCGGAAGATCGAGAGAAAGAGCAAGACGCCCGCGCTCAAGGGCTCGCCCCAGCGCCGTGGTGTCTGCACCGCCGTCAAGACCCAGACCCCGAAGAAGCCCAACTCGGCGCTTCGGAAGATCGCCCGTGTACGTCTCTCCGGTGGCCAGGAAGTCACGGCTTACATACCGGGTGAGAAGCACAACCTGCAGGAGCACTCCGTCGTCCTCATCCGCGGCGGCCGTGTGAAGGACCTACCGGGCGTCCGTTATCACATCGTTCGCGGCGCTCTCGACGCCCAGGGCGTCGGCGTGGGCCGTTACGTCCAGCGCAACCAGGGCCGCAGCAAGTACGGCACCAAGAAGCCGAAGGCAGGAGCACGTTAGGCATGGGACGTCGTAGGCGCGCAGAGGTCCGCAAGCTCCAACCCGACCTCGTTTACAGCGACACCACCGTCACCGCCCTCATCAACAAGCTGATGAAGGGTGGCAAGAAGAACCTCGCCAGCCGCATCTTCTACGGCGCCTGCCGGCTCATACAGGAGCGCACCGGCCAGGAGCCCCTGAAGGTCGTGAGGCAGGCCCTCGACAACATCCGTCCTCGCATCGAGGTCCGCAGCCGCCGCGTCGGCGGTTCCACTTACCAGGTCCCCGTCGAGGTCATCCCACGTCGGGCCCAGTCCCTGTCGCTGCGTTGGCTCGTCGCCGCGTGCGACGCGCGTCCCGAGCGGACCGCCGTCGAACGCGTCGCCGGTGAGCTCATCGACGCCGCGGCCGGCCGTGGTGGCGCAGTCAAGAAGAAGGAGGACGTCGAGCGCATGGCGGAGGCGAACCGCGCCTACGCTCATTACCGCTGGTGACCCTCAGGGCGCCTGCAGCGACGGAACCCAAGATGACAATCGCTACCAAGACCGACCTAGCACGGACGCGCAACATCGGCATCGCCGCCCACATCGACGCGGGCAAGACGACGCTGACGGAGCGCATACTGTTCTTCACCGGCCGCATCCACAAGACGGGCGAGACCCACGAGGGCGCCTCCCAGATGGACTGGATGGAGCAGGAGCGCGAGCGCGGCATCACCATCACCTCCGCGGTCACGCAGTGCTTCTGGCACGACAACCGGATCAACATCATCGACACGCCTGGACACGTGGACTTCACGATGGAGGTCGAGCGCTCCATGCGCGTGCTCGACGGCGCCGTCGCGGTCTTCGACTCGAGCCAGGGTGTGGAGCCCCAGAGCGAGACCGTGTGGCGCCAGGCCGACAAGTACAAGGTCCCGCGCGTGGCCTTCGCCAACAAGATGGACAAGACGGGCGCCAGCTTCGAGCTGGTGCTCACGTCTCTCAAGGAGCGCCTCGGCGCGACCGGCCTGGCTGTCCAGTGGCCCATCGGCACCGAGGACCAGTTCAAGGGCCTGATCGACCTCGTAGAGATGAAGGCCGTCTACTACAACGACGACATCGGGGTTGACATCGACGTCGTCGATATCCCGGATGACCTCAAGGCACTGGCGGAGGAGAAGCGCGCGAAGCTCGTCGAGACCCTGGCGGATGTCGACGACGACATCGCCATGCTCTACCTCGAGGGCGAGGAGATCGACGCGGACACCCTTCGCGCCGGGATCCGCCGCGCTACGGTCGAGATGAAGCTGTACCCGGTCATGTGCGGCTCAGCGCTCAAGAACAAGGGCGTACAGCGGCTCCTGGACGGTGTCGGCTACTACCTGCCGAGCCCGCTCGACGTGCCGCCCGTCAAGGGCGTCACGCCAGATGGCGAGTCCGCGCAGCGCCCGTCTGAGGTCGACGCCCCAACGTCCGCGCTCGCGTTCAAGGTGGCTTCCGACCCGTACGTCGGTCGCCTCGTCTTCGTGCGTGTCTACTCGGGCGCGCTCGTTGCCGGCACTTACGTCTACAACGCCACCAAGGGCAAGCGTGAGCGCATCGGCCGCCTTCTCAAGATGCACGCGAACCACCGCGAGGAGATCGAGCGCATCGAGGCCGGCGAGCTGGGTGCCGTCATCGGCCTGAAGGACACCACGACCGGCGACTCGCTCACCGACCCTGATCACCCCATCCTCCTCGAGTCGATCGAGGTGCCGGAGCCTGTCATCACCGTCGCCATCGAGCCCGCCTCGAAGGCCGACCAGGACAAGCTGAGCAACGGTCTCATCAAGCTCTCCGAAGAGGACCCGACCTTCCGTGTCGAGACCGACCCCGAGACGGGCCAGACCAAGATCTCGGGCATGGGCGAGCTGCACCTCGAGATCATCGTCGACCGCCTCAAGCGCGAGTTCCACGTCAACGCCAACGTGGGGGCACCCCAGGTCGCCTACCGCGAGACGATCATGAAGGCGGTGGACGTCGAGGGCAAGTTCGTCCGGCAGACCGGTGGTCGCGGCCAGTACGGCCACGTGAAGATCAAGGCCGAGCCCCTCCCGCGCGGTGCCGGCTTCGAGTTCGAGAACGCCGTCGTCGGCGGCACGGTGCCCAAGTACTTCATCCCCGCAGTGCAGAAGGGCACCGTGGAGGCGCTGCAGTCCGGCCCGCTCCTCGGCTTCCCGATCGTCGACCTGAAGGTCAGCCTCTACGACGGCTCGTACCACGAGGTCGACTCCTCCGAGATGTCCTTCAAGATCGCGGCGTCCATGGCGGTCCGCGAGGCGATGTCCAAGGGCGACGCCACCGTGCTGGAGCCCATCATGCGAGTCGAGGTCGTGACGCCTGATCAGTACATGGGCGACGTCATCGGCAGCCTCAACTCCAGGCGCGGTCAGATCCAGGGCATGGAGCCCCGCGCCAACGCCCAGGTGGTGACGGCCAACGTTCCGTTGGCCGAGATGTTCGGTTACGCCACGGACCTGCGTTCTCTGACGCAGGGTCGTGCCGTGTTCACGATGATGCTGGACCACTACGAGCCGGTCCCGCGCAGCATCCAAGAAGAGCTCGTCAAGCGCTGAGCGCGACTACCTAGTAGCAGGGAGCATCAAGATGGCAAAGGGAGTATTCGAACGCACGAAACCTCACGTGACCGTGGGCACGATCGGCCACGTCGACCACGGCAAGACGACGACGACCGCGGCGATCACGTTCACGGCCGCCACGGAAGACCCGACGGCGACGACCCAGTCGTACGACCAGATCGACAGGGCGCCTGAAGAGAAGGCCCGCGGCATCACGATCAACGCGTCGCACGTGGAGTACCAGACGAAGGCGCGGCACTACAGCCACGTGGACACGCCTGGCCACGCCGACTACATCAAGAACATGATCACGGGCGCCGCGCAGATGGACGGCGCGATCCTCGTGGTCTCGGCCGCCGACGGCCCCATGCCGCAGACGCGTGAGCACATCCTGCTCGCCCGCCAGGTCGGCGTCCCGTACATCGTGGCGTACCTCAACAAGGTCGACATGGTCGAGGACGAAGAGCTCCTCGAGCTCGTCGAGATGGAAGTCCGCGAGCTGCTCACCAGCTACGAGTTCCCGGGTGACGACCTCCCGGTGATCATGGGCTCGTCGCTCAAGGCTCTCGAGGCCCTGACGGCCAACCCGAAGATCGCCAGGGGCGAGAACCAGTGGGTAGACCGCATCTGGGACCTGCTCGACGCCGTTGACTCCTACATCCCCACGCCGGAGCGTGACGTCGACAAGCCGTTCCTCATGCCGGTCGAAGACGTCTTCACGATCACGGGCCGCGGCACCGTTGCCACCGGTCGTGTGGATCGTGGCGTCGTCAAGACGGGCGACGAGGTCGAGATCGTGGGACTGCGTGACACCGCCAAGTCGGTCGTGACCGGCGTGGAGATGCACCGCAAGACGCTGGACTCCGGCGTCGCCGGTGACAACG
>DASRWD010000014.1:0-2744 GCA_035654755.1 Trueperaceae bacterium
GCTCGGACGAGGCCATCGCCGCCTGCAGGATGTTGAACTTGTCCGACAGCTCCTGCAACGGCCGGAAGAACATCGACGAGTACTGGATGTAGGCGACCAGCATGCCTATCGTCACCACGCCCGTGAACGCGTCGCCGAGGAGCGCCGAGCCGGCGTAGAAGAGGATGAGCCCGGTGGCGATCGACGACGTCAACTGGACCGTCGGATGGAACAGGCTGAACCACCGCACCTGCTCGAAGTTGGCGTCCAGCAGGTCGAGGTTCAGCTTGTCGTAGCGCCTGGCGTTGCGCTGTTCGCGGTTGAACAGCTGCACCGTCCGCATGCCCGAGAGGTTCTCGGCGAGGTAGGCGTTCGAGATCGAGGTCCTCAGGCGCACGGCGCGGTACGCGGTGCGCTGTTGCACGCGGATGTAGTTGAGCGCGATGAACAGGAGCGGCATGACGGCCAGCGTGATCAGGGCCATGCGCCAGTTGAGCGAGAACATGTAGACCGTCAGGCCGACGATGAGCCCGACGTCCGCCACGAGGCCCACCAGGCCGTCGGTCATCATCGTCTGGATCGCCTCTACGTCGGAGGTGATGCGGGTGATCAGGCGGCCCACCGGCGTCCGGTCGAAGAAGCCCATGTGCAGGCGCTGGATCTTCTCGAAGATCTGGCGCCTGATGTCGAAGACGATGTGCTGACCCAACCAGGCGACGACGTACGTGTAGCCGTAGCGCAGCCCGAAGTTCACCAACCTGAGGCCCAGGTACGCCAGTACGACCCACAGCAGGCCGTTCAGGCGTTCGTCCATGCTCAGCGAGGCGAACGGCTCCTTGGAGGCGACCACGTAGCGGTCGAGGGCCAACGCGATGAGCGCCGGGAACGCCGGCACCAGCACGCTGTAGACGAGCAACAGGCTGACGCCGAGGATGAACTGCTTGCGGTACGGCCTCAGGTACCCGAGGAGCCGGCGCATCATGCCCTGGTCGTAGTCCTTGATGACGGCTTCGCCCTCTTCGTCGAGGACGCTGTCGCGCTTCATGCGCTTGCGCGCCGCGCGCTTGTTGGCCTGGCGCTCTGCCTTGGCCTGCTCGACCGAGTAGTCGGGCAGGTCCATGTCGGTGAGACGCTTCGGCCTCTCGGGGATGCGCGGCTGCTCCGCGGCGGCCGAGAACTCGGCGCCAGGCGCCATCTCGCCGTCCCTGCCGATGCGGTGCTCGTCCGGCATCAGGCGGCCTCTCGCAGAGGCTGCTTCTTCCAGCCGCTGGTAGCGCGGGCGCTGTTACCGTGGTCGATCACGCCGCCTCCAGGTCCTCTTCCAGCTGCTGGCGCCTGTCGATGTCGGCGTACCAGCCGCCCTGCGCCACGAGCTCCTTGTGCGTGCCCTGCTCGACGATCCGGCCCTCCTCGAGGACGTAGATGCGGTCGGTCTCCTTCAGCGCGCTCACGCGGTGAGCCACGATGATCGTCGTGCGACCCCTGTGGACCTGCTCGAGCCCCTCGAGGATCGCGGCCTCCGTCTGGGTGTCGACCGCAGAGAGCGCGTCGTCGAAGATCATGACGGGCGCGTCCTTGATGATGGCCCTGGTGATCGCCGTGCGTTGGCGCTGAACGCCCGAGAGCGTCACGCCACGCTCACCCAGCAGCGTCTCGTAGCCCTCGGGGAACTCCTCGACGTCGCCGGCGAGCTGGGCGATGCGAGCCGCGTCCTCGATGCGGGGCTTCAGCTCCTCCAGAGGCGCCTCCGGGACGCCGTACGCGATGTTCTCGGCGATCGTGTCAGAGAACAGGTACGGCTCCTGCGGCACGAGCCCGATGTAGCGCCTGAGCACCTCGATCGGGTAGCGCCTGGCGTCGATGCCGTCGATGAGGACCTGCCCTTCGGCCGGGTCTATGAGCCTGGCGACCAACCTGGCGATGAGGGTCTTGCCGGAGCCGGTGCGCCCGGTTAGGCCCACCGTCTCGCCCGGCCTGATCTCGAGGCTCACCTTGTCGAGCGCCCTCACGCCGTCGAACGAGACGGAGACGTCGCGCAGCTCGATGTGGCCCTTGATGGACGTGAGCGAGTAGTCCGTGACCTCGGAGTCGGTCACCTCGGCCTTGGCGTCGAGTATCTCGCGGAGGCGACCCCACGAGGTCGTGCCACGCTGGACGATGTTCCCGATCCAACCGAGCGCGATCAGCGGCCATTGGATGCCCTCGAACAGGAACACGAAACTGGAGAACTGGCCGATCGTGAGGTCGCTGCCGATGCCCAGCACGAGCCGACCGCCCACGAGGAGCAGCAGCGAGATCGTGAGCCCGAAGAGGAACTCCATCAGCGGGAACAGCGGGCCGTCC
Source organism: Trueperaceae bacterium (assembly GCA_035654755.1). Lineage (GTDB taxonomy): Bacteria > Deinococcota > Deinococci > Deinococcales > Trueperaceae > DASRWD01. The sequence continues at coordinate 2,323 of DASRWD010000014.1, forward strand.
ACTCGGGTGAGGGAGAGGTTGCGCTTGACGAACTCGTCGTTGAGCCGGCCGAACTTCTGCAGCTCGCGGGACTCGATCCCGAAACCCTTGACGACACGGATACCGCTGAAGTTCTCCTGAGCCATGGCGGCTATGTCCGAGAACTGCTCCTGCACCTTCTGGTAGCGCTTGTGGATGATGCGCAGGAGAACGTAGAACGAGATCGTGATGAACGGCACGACGGTGAGCGTCAGTAGGCTCAGCGTGCCGGAGAGCGAGAACATGCGGTAGAGCGTGAAACCGAGCAGCAGCGTCGTGTTGAGGCCCTGCATGAGCCCCACGCCGATGAGCATGCGCACGGCGTTGAGGTCGGCGGTGAGCCGGGCCATGAGGTCGCCGACGCGCGTGTTGTCGTAGTAATGGCCGTCGAGCCGGGTGAAGTG
>DASRWD010000015.1:0-6650 GCA_035654755.1 Trueperaceae bacterium
CTCTACAAGCAGATCATGGTCGGCGTGTTCGAGCGCGTCTACGAGACGGCGCCCGTGTACAGGGCGGAGAAGAGCCATACGACGAGGCACCTGTCCGAGTACCTCTCCCTCGACGTCGAGTTCGGTCCCATCGAGGACGAAGAGGACGTGATGGCCCTTCAGGAGGCGACGGTCAAGCACATGCTCGCTGCCGTGAGGGACAACGCCGCGAGCGAGCTGGCGGCGTTCGGGGAGGACTTCCCGGACCTGAGCGTGAAGATCCCGCGGGTACCGCTGCTCGAGGCCCGGCAGTTGGTGGCCGAGCGTTACGGCCATACTTCCGGCGGGAAGGACCTCGACCCTGAGGCCGAGCGTCTCATAGGACGCTGGGCTATGGAGGAGCACGGCTCGGACTTCGTGTTCGTGACGAAGTATCCACAGGCTGCTAGACCGTTCTATACGTACCCGGAGGAGGGCGGCCTCACACGCGGGCTGGACCTCATCTTCCGGGGCGTCGAGATCACCTCAGGCGGACAACGCGCTCACCGGCACGACGTTCTCGTGCAGGAGCTGGCCAAGCGCGGGATGGACCCGACCTCGTTCGCCGACTACCTCGAGGTCTTCAAGCACGGCATGCCGCCTCACGGGGGCTTCGCGATAGGCGCCGAGCGCATGACCGCGCTGCTGCTCGGCATCGTCAACGTGAGGTTCGCGCGGGCCTTCCCTCGCGACTCTCAGCGGCTGAGGCCATGAGCCCCCCGTGGCTTGACGCTGCGTTGACGCCTCGCTGGTACGTTCTACTCATCAGCCGCTTCGCTCGCGAGGCGCCGAAGGAGGAAGGATGAAACGCCGCAGCATCCTCATGCTCGCCGCCGTGGTGACGGCCCTGGTAGTCGCCGCGTGCGCACCTACTACAGGGACAGGGGGAGCCGACGCCGAGGCACTCAGTGCCCCGTGTGCACAGACCCCGCCCCCGACGGTCGCCGTCGTCGACTTCGAGAACACGACCGGCCGCCACGGCACTACGGTCGTCGGCGTCGAGGAAGCCGCTTCGGCACGCCTGATCACGCTGCTGAAGGAGTCTGGCTGCTACGTGGTCGTCGAGCGGAGCGAGCTGCTGACGATCATGCAACAGCAGGGGCTCGAGTCGATGGAGCCCGTCGCGCTCGCCAAGGCGGCCGGGGCCGGCTACGTCGTCACCGGCACGGTCACCCGCGCGACCATCGCCGAGCCGGGGGCCAGCGTGTTCGGGATCACCCTCGGTGAGACCCGGGCCGACGTCGAGGTGGACGTGAGAGCGACGGACATCATCACCGGCGAGGTCGTCGTGTCGATGACCGGCACCGGGACGGCCAGCAGCCCCAACATCGCAGTCTCGCGGATACCCAGTGTGGGCACCATCCGTTACGACGATCCGACCGTAGGCCCGCTGCTCGCGGACGCAGCACAAGAGGCCGTCACCGAGGTCGTGGCGGCCGTGAGGGCGGCTTTCTAGGCGCCGTCCGAGCGAAGACTCAGCTGGTCATGCGGGCGCCTTCCAGTGAGGGTGGCGCCCGCCTGCCGCGCGAAGCTCTAGTCGGCGACCAGCAGGTCGACGACGCCAGAAGCGAGGACCGAGACAGCCACTTCCAGCCCGCGCTCGTCGATGTCGAAGTGCGGGTTGTGGTGCGGCCAGGCCGTCGAGTCTCCAGAACGCGTACCGACGAAGAAGTAGACGCCTTTGGCCTGCTGGAGCCACAACGCCATGTCGTCGCCGCCCATGATCGGCCTCTGCTCCACGACGTTCTCCTCGCCGACCACGCCGGCGGCGACGCGCCTCAACCGCTCGACAGACCCGGCGTCGTTGACGACCGCCGGCGTGCCGTCGAACCACTCGCTCTCGAGCTTCGCCCGGTAGGCGCGGCAAACCGTGTCGGCGACCTCCAGCACACGGGCGGCGAGCCGCTCGCGGGTGCCGGCGTCGAACGTTCGGAGCGTGCCCTTCAGCTCGACCTGGTCGGGGATGATGTTGTAGGCGGTGCCAGCGTGGAAGCTGGTGATGCTCACGACCGACTGGTCGGCAGGCTCGGTCTCGCGGCTGACCAGCGTCTGTAGCGCCGTCACCACCTGCGAGGCGGCGACGATCGGGTCGATGCAGTCCTGAGGGTACGCCGCGTGCCCACCCTTCCCCCTTACGAGGAGCCTGAAGCTGTCGGTCGCGGCCATCGCGGGGCCTTCGCGCACCGAGACGGTTCCCACGTCGTCGTTGCTCGAGAGGTGCAAACCGATGACGTGGTCGACGCGGATGCCGTCGAGCGCACCGTCGTCGAGCATCGCCTTCGCACCGCGCACGATCTCCTCGGCCGGCTGGAACACGAACACTACGCGACCCGCTAGCTCGTCCTTGCGGCTCACCAGCGCCTCGGCGACGCTCAGGAGCACCGACGTGTGGCCGTCGTGACCGCAGGCATGCATCTTCTCCGGCGTCTTGCTCCGGTAGGCGACGTCCTTCTCCTCCGGAACGGGCAGGGCGTCCATGTCGGCCCGGGCCAACACGGTCGGACCCGCCTTGCCGGTTTCGAGCACGGCCACGACACCGGTGCCGCCCAAACCGGTACGCGGCTCCAGCCCGAGCTCGCGCAGGCGGTCGGCGACGACGCCCATGGTGCGGTGCTCCTCGAACGCGATCTCGGGGTGCATGTGGAGGTCGCGACGCGTAGCGACTGTCTTGGGCTGCAGCTCCCTCGCTTGCTCGACGATGCTCTTCATGGCGTCAGCGTACCCAAACTAGCGGCGACCGCTGGGGCCGCCGCTCGAGGGACCGCAACCGCGACAGAGCGGTCACTGGCTCCCCGCGACCACCTCCACGGCACCGTCCCCGGGCACGCGCACGTCCTCGAAGACCTCGACAGGCGACGACAGCACACGTACCGAGTAGAGGCCCATGGGAAGCTCTACCGATTCGCCTACGCGTCCGGTCGCGACGACGACGCCCGTGGCGTCGTACACCTCGTAGGCCGGCACGAGCGCCTCCGTTATCGCCTGACTGAGCGCTTCGAAGGAACCCACGTCTACGTAGCTGGCGCCGATCTCCTTTGCCAGGTCCTCGAAGACGGCGAGAGGCCCGGGCTCCAGGTCCAGGGAGACGATGGCGATGGCGACGTCGCCCGAAGCGCGCAACGCCTGGGCGGCCGCCGCCGGGTCACCGCCGCACGACTCCTCGCCGTCCGTGACCAGGATGACGGTTCTCGGACCGCTGGCCCCCGCCAGGTCGTCCGCAACCAGCGCAAGCGAGTCCGCGATGGCAGTCTGCGAGAGGAGCTTCGGCTCGATAGCTCGCACCGCCTCCAGGGCGGCCTCTCGGTCGAGCGCGGCGAGCGGCAGTTCGAGTCTCGTCTCGCAAGAGGACGGCGCGACGTGCCCGAAAGCCCGCAGCGCGAAGGGGGTGTCGTCCGGCAGCACCTCACCGACGAGGGTCTCCAGAGCCCTGATGGCGGCGTCGATCCGTGATTCACCGCTCGGCAGCACCTGCCCCATCGAACCCGAGGCATCGAAGATCACCTCGACGGCGGAGTTCGAGGCGCCCTCGGCTTGGTTGACCGTCAGGGTGCCGGGCCCCGGCGGCGCCTCATAGCGGGTCGTGACCTCGACCGTGTAGCGCTTGGGACGGCGCAGCAGGCACGACGCGCGCGCGAAGCCGGCGTCGAAGCCACCGACGCCGTCTGTCATGTCGTAGGCGCCGGAGTTGACCGCCGCCCAGTCCTGCATCAGGTCCTGCGAGTAGTCACTGCCGGCCGAGCTGATCTCGAACGTGAACACCCTCGGCCTGACGTCTTCCAGGGCGGCCCACAGGTCGGCCGAGAGACCGTAGCCGCCGCTCTCGGCGTCCGTCATGAAGAGCACCGCCTTGGTGCCTTCGCGGTCTTCGAGAGCCCTGGTCGCCGTGAGCAGCGCCAGCTCGGCGTTGCTCGAGTCCGCTCTGCGCGGATCGAACTCGGCTATCGCCCGCTGCACGCGCCCTGGCTCGCTCGACCAGTAAGGCAGGAGCCACAGCGGGGCCGGGTCGTTGAACGCCATGAGTTGAACAGCCTCCCTGGCTCCGTCCACGTCGCGCGCGAAACCCGCCAGCGAGCTGTACGTGATGGGACGGTATGGAGCCACCGAGCCGCTGGTGTCCCATGCGAACACTACGGTTCGCTTCGGCTCTTCGATCTCCAAGTAGTAGTCCCCCGGTTCGACGAACGCGCTTAGCACCTCCGCGGCCCCGTCCTCACGGCGATCGAACGAGACGCCGGTGCCCTCCGCATCCATGAGCCTGTAGGTGTAACCGATGGATGGGTCTCCTTCGAGGCGTACCTCGAGGCGGTTCTCGTCCCCGCCGACGCTGAACACGTACCAGTCGACGTCTTCCGCAACCGCAACGCTGCCGGAGACCGGCCGCCCCGAGCTCAGGCGGGACGCTCCCTCGATGCTGTCGTTGTCGCCATCGGGCTCCTGCTCAGATGTTCCTCCGCCGCTGGAAGCGACCTCGAGCGGCCCCCGCGACGTCATGTTGCCCCACTCTCCAAGCGCCGAAAGGTAGCCGCCAGCGACAGGAGCCTCAATGACCGACACGTCGTCGGGCTCGTACAGGTACCGCAGGCCTTCGGGCCTGGGCGCCGTGAACCTCAGGAACCTCGCCCAGACCGGCTCTTCGAGCTCGACGCGCATGACTTGTCCCGGCCCCGGCGTCAGGTCCCATTCGCCGACCGGCGTCCAGGGCCCGGCCGGGCCCTCCGTGCTGGCGGCGACCGCAATAGTCTCGAAGCGCTCGGGCGCGTCCTCCGAGTCGGTCCATTCGAGCGCCGCGACCCTCGCCGCCCTGCCATTCTGGAAGCCGAGCACGAACGTCAAGGCGTCATGGTCACGTAGGTCCACCCGACGCACACTCCCACCCTGCGCGAGCATCGCTTGACCCCTATCGTTCAACAGAGGACGCGACCACACGACGTGGCCGCCGAGCTCCGGAGCGGACAAGTCCAACCCGGAGTACATGGCGGGGTCGCCGGCGATGAGGCGCCACTCGCCGACGTAGCCGTCGTCGCCCCCACCCTGACTGGACTCGAACACCAACCGGGCGTAGCGCGCCGTCACGGGCTCATCGAAAACGAAGGCCTGCTCGAAACGCGCAGCCACGAGCTCACCGACGAAGGCCGTCTCGTAAGACCTCCCGTCCATCGACGTCTCTACCCTGAAACGCTTCAGTTGGCGCTCGGTGGACGCGTCGCTCTGGGGGTTCAGCGTGGTACCCACCAAGGCGACGGGCTGCTCACCTCCGAGGGCGAACGCCGCGCTGTGCCTGGATCCCACGTAGCCACCCCTGCTGATCGCCGTGCGCCCATCGTTCAGGTAGCGGTCTCTGTTGCTCTCGTCGTCGCCGAACGGAACGGCACCGAAGCCCGCGTACAGCACGTTGGGTCGTCCAAGCAGCTCGGGCGGCAGCGGCCAGTACGAGTAGGCACCGACCGGTTGCGCCTCGCATCGCAGGGTCACGGCCTGGTCGGCGACAGCGCGATCTTCCGTCGTTGTCGCGGCCACTTGGATGGCCAGAGGCGCCTCGTCGACCATGTCCGCGGGCACGAGCACGCTCACCGGCGCCGTGACGCTCTCACCGGCCGGTACCTCCAGCGCCGTCGCACCTACCACGCCTACGCGGGCGTCACTAGCTCCGAAGGCAAGCTCCACCCTGGCGTCCTCGTCACGGCCGTTCGTCACGGTGACGTGCCCGTTGACACTCTGTCCCTCGTGCCAGAAGGCCGCAAGCTCCTCCGCGTCCACCGAAAGCTCAACACCCAGGCCACCAGAGGCTCGCGGTTCCGTTTGGTCGCCGACGGCTGCCGGGTCGATTCGGAGCGACACGTCGTAGCGGCCCCGTCCCGTGAACCTCAGGTAGCTCTGCGTCCCGCCCGACAAGGTGATCTCCCGCCTACCATCCTCCGACCGTGTGAACCTGAAGCTGTCATCGGCGGTGATCACATCCACGGTCACGGTGTCGGGGGCCACGAGATCAAGCGATACGCTTGCCTCTCCCGAGAACAAAGGCAGGCGGTAGAGGTCGCGGCCGCTAGCCTCGCCGACGACACCGCTCCATTCCAGTTCGGTAGGTAACGGAGAAGCTTGCGCGGGCGAGTCGTTGGGCTCGAAGTCCGCCGGCCTGTGTAGCGGCCCCAGCAGCGTCAACCTCAGCTGGTAGTACCCAGTGGGCACGCTATCCGACACGAGGCTCCCGCGCAGCTCGACGACGTGATCGCCAGCGAGCAGCCAGCGCTCGGCGACGACCTCGCCGCTGGCGGAATCGGGCAAGCTCGAGTACCTCTGCCCGTAGAGGTCGATGGGTATGGGCATGTCACCTGCTGCCGGCAACAACTCCAGACGTACGTACTGGTCCGTAGCGAGGTGAAAGCGGTAAAGATCCCGGTCCTCCGGCGAGGCGAGTCTTCCGACGTGAGGCACGCCCGGCTGTAGCCGGTTCGCCCTCTCGGTGCCATCGTTGGGTTCGAGCTCCAACAGCCCCGGTGGAGGGGGAGGGCCGGCCGGCATTGAGGACCCGTTCACCGAGTCGTCTTCCACGTCGGAGGGTGCCGCAGCGGCCGCGGAGAGCGCCTCGTCGGCAGCAGGCGCATCGGCCGTTGTCACCAGATCCGGCGCTGCAC
>DASRWD010000016.1:0-19905 GCA_035654755.1 Trueperaceae bacterium
CAGTCGTCCCGACGTATACCCGTTCGCGAACCTTCTCGCCGAGCTCGTCGACGCCCTGACCGTCGACGTTCACCTGGGCGAACAGCTCTACGAGTACCTGACGAGCGGCCTGCGCGGCCTCTCGGGTCACGACGACCCGGAACACGTCGCGCTCCTCTACGCCTGGCGGCTGCTACGGCTGGCGGGCCTGTCACCGACCGTGACGCGCTGCGCCAACTGCGGGCGCGACTCCGATCTCGAGGCGTTCGACGCTGCTGCAGGGGGCCTGATCTGCGAGCGTTGCGCCGACGCCCTCGGTGGCCCCGAGCCGGGTTGGGGAGCGCTCCTGGCGGGGGGTCTGGGCTCCGTCGAGCTCGTGGACCTCGTCGAGACGCCCGTGCGGGAGGCGCTGCGCCGGCCGCCCACCCTCCGGCCGCTGCAGTGGCGGATCTTTACCGCCCACGTGACCTACCACGTGCGCGAGCTGAACAGCCTCGCGGGCCTGCCTCCGACCACGCCGTCAGCGGCGCAGGCGGGCTCGGCGAGAACCACGGCATGAGCGTCGCGCTGGTAGCGCTGGCGGCCGGCTACCTGCTCGGAGCCGTGCCCACCGCTCACCTCGTAGCGAGGTCTCGCGGACGGAGCGTCTTCGACGTGGGGTCCGGGTCGATGGGCGCGATGAACGTGGCGCGCAACCTGGGCATGGGCCCGGGCCTTCTCGTGCTCGCCATCGACGTCGGCAAAGGTGCCTTGGCCACGTACCTCGGCCTGCTCATGATGAGGATCGAGGGCGCGGGCGGTGACCCTCTCGGCACGGCCGCCCTGCTGCCCCCGTTGCTAGCGGGCGCGGGAGCCGTGACCGGCCACTGCTTCTCGGCCTACGTGAGCTTCAGAGGTGGTCAGGGGCTGGCGACCGCCCTCGGCGCGGCGCTGCCCCTCTACCCCTACCCGGCGCTGTACGCGATCGTGCTCATCGTCGCCCTGGTGCTGATCTTCCGTCGCAGCGAGGTGGCGATACTCATCACTTTGGGTCTCTACCCGGTGGTCACGCTGCTGGCGCTGGAGAGGCAGGGTTGGCCGCGCGAGGCGACCTTCCTGGTCACGACGGTGGTGGTGATCATGTGCCTCATCGGCCTGGTCAGGCAGCTCGCCAACAGACGGGTGCGGAGGCGCGCCAGTAGAGACCTGTCACCTGCCGGCGGGCCGGAGGGGTCGTGACCTCAGGCGGTCACTGCCAGCGCGAACGCCCCTCGGGTGAGGCGCCCCGCAGCAGCGTGCGCACCTCCCCGACCAGGAAGAGCGAACCGGCCACCAGCACGAGGTCGCCTTCGGACGTCAGGCGCCGAGCCTTCTCCAGCGCCTGTCTTGGTCCTTCCTCCTCGTGCACCTCCCCAGTCCCCAACGCGCGTGCGATGTCCGCGATGACGCCCGGCTGAAGGGCGCGGGGCGAGTTGGACGCCCGGGTGGCGACGATCGTCACGCCCATGTCGACCAGCGGGGCGAGGACGCCCGCGACGTCCTTGTCTGCTGACACGCCGAGGACGAGTGCCGCAGGAGGCGGGCCCAGAGCCGCCACCGAGGCGGCGAGCGCCTGCGCCGCCTGTCGGTTGTGAGCGCCGTCCAGCACCCAGGCCCTGTCGAGGTCGAAACGCTCCAACCGGCCGGGCCAACGCGTGGTGCTGAACGCGTCGATGATCGCCCCGTGCGAGACGCCCAGCCGCATGGCGCTGACCGCCGCGACCGCCACGTTCGCCGCCTGGTGGCTTCCGACCAGCGGGGTGGAGAGCGTGAGGGGCAGCCCAACCACGGGTCGAGACGTCGGGCTCACCGTGAGGCGCAGTCCGTCCCAGCCCGAGTGGTGGACGTCGGTCACGAAGTCTCGGCCCAGGGCGAGGAGCGGCGCACCCACTTGACCCGCCGCTCGCTCGATCACCTCGAGTGCATCGCCGTCTGCGCCGGTCACCGCGGGCACACCCTCTCGGAGCACCCCTGCCTTGTCGACCGCGATGGCGGCGATGGTGGAACCAAGGACGGTCTGGTGGTCGAGAGCGACCCCCGTTACCGCGGACAGGACTGGGTCCAGCACGTTGGTGGCGTCGTAACGCCCGCCCATGCCGCACTCCATCACGACCCAGTTCGCGCCGGCCTCCCTGAACCTGTATAGAGCAGCGGCGACCGCTACCTCGAAGAACGTGCAGCCCAGTTCCTCGGCCGCCGGTCTTACGTTGGCCACGGCGCTCTCCATGGCAGCGGTGGCCGAGTCCTCACCGTCGATCCGCGCCCGCTCTCCCACCCGCTCGAGGTGTGGGCTGAAGAACGAGCCCGTCACGTTCCCGGCCGCCGTCAGCGCCGCGGATACGAGGCGCGTGACGGTGCCCTTCCCGTTCGTCCCGGCCACCAGCACGACCTGTGTGCCGGGTGCAGGGAGCTCGAGCGCCGTCAACAGCGCCCTGGCACGCTCCAGACCGGGCTTCACCCCGAAGCGCTGGAGCCCGAACAGCCAGTCGAGCGCCGGCGTACTGGCCTCGTTATCGTCCCTGTCGGTCATGTCGCATCGTCGCAGGCCCTGATGAGCCGCGCCCAGGCATCGTCGCCCGGCTGGTGGTGGTGCCTGATCAGCCAGGCGACCTTAGTGTCTCCGGACGTCTCCAGCACCTTGATCGCCCCGTACGCGGCGTGGTGACGCTTGGCCTGCCGCGCGCCCGCGAGTCCGGGCAAGCGCGGCTCGGCCGCGACGTCGGGCTCCGGTAGCAGGTGCGCGATCACTCGGTGCACCACGTTGCCGCTGCTGCCCGCCTTGCCGACGTCGTGCAGGAGAGCCGCGCGCAGTACCTCCTGCGGCACGTCACGCTCCCGGCTCGCGGCACAACGGGCCACCTTCACCGCGTGCGCGCGCTCGGCGGCCGGCAGGCTCATGAAAAGGTCGAGCTCCGCCGGTTCCAACATGAGCCTCGCCCACTCGTCGTCCGGTGAGGCGAGGCTCGGGAACGCCGCGTGCAGCGTCCTGGTAGCAGCGTTCCAGACCCACGTGCCCAGCCTCCTCATGGCCGAGTAGTCTAGCGCGGTCCGCAGGCGGGCTCCGGGAAGGTACCTGTATGCTGACCCGCGGCGGAACTCCGCCGCGGAGGGCCGCCCGAAGCATGATCCCAAGACAGTTCCAAAGCCGACACCTTTCCGCCGCTCTGCGAGCCTTGGCGTCCGTCCTGTGTGCGGCACAACTGCTGATGGGCTCGGCGTACGGCGCTCCCCCACTCGAAGGCGGCACCCCAGCTCCGCCGGAGGTCGCGGGAGAACAGCAGCTTCGAGGCACGCCAGACCAGGTGGCTCGAGAGCCGGCCACCGTGGGACAAGAGGCCACGGAGCAGGAAGCGACGGAGCCGACCCGTGCCAGCGCCGAGGAAGCAGCGGACTCCGCGGTGCGCGACTGGCTGGCCCGCAGGCCCGTGGCGTTCGACAGGTTGGCCGGCCTGGATGCCGAGCAGTTATGCCGCGAGCTGCCGGGCATCGTGACCGCACCGCCGCCCCCGGCAGGTACTGACGTCAACCTCGACGACCGCGTCGAGCGCACGACGGCCGAGGACGGCGAGGAGCGGGTGTTCACCTACGCGGCATCTCTGCAGAGCGGACAGCTCGACGTCGTGGAGGTGAGGCTCAGGCCCACCGACGAGGGCTGGGAGGCCGTCAGGGTCGGCTTCCGCAGCGACTCGACGCTGACCGGCGTACGGGCATGGCTGCAGACGCCGGCGGCGTCATGGACGTTCATCGGGCTCACCGCGCTGGTACTGGGGATGCTGTTCGCGAGGAACTCTCCGCTGCGCCGTTGGCTCAGTCGCACCCGGGAGGCCGTCAGGGAGCACAGACGCCTGGTAGTCGTCACGGTGCTCGCGCTCTACGGGCTGTTCGGGCTCGGGGTCCTCAGCGGCTCAACGCTCCCCGAGTCCTGCGACGTCGCCGTCATCCAGATCGTGGAAGGCGCCATCACGTCGCTTGGCGCCACCGCGGCCTACGGCAGCGGTGACGTGCCGCGGGCCGCGGCCGTGACGTTCTACCAGAACTTCGTCGTCGTCACGCTGTCGGTCACGTTCACGCTGGCCGCCGTGCTCGGGGTGCCCGCATACATCTACGCGGCGTTCTCGTTCTTCGTGCAGGGTGTGCCGTTCGGCCTGATCGGCGGCGGAGCGCCCGGCCAGATCCTCACCCTACTAGTCGTCCTCGTGCTCGAGCTCACGGCGTACTTCTTCGTCGTGTCTGGCGGCGGGATGCTGCTCGCGACGATCTGGCGCGGCGGGTTCGGCCGTCTGCCTGACGGCTTCAGGAAGCTGCTGTCTACCCTGCCCGTAGCCATGCTCCTGCTCTTGGTCGGTGCCTGGTTCGAGGCCACCGCGCTGATACTCGGGTTCTGACCGGGCGAAGTCCCGTGGCTCACACGGCCGCCGCCAGGACCTCCCTCACCGCAGGTGCGACGTCCCGCAGGCCCGCCGCGCCGGCGAACGCCCCGGCCCCCGGCCCGATCGCGTAGAGCGGAACGGGGTTGCGTGTGTGCGTGGCCACGCTCGCGTCTTCGAGGTTGCCGTGGTCGGAGGTGACCACGAGGGTGACGCCCCGGGCAACGGCTCCGCCCTCGTCGGCGACCAGGAACCCGACCGCCTGGTCGATGCGCTCGACGAAGCGCCTGGCCTCGTCGACCTGCCGCATGTGACCTAGGGAGTCGGTGAGCCACACGTCGAGCAGCGCGAAGGCGTTGGTGGTCGCGAGTTCGCTGAGGACACGCGCGGATCCGAGCGGTCCGAGTGGGCCACCCGGCCTATGCATGTGTTCGCCCATGAGGTCAGACGGAACGGCCCTGTCCGCTGCGTAGTCCTCGGCGCCCAGCTGCTTCACGCCGGCCGTCACCGCCGCGTACGCCACCGAGTTGAGCCGGAAACGACGGCCGCGCCGCGCCTCGAAGTAGGCCCGAGGGTACGCGTTGGCGAGACACGCTCCTCCTGCCCGTACGCCGTCGTGGAAGAGGTTGCCCGCGTCGAGGAGCCGCTGCAGCGTGGGGCCAGGCCACGGCCCGTAGTGGCCGTTCATGGCATCCGCGCCGTTCTCGCCGGTGAGGATCGTCGCCTGTCCGGTTGCCGACTGCGGCAAGCCGGGGTGCCCCAGCGTGGCATCGAGCTCGCGGTACACCACCGCGCCGGCCTGCGTCTCTGTTACCGCGGTGCCCGCCTCACGCAACCGGTCGAAGGTTGGCGTGCTCGCTGTGGAGATGGGGTCCGAACGCTGCTCTCCGGGCCGCGTCGTGGGCACGCCGAACCCGTCGAGGAACAGGAAGCAGACCCGGCCCGTCAGCCGACCCCCATGGCCCTCTGAGCCCGCCCGAGGGTGGCCGACGCGATCTCGCGAGCGCGCGCCGCGCCGCGTGCCAGGATCGCTTCCAGGGTCTGGCGGTCGTCCATGAACTCGCGGTAGCGCCGCTGGAACGGGCTCAGCATCTCGTTCACGGCCTCGGCCGTCAGGCGCTTGAGCGTCCCGTACCCTTCACCCTCCAGCTCCGCCTCGATGTCCTCGATGCTCCGCCCGGACGCGATGTGAGCGATCGTCATGAGGTTCTTGACCCCGGGCGAGGCGTGCTCGAAGCGCAGCTCGCGGCCGGAGTCGGTCACCGCAGCCATGAGCTTCTTGGTGACTGTCGCCTCGTCGTCAAGCAGGTTGATAAGGTGCCCGGGCCTGTCGGCCTCCAGGCTCTTGGACATCTTGACCTCGGGATCGTCTAGCCCCATCAGCCTGGCCCCTGCCTTCGGCAGTTCGGCCCGTGGAGCGACGAAGGTCTCGCCGAAGAGGTGGTTGAAGCGCTCCGCGATGTCCCTCGTGATCTCGACGTGCTGGACCTGGTCCTCGCCGACCGGGACGACGTCCGTATCGTATAGGAGGATATCCGCCGCCTGGAGGACCGGGTAGACAAGGAGCCCGGAGCCGACGCTCTCCCGTCCCTCGGACTTCGACTTGAACTGCGTCATGCGGTAAAGCCAACCCAGCGGCGTGACGCATGAGAGGAGCCAGGCGAGCTCGGAGTGCTCCCGGACGTGCGACTGCACGAACACGATGCTGCGTTCCGGGTCGACGCCGGCTGCGAGGAACTGCGCGGCCGTCGACCGCACGCGCTCGCCGAGCCGCTCGGGGTCGACGGCCTCGGGGATCGTGAGCGCGTGGAGGTCGACGACGCAGAACACGTTGTCCCGCCGCTCCTGACCCGCCACCCACTGCCGCAGGGCACCGATGTAGTTGCCAAGATGAAGCACGCCCGTCGGCTGGATCCCAGAGAAGACGCGCGCCCTATCGGATGTCGATTCCATGACGGGCAAGTATAAGCGCGGCCCCCCAGGAACCGGGCCGCCGCCTAGTCCGCCTGCAGCACGAGGACGGTCAGCGCCGGAACGACGCCTTCGAAGACCGCGCCGGTCACCAGGTCCCGGTAGGAGCCGGCCGGCAGATCTACCCCGGCCGCCTCCAGCTCGCGGGCGCTGAGGTTGGCGAGCACGTAGAGCGCCTCGTCGCCGTGACTACGCTCGAGCGCCAACAGGGCGGGGGCGCCCGTCTCCAGTACGGCTGCCGCACCGCGGTTGAGCGCGGGGTACGCGTTGCGGACATGGATCAGGGTCCTGTAGTGCTCGAGGACCGACCCTGGGTCGCCTGTCTGCTCCGCTACGCTCACACCTGTTGAGTCTTCGCCCGGCGAAGCCCATGGCACGCCCGAGGTGAAGCCGAGACCCGCTCCAGGCTCCCAGCGCATCGGTGTCCGCTTCTCCACGTCAGAGGTTCCGGGCCCGTCGGGCATGCCCAGCTCCTCCCCGTAGTAGAGGAAAGGGGTGCCCGGCAGCGTGAGGAGCAGCGACGCGGCCAGCTTGATCCGCCGCTCGTCCCTGCGTGGGAAGGAGAGCTGAGTGGCTAGGCGCGTCTGGTCGTGGTTCCCGGTGAACGTCGCTCGCGCAGCGTCGGCCGGGTAGAGGGCGGACTCCTGCTCGATGGCGAAGGCCAGGTCCGACGCGCTGCGCCGTTGGATCGCCTCCGTCAGTTCACGCCATATGGGGTAGTCGAACGACATGTGCAGCCCGGACTCGCGGTGATAACGGGCGATGGCCGGCATCGCGGTCCAGGTCTCCCCCACGATCAGGGCGCCGGGTGACACCTCGCTCATGAAGTCCTGGAACCTCTTCACCCAGACGTAGTTCTCGGGCGCGTTCGCGGTGACGCCGTCTGGCGACTCGACCACGTGCTGGATGGCGTCGACCCTGAAGCCGTCGACACCCAGCTCGAGCCAGAAGCGGGCGACGCTCATGATCTCGGTGACCACGTCCTCGTTGCGGTGGTTGAGGTCCGGCATCGCGGGCGAGAAGAGCCCCAGGTAGTGGGAACCTCCGGCCGGGTGCCACGCCGACCCGCCGTAGTTACCGCGCCAGTTCGGCGGCTCCTCGGACCACACGTAGAAGTCGCGGTACCAGGGGTCGCCCGCGAGCGCTGCCTGGAACCAGGGATGGCTGGAGGAAGTGTGGTTCGGCACGAAGTCGATGATCACCCTCAGGCCGCGCGCATGTGCCGCATCCAGAAGGTCGACGAGGTCCTGCATGGTCCCGTACTCGGGGTTCACGTCACGGTAGTCGGTGACGTCGTAGCCGTGGTAACTGGGGCTCGGGTGGATGGGCATCAACCAGAGCCCGCCAATGCCCAGGTCCGCCAGGTAGTCGAGGCGCTGAGTCACTCCTCGAAGGTCGCCGACGCCGTCGCCGTCCGAGTCCTGGAAGCTCCTTACGAAGACCTCGTACCAGACGACGTCTTCCGGGGCCGGCATCGCCGTCGAAACGGCCTGGGCCCCCGCGGGCTCGGGGGCTGGCGAGGTCGCCCAACCGGTGGCCGCGAGGAGGCACGTCGCGAACAACGCCGCTACCCCGGAGGTCAAGGCCAGACCTTGTCCGCCCATAGGAGAGGGTTGCTCGGGGAGAGGTCCAACCTCATCTCCCAGTGGAGATGCGGGCCCGTCGAGAGGCCCGTGCTGCCGACCAGCCCGATCACTTCACCCCGGGAAACGCTCTGGCCCACCTCGACGTCCACCTGGCTCATATGGAAGTAATGGCTGTACACGCCGAAGCCGTGGTCGATCATCACCCACCCGCCCTTGACGGCGTACTGGCCGGCGACGACGACGCCGCCGTCGTTCGTGGCGTGCACGGGCGTGCCGGTGGGCGCCGCCAGGTCCAGTCCGTTGTGGTACGAGACCGGTCCGCCCTCTACGTAGCGCCGAGCGTCCGCGAACCCGCTCGACTCCGTGCCGGCGACGGGCATGAGGAACGGCTCCGTCCAGCGCGGCGGCCCCCCACCGGCAGCCACCATGTCAGACATGAGCTGCCGTTCGAGCGCCTGCGCCTCCGGCGTGACGGCGGCGAGCACGCTGGAGGGAATCCGTAGCTGCTCCACGACGACCGGCAGCGGCTCGAGGACTACGTGCGTCGAGGTCGAAACGTGGCGGCCGAACTCGTCGGTCACCTGGACCGTGACGTCGATCGCGCTCTCCTCCACCCCGAACGGCGTTGCGGCCACGGCGCGGTAGCCGTCTGGCGTCTCGTAGAGGGACGCGGGCTCCTCGCCGACCGTGGCGGACAGAGTCGTGACGGCCGCCCCGTTGTCACGGACGCTCACCGTGAGGCCGAGCGGGTCCCCGGCCCGGACCCTCTCCGATACGTCGAGCCGTAGCTCCACGGCCTCGACACCGGTCACACGGACGCTCACGGCTGTCTCGTTGCCCGCGGCGTCGGTCGCGGTGACGACCGCGTCGTGCGTGCCGGGCACGACGCTCAGGTGGAAGCTGTGGTCCTGGTCGACGGCCGTGACCTCGGAACCGGCGTACCTGACAACGTAGGTGACCGGCTCGTTGGAGCTAACGAACAACATGGCGCTGGCTCCGACCGGGTGCCGGTCATCCACCTCGTAGTACAGCCGCGGGGGGTCTAGGTCCCGCAGCGCCGCCGAGACGGACAGGGTCGCGAGAGCGCCCGCCAGCAGTGCGAGCACCATCAACGAGAGCCGTCGAGCCCTGTACCTCACCGCGGACCCGCTCGCCCCATCAACCCTCTTGGCTCGTGACGAACGGCAGGTTGCGCAACTTGTGGTCGACGTCCAGCCCGTACCCGTACACGAAGGCGTCCTCGATCGTGAAGCCCAGGTAGTCGACTGGGACCTCGACCTGGCGGCGCGACGGCTTCGAGAGCAGGGCGGCGACCTTCACGCTCGCCGGCCTGTGGTTCTGCAGGTAGCGGAGCAGGTAGTCCATCGTTATGCCCGTGTCGACTATGTCCTCCACGAGGATTACGTGCTTGCCTGCGATCGGTACGTCGAGGTCCTTGATCAGCTTCACGCGCCCCGAGGTCTTGGTGTTGGACCCGTAGCTGGAGACGGAGAGGAAGTCTACGGACAGGGGCATGTCTATGGCCCTCACGAGGTCGGCCATGAAGATGAACGCCCCGTTCAGGACACAGATCAGGTGCAGCTCCTCGCCTTCGTGGTCGCGACGTATCTCCGCGCCGAGCTCCTCGACGCGTCTCGCGATGTCCGCTCGTGATATCTGGACTAGGCCGGGGCCCTGCCGGAAGTGGCTGCCGTCTGTCATCTGTCGCTCCGGGGACTAAGGTTGGTCCGACCGCGGTCGGGACGAAGGCGATCATACCAGGGGCGACGGCGTCCTCAGGCGGTCTAGGTCCTCGTCCTCGAGGCGCCTGAACTCCCCAGGAGCCAGCGGACCGAGTTCCAGGGCACCCACCCGCGTCCGTACCAGACGCTCCACCTCGTAGCCCACGCTGGCCAGCATCCGTCTCACCTGCCGCTTGCGGCCCTCTCGCAGAACGACCACTGCCCCACCGGGTGCGCGGCGAGCCGAGACCGCGGCCGCGGGGCCGTCCTCGAGTACGACCCCTCGCTCCAGGCTCGCCAGATCGTGGTCCGCCACCAGGCCCGGCAACGTGTGCACCCGGTACTCCTTCTCGTGCTCGAAGCGCGGATGAGTGAGCGTCAACGTGAGGTCGCCGTCCGTCGTGAGCACGAGCAACCCTTCCGAGTCCATGTCGAGGCGTCCGACGGGATGCAGCCCCGGTCGCGCCGGGACGAGCTGCATGACCGTGGGCCGGCCGCGTTCGTCGCTAGCCGTCGTGACGTAGCCGGCGGGCTTGTTCAGCAGGTAGGTGACGTGAGGCTCTCGCACCGCGAGCGGTCGCCCGTCGATTCGCACGTCTTCGCCGGGACCGGCGCGGTCGCCCAGCCTGGCGACGCGCCCGTCGATCGTCACGCGCCCCGCCGCGATCAGCACCTCGGCCTTGCGACGACTGGCGATCCCAGCGCGTGAGATGAGCTTCTGGAGGCGCGGTCTTTCGTCCACCGCGGCATGATAGGCCGGTTACCATCGGCGGCGATGCGCCCTCGGGTGCGGCGGCGGCGCTCCAGGTCGAGCCCGAAGCCTTCTCCAGGGTCGCGACGGTAGACATGTCGCGGAACATGAGGTGGACGGATGACTGAGACTGGCACCCCGCTCGCGGCCTACGCGGAGCTCCTGACCGGCTACTGCGTTCGGGTCTCGCCGGGCGACAAGGTGATGTTGAGCGTCGACCTGGCCGCCGTCGAACTGGCGAGGCCGCTCGCCCGCGCGGTCCTGGCAGCCGGCGGCGAGCCCTTCCTGCGCCTCAACTATCCGCAGGCCGTGAAGGACGTGCTGGAGCTGGCTTCGGACGAGCTTCTGAGCTCTCAGGCGGCAGTCCAGCTTCGCGAGATGGAAGCGATGGACGCCTTCGTCAACGTGTCGGCTCAGACCAACTCGCGTGAGTTGCAGACCGTGGACAGGCGCCGCCTCACGCTCCTCGACAAGCGCATGGCGCCCGTTGGCCGGAGGCGCGTCGAGCACACGCGCTGGGTGACGACCCTCTTCCCCACACCGGCGGCAGCGCAGGACGCCGGCATGTCGACCGACGCGTTCGAGCGCTTCGTCTTCGACGCGATGTTCCTCTACGACAGCGAACCGGCCGCCAGATGGGTCGAGCTGGGTCGGCGCCAGCAGGCGCTGGTCGACCGCCTGGCTGCGGCCGACGAGGTCACGTTGCGCGGCCCGGGCACGGACCTGACGCTGCGCGTGAAGGGCCGGCCATGGGCGAACTCGGACGGCCGGCGCAACATGCCGTCTGGCGAGGTGTTCACGAGCCCGCTCGAAGACAGCGCCGACGGGGTCATCACGTTCACCGTGCCCAGCAGCGTGAAGGGAGCGGTCGTCGAGGGCGTGCGGCTCAGGTTCGAGGCAGGCCAGGTCGTCGAGGCGACGGCGGAACGCGGTCAGGACGTGCTGGACGGGCAGCTCGCGACGGACCCGGGTGCCAGGTACCTCGGTGAGCTGGGGATCGGCACGAACCCTCACATCCGCGTGCCCACCCTCAAGACCCTCTACGACGAGAAGATCCTCGGCACCGTCCATCTGGCGCTCGGCAACTCGTACTCGTCGACCGGCGGCACGAACGACAGCGCGATCCACTGGGACCTCGTATGCGATCTCCGAGAGGGAGGGACGGTGACCGTCGACGGCGAGCCGTTCCTCGAAGACGGACGGCTGCTGTGGCTCGAGTGAGCCCGGCGAGGCGGCCTAACGCGCCGTCCAGCCGAGGTCTATCGAGTGCACCGTGCCGGTGACGCCCCACGCCTCCCGGCTGACTAGGTAGGAGACCAGCCCCGCGACGTCCGCCGGCTCGAGCATCCGCTTGATCGCGACGCCTGAGAGGAAGACCTGCTCCTCCACCTCGGCCTCCGAGATGCCCCTGGTGCGGGCCTGGTCGGCGACCTGCGCGGAGACGAGCGGCGTGCGCGTGTAAGCGGGCGCGACGACGTTGCACGTGACCCCGTGCCGTCCACCCTCGAGCGCGGTCGTGCGGGCAAGGCCGACGAGCCCGTGCTTGGCGCTGACGTACGCCGCCTTGAACGGACTGGCCGTGAGGCTGTGAGCGCTGCCGACGTGAACGATCCGGCCGCGATCGCTGGCCGTGAGGTGTGGCCAGGCGTGCTTCGTCAGCAGGAACGGGGCGGTGAGCATGAGCTCGAGCATGTGGCGCCAGCGGTCCGCCGGGAAGTCAGGCAACGCGTCTATGTGCTGGTAGCCAGCGCAGCAGACGAGCGCGTCGAGGCGGCCACCGGCCACCGCCTCTTGCACGACCCGCTCGCACGCCCCCGGCTCGGTCAGGTCCGCAGGCACGAACCGGGCTCCGGCGCGGGCAGCGGCACGCGAACCGATCTCGGCCGCCACGTCCGTGGCCACGACCGCGAAGCCGTCGGCCACGAGACGCTCGACGATCGCCAACCCGATGCCGCTGGCACCGCCCGTCACCAACGCTGCCGGCGCCAGGTCTCCTGCCATGCCCGACTCGCCCGCTCCTCGAAGGCCCATGACCGCGAGGATACGACCGACTCCCCGCTTGCCGCTGTGGGCCGAGACCGTGATACACTCGCTACTTGCCGGAGCGGCGGGACGCGGGCGCCGAAGGCTCTCTAGCCATGCGGAACGCACTCCCGTCCGGCACGTGTAGGCGTACGGCGTGCCGAAGTGGCGGAACTGGTAGACGCGTACGATTCAGGGTCGTATGTCCGTGAGGACGTGTGGGTTCAAGTCCCATCTTCGGCACCAGTGAGTGGCGCCCCGGGTCATCCCGGGGCGCTTCTTCGACGTCTCTACTTCACGACGGCGTCTCTACGTCACCGCCCTTCGCGGCGGTCGGCCCTACCGGCCCAACCCTCACGCCACAGGCCTTGCCTACCCCTCCAAGTGCTCGAGGGCTCCGAGCCGCCTCAAGGGCCGGACGACCGCCGCGAGGAGGGCCAGGCGGTTCCGCCTGAACTTCTCGTCCTCCGCCATCACGAGCACGCCGTCGAGGAACGCGTCGAGCGGAGCCTTGAGGCCGAGCAGGTCCGAGAGACCGGGCTCCAGCGCGACCTGAGCGTCAGTGAACGGCGCGCCACGCGAACCCGGGTCGTGAGGCTCGACAGCGGCGACCACGGAGGCCAACAGCGCGCCCGCGCCCTGCACGCCACCTGGCAGCGCCTCGTACAGCGCGGCCTCCTGCTCCTCCGTGAAGAGCGCGGGGTCGACGGCCTCCAGTGGATCCTCGTCGATGGACGCCGGTTCGTAACGGTCGGCCAGGTTGGAAGCCCGCTTGTACAGGGCCATGAGATCGGCGAACTCTGGCCTATCGAGCAGTCGCGTGAGCAGGACCGTGCGCCGCAGGGCGCCCAGCACCGTGTGGCTGCCCTCGACCGCGGCCCTCGACACCTGCGTCCGGATGCCGCGTTCGTCGAGCAGCGCCGCGACACGGTCCCAGATGAACCTGGTGACGTCCTCGAGCGTGCCCGCGTCCACGGGGACCGTCCCGGCCCGGTACGCGGCAGCAGCGGCCTCTACGAGCGTCGGGACCGCTGCAGGCCAACCCTGCGCGGCGAGCACCCTGACGACGGCATGGGCGTCGCGCCTCAGGCCGAACGGGTCCGCGGATCCGGATGGTCGTTTGCCGAGCGCGAAGAACCCGACCAGCTTGTCGAGACGGTCGGCGACGGCGAGAACTGCGCCCGTCTCCGTCGGCGGGAGCTCGGCCTCTGGCCCCTGCGGCATGACCCCGCCCATGAGCGCGTCGGCGACGGCCTGAGGCTGCCCTTCCGCCAACGCGTAGGCGCGGGCCATGACGCCCTCGAGCTCAGGGAACTCGTAGACCATCTGCGTCGCGAGGTCTGCCCTGAACAGCGGCGTGGCGCCGGCCAGAGCCTCCCTCTCGTCCTCGCCCAGGTTCACGGCGTCCGCTACGGCCGCGGCGCCCGCCGCGACGCGCGCGGTCTTGTCCGCCACCGAGCCCAGCTCGCGCTGGAACGCGATCCCGGACAGCGACCAGGCGTGCTGCGACAGCGAACGCTCCCGATCGGCTTGCCAGAAGAAGCGGGCGTCGTAGAGCCGGCCGGCGAGCACGTCCTCGTACCCGCGCCTGACTACGTCCTCGTCCTCCACCCGGTTGTTCGACACGCCGACGAAGCGCGGCGCCAAGGCGCCGTCTGCGCGCCTGAGCGGGAAGAAGCGCTGGTGCTTGACCATGACTGCCAACAGGACCTCGTCGGGAAGCTGCAGGTACTCGTCACCGAAGCGGCCGAGTATCGGGAACGGCCACTCGATGAGGTTGGTCACCTCTTCGAGCAGCGCAGGGTCCTCGACCGGCGTGAGGCCCTCCGTGGCCGCGAGCTCGACTATGGCCGCACGCGTCGCATCCCTCCTGTCTGCCTCGCCCGCCATGACCCACACGCCCCGCAGGTCCTCTGCGTACGTAGCAGGCGAAGAGATCGTGACGTCACCCGGCGCAAGGAACCGGTGGCCGCGCGTCGTCCCCCCGCCAGCGACGCCGGCGGCGCTCACGGGGATCGTGTCCCCGCCCAACCGGGCGCAGAGCCAGGAGACCGGCCTGACGAACGCCGTCTCGACGTCAGCCCAGCGCATCTTGCGCGACGCGGGCAGGTCACGCACCAGCTCGGCGAGGAGCGCGGGTAACACCTCTTCGGCCGGTTCTCCCCCGGAGACGACCCTCGCGTACACGTACTCGCCTCGCTCGGTCTCGCGCCTTTCCAGGTCCGAGACGTCGACACCCGATGAGCGGGCGAACGACTCTGCGGCCCTGGTGGGAACGCCCTCCGCGTCGAAGGCTATGGCTGCCCCGGGCCCCCGCCTATCGATCACGCGCTGGGCGCTGGTGTCGGGGATCTCGGTCGCGACCGCCGCCAAGCGTCTCGGCG
Source organism: Trueperaceae bacterium (assembly GCA_035654755.1). Lineage (GTDB taxonomy): Bacteria > Deinococcota > Deinococci > Deinococcales > Trueperaceae > DASRWD01. The sequence goes on from DASRWD010000016.1 coordinate 14,800, forward strand.
TCGCGTAGACGGTCACCGACTCGGGCGCCAGGCCAACCGCCTCCAACCGCTCACGCAACAGCTCGCCCAACGCCCTCGATCCGTCGGACACGTACCAGGCGGGCAGTTCCTCGGTGCCGATCTCGAACAGCAGGTCGCGGCTCACGCGCGCTCCGCGTCCTGGGCCGCCGGCGCCACGTGCGCGCGGGCAACCGCTTCGGCCAGGCGCCGGATGCGCTGCACATAGGCCTGGCGCTCGGCGTGTGACAGGACGCCGCGTGCATCGAGGAGGTTGAACGCGTGCGAGCACCGCATGACGAACTCGTACGCCGGGTAGTGAAGGCCCTCCTCGAGCAGGCGCCTGGCCTCCACCTCGAACCGCTCGAAGAGCTCCCGCTGCAGGTCAGGTTCAGACTTCTCGAAGTTGTACCGGCTGTGCTGAACCTCGAACTCGCGGCGCAGGTCGCCGACCGTCACGTCGCGCGACATCTTGAGATCGAATGCGTGGGAGACGCCTTGAAGGTACATGCCGATCCGCTCGAGCCCGTAGGTCAACTCCACCGATACTGGTCGGCTGTCCATGCCGGCGACCTGCTGGAAGTAGGTGAACTGGGTGATCTCCATCCCGTCCATCCACACCTCCCAGCCCAAACCCCAGGCGCCCAGAGTGGGCGACTCCCAGTTGTCCTCGACGAACCGCATGTCGTGTGCACGGAAGTCTATGCCGAGCTCACCCAGGGAATCGAGGTAGACCTGCTGGACGTCTAGCGGGGATGGCTTGAGGACGACCTGGTACTGATAGAAGTACTGGAAGCGGTAGGGGTTGTCACCGTAGCGACCGTCGACCGGCCTGCGACTGGGGGCGAGTCCGGCTACGTTCCAGGGCTCGGGACCGAGCGCTCGCAGGAAGGTGGTCGGGTAGAAGGTGCCCGCCCCGACCTCGGTGTCGTGGGGCGGAGCGATGACGCAACCCCTGTCAGACCAGAAGCGGTCCAGGGTGAAGACGATCTCCTGTAGCAGCATCCCTTGCCCCTGTACGTGGCGCCCGACGATTAGCTGTCGCTTAAAGCCGGAACGCGGAATCGTAATGAATGTCGTGCCCGGCTCACGGGCAGACGGGTACTATAGCACCAGGCCCGCAAGGCGCTTTTCGCGCCGAGAACGCGTTCTCGCCTACGGATCGCGCCCAGCAGCGCGGAGGATAGCTTGAACCGCTACGACGACAGAGCCCGGTTGGTCTTCCACTTCGCGCGCGAAGAGGGGAGCAAGCTGGGCCACGCGATGATCGGACCCGAGCACCTCCTCCTCGGCCTGATGCGCGAGGGCGGTACCGCCAGCAAGGTGCTGGCGGAGTTCGGCGGGACACTCGATGGGTTCCGCACTCAGGTCGAGAGCATGGTGGGTCGTGGCGATGGCCTGCCACGCAACGAAGCAGCCTCCATCACCCCCCGTGCCCGTCGCGTCATGGAGCTCGCGGGCAGTGAGGCGCGCAGCCTCGGCTCCAACGTCATCGCTACGGAGCACATACTCCTCGGCATCATCAGAGAGGGCGACGGCGTCGCCTACCGCATCCTGCAGGAGCTGACGCGGGACGTCGACACCGTCAGGTGGCGCATCCTCGCGGCCGCTGACCCCAAGAACCAGGCCGAGTCGGTCAACACGCCCTTCCTGGACGAGTACGCGCGCGACCTCACCAAGGCTGCGCAGGACGGCAAGCTCGACCCCGTCATCGGTAGGACGGAAGAGATACGCCGCGTCATCCAGATCCTCAGCCGCCGCACGAAGAACAACCCCGTGCTCATAGGCGAGCCAGGCGTAGGCAAGACGGCCATCGTCGAGGGCCTCGCCCAGGCGATCGTCGAGGGTCGCGTCCCCCCCAACCTGGGCGGCGTGCGCGTCCTCTCCATCGACCTCTCCAACGTCGTCGCCGGCACGAAGTACCGCGGCGAGTTCGAGGAGCGCCTGCGTCAGATCATCGAGGAGCTGCGTAGTGCCCGGGTCGTCGCGTTCATCGACGAGCTGCACACGCTGGTCGGAGCGGGCGGCGCCGAAGGCACCCTTGACGCCGCGAACATCCTCAAGCCGCCGCTCTCCCGCGGCGAGATCCAGGTCATAGGCGCGACCACGACCGGCGAGTACCACCGCTACATAGAGAAGGACGCCGCGCTGGAGCGCCGGTTCCAGCCCGTCATCGTGCTCGAGCCGTCCCCCGAGGAGTCGCTCGAGATCCTCGTCGGCCTACGTGAGAAGTACGAGGCGCATCACGGAGTCGTCATCCCGCACGAGATGCTCCAGATGGCCGTGCGCTACGGCGAGCGCAGCCTGCCCGGCCGCAACTTCCCTGACAAGGCCATCGACCTCATAGACGAGGCGGCGTCTCGTACGCGCCTCAACAAGTCGCTCGGCTTCCCCGTCATCGAGGAGGAGGACGGCACGCCGATCGTGGGCCGCGCCGACCTCGAGGCCGTCGTCGATTCCTGGGGCGGCATCTACGTCGACGACCAGGACGACAGCAAGCTCGCCAGCATCGAGGACGACCTGAGGAGCAAGGTCGTCGGTCAGGACCGCGCCATCAGCGCGCTCGGCGCGGCGCTCCGGCGCTCGCGCGTTGGCCTCGGCGGCCGCACGCGGGTCGCGGCCTCGTTCCTCTTCGTGGGTCCCTCCGGCATCGGGAAGACGTTCCTCGCCAAGCAGCTCGCAGCTTTGCTCTTCGGCAGCGAGCGGTCGCTCGTCCGCCTCGACATGAGCGAGTTCCAGGAGTCCCACTCGATCAGCAAGCTTATCGGCGCCCCTCCAGGGTACGTGGGCCACGAGCAGGGTGGCCGCCTGACCGAAGCGGTACGGCGCCAACCGTTCAGCGTCGTGCTGCTCGACGAGATCGAGAAGGCGCATCCGGACATCTACAACACGTTCCTGCAGGTGCTGGACGACGGCAGGCTGACGGACGGCCTGGGCCGCACCGTGGACTTCCGCAGGGTGATCCTGATCATGACCAGCAACACGGGCTTCAACAAGGGCGGCACGGTGGGTTTCCAGGACGATACGGGCCAGGGGCACGAGACGCCGCTCAAGAGCCTCTTCACGCCCGAGTTCCTCGACAGGCTCGACGAGGTGATAGCTTTCGACACGTTCGGTCGCGACCACATCGTCGAGATCGCGAGGCAGGCGCTCGAGGAGATCCGCGGGGAGCTCGCGGGCCGCGACATAGACGTGACCTTCGCCAAGGAGGTCGCCGAGTTCCTCGTCGACAAGCTCCCGCAGGGCGAGAGCGCGAGGCCGCTGCGGTCGGTCATGCGCGAGTACATCGAGGACCCGCTGTCGCTCGAGATCCTCGCGCGGGGCTCCGAAGACCCGCTCCTCGTCACCATCGAGGAGGGCAAGCCCGTTTTCGCCCGTCCGGTCCCGCTGGTCTGAAGCCGCCACCGTTAGCAAGAACTGATGCGACCCGCCAGCAAGCAGCCGGGAAGTGAACCGCGTTTGCCGCCTTCGCCACGTGCGCCCGGTCTGGCGTTGGTTACGCTGCGCGGGATGCGCCGTAGCCCTCCCGGGTACAGGTCTTGGCCCGCGTAGCCACCTCCTACGTCTGTAACGAGTGCGGGGCCAAGAGCCCCGCGCCCCTCGGCCGGTGCCCGCGCTGCGGCACCTGGGGCAGTGTCACCGAGGACGAGACGCATGCGGCCTCGCCGGCGCGCGCCAAGAGCCGGCCGGCTCAGACCACGCTCCTGCTCGGTATAGACGGAGACGCGCCCTCCCGGTTCTCGTCGGGCGCCGGCGAGGTGGACCGCGTGCTCGGCGGCGGGTTCGTAGACGGCTCCGCCGTCCTCCTCACGGGCGAGCCCGGGATCGGCAAGTCCACGCTCCTGTTGCAGCTAGCCGCGTTCACGGCAGCGGCCGGAGCGGACGTCCTCTATGTCGCGGGCGAGGAGTCACCGCTGCAGGTTCGCCTGAGAGCTGATCGACTTCGGGTCGGCGAGGGCCTGGTCCTCACCAGGCAGACCGACGCGGCCGCGGTCGCCGCCTACCTGGTGCAGAGAAGGCCGAAGCTCGCGATAGTCGACTCCATACAGACGATGACCTTGGGAGACGACGGCGTGCCGGGCGGCCTCGCCCAAGTACGCGACTCCACCGCCGTGCTCATCGCTGCGGCCAAGGAGTCCGGCACCGCGCTCGTGCTCATCGGCCACGTGACCAAACAGGGCACGGTGGCAGGGCCCAAGGTCGTGGAGCATATGGTCGACGCGACGCTCTCGCTCGAGTCCGCCGGCGACCTCAGGGTCCTGCGCTCGCTCAAGAACCGTTTCGGCGCGACCGGCGAGGTCGGTGTCTTCGAGATGACGGAAGGCGGCCTGAAGGACGTTCCCAACCCGTCGGCGGCCTTCCTGGCCGAGCGGCCGATCGGCGTGCCCGGGTCGGTGGTGGCGGCCGTGATGGAGGGTCAGAGGCCACTGCTGCTCGAGGTGCAGGCCCTCGCCTCGAAGAGCCCGTACGCCGCGCCGCGCCGTGTCGTCCAGGGCCTGGACCAGAGGCGCGTCGACGTGGTCCTCGCGGTGCTCGAACGCCGGTTGGGATTGCCGCTCGACGGGCTCGACGTGTACGTGAACGTTGCGGGCGGCCTACGGGTGACCGACCCCGGAGCAGACCTGGCCGTTGCCGTCGCCGCCTACTCCGCCGTCACGAACAGGACGGTCGGAGAGTCTACGGCCCTGGTCGGCGAGGTCGGCCTCGCAGGCGAGCTCCGCAGCGTCAGCCAGCTCGGCAGGCGCGTGCAGGAGGCGGAGCGGGCCGGATTCGACCAGGTCGTGGGCCCGCGGTCTTCCGAAAGGGTGCGCGGTGTCGGTACGCTGACCGAAGCGCTCGCGGTCGTGTGGGAGGGAAGTTGAACGGTACTGCCGCAGAGCATCGGGGGCATGGTGACGTGGCCAAAGGCGACGACCGACAGGCGGGCTTACCGGAGGAGCGGCTGGGCAGCACCGTGGCCAGCGGCGTCTTCACGTTGGCCGGCGGCGCCGCCGCGTACTTCCTCAGCCTCACGCTGCTGGAGCCACGTGGCTTGTTGGCCGGGCCGAACAACCTCTTCTACCTGACTATCGTCGGAGCGCTCACGGCCCTGCTGCTCACGCGCGGCCC
>DASRWD010000017.1:0-5504 GCA_035654755.1 Trueperaceae bacterium
CGCGCCGGTGCACCCACAGGTCACCACGCCACCTGCCGACGCCGCCTCAGCAGCGGCGTCCTACCTAGATGCCCTGTTCACCGGACAGGCCGCAGACCGGTCGCCGGCGCCTGAGGCCGCTGGGACCCGCGCCGAGGAAGACGGCGCGGCGCGGGCCGGCAAGAACGCGCTCACAGCCGGACCGCGTCAGCGCTACACCGAGGAGTACGTCCTCGAGGCGGCGTGAGGAAGGTCTGCCATGCGCCTGCTCATGACGCCAGCGGTAGTCACGTATGCCCAGGGAGGCGCGCCGGCAACCGTGGCGTGGCGCCAGCCGGGGTCGCACGGCAGGGTCAGCGGCGCCGGTGGCCGTCCAAGGCGCGTGCTCTGCGTCCTCGATCGCTGGCGCTACGACGGCCGCTGGTGGGAGACAGAGGAGCTGCACCGCGACTACTTCTTCGTCGAGCTGGAGGGTGGCGTCAGAGCCGAGCTGTTCAAACAAGGCCGCGACTGGTGGGTAGCCAGGGTCAGCGACTGACCCGGGGCCTCGGCGACACCCTCTTGCGTTTCTCCGGCCATTACGTTTACGTTCTGCCAAGCACTTTATTTGCGTTCTGCCGCACACATCACTTACACTTCGCCGATGCTGGGACCCGAGACCGTCCCGAGGTTGGTGCGCGATCGGCTGCTTCAGGCGCTAGCCGACTCGCCAGTCGTGCTGTTGCAAGGACCGCGCCAGAGCGGCAAGACGACGTTGGTCCGCTCGTTAACGGCCGAGATGGGTTCCGGCTACTTCACGTTCGACGACGACGTGACGCGCGCAGCGGCGGCCGCCGACCCCATCCGCTTCGTGGACGACCTGCCGGAACGCGCCGTCATAGACGAGGTCCAGCGCGCACCCCAGGTGTTCACCGCCCTCAAGCGGGCGGTGGACGAGGACAGGAGGGCGGGGCGCTTCCTGCTCACCGGCTCGGCCGACCTCCTCTTGACACCGGGGCTCTCCGATTCTTTGGCGGGTCGGCTGGAGACCGTCCCGCTGCACCCGCTGGCTCAGGTGGAGCTGGAGAGGTCGGAGCCGAGCTTCCTGGAGAGGTTGATCACGGCAGGCTTCCGGGGGGAGCGCACGGAACGCCTGGGCATCAGGCTGACGGAGCGGGTAGTGGCTGGGGGCTACCCCACGGCGCTGACGCGCGGGACCGAGGCTCGTCGGCGCGCCTGGTACCGCGATTACAGCCAGGCGCTGACGCAGCGCGACGTGCAGGACATCGCGAGGGTCACGTCCGCCGAGACGCTCCCCCGCCTGCTGCAAGTGGCCGCATCCCACACGGCCAGCATGCTGAACTTCACCGAGCTGGCGGCTCCCTTCCAGGTCTCCCGCCCCACCATCACGACGTACGTTTCTCTGCTCAAGCGCCTGTTCCTGCTGGTCGAGTTGCCCGCCTGGCACGACAACCGCCTGAAACGTCTCGTAAAGACGCCGAAGCTCCACGTCGGCGATACCGGTCTGGCCGTGGGGGTCCTGAACCTGACGTCCGAGGCCGTCTACCGCGACCGCCGTCTCTACGGTCCTCTGCTGGAGACGTTCGTGTTCCAGGAGCTGGTGAAGCAGGCGAGCTGGCGCGACGACGACCTACGGTTCTTCCACCTGCGCGACCGCGACGGCTCCGAGGTGGACATCGTGGTGGAAGCGCCGGGCGGGTCCGTGGCGGCCATCGAGGTCAAGGCGGCAGCCACGATCCGGGAGAGCGACTTCAGAGCGCTAGCCAGGCTGCGGGACCATCTGGACGAGCGCTTCGCTTGCGGGGTGCTTCTCCACGATGGCGACTCCGTGCTGTCGTTCGGGGACCGGCTCTTCGCGGCTCCTGTCGCCGCTCTCTGGAGCTGAACCGGCCCGCGCTCGGCGGTTGGAGCTTGGTCACGTGCGTCCGCTGAGGCGCACGCCCGCGTCCCGCCCGGGAGCGCCGGAGCCGGACCCGGCGGTGGGCGGGCCGGAGGCCGCGCTGGGCCGCGTCAGGAGCCGCCTCTCCGCCCTCCTCGACACGCACTCCTACTTCAGCTTCGGCGGAGGCACGGCCAGCCCGACGAGCCTGGTGAAGCGCGCCGCCGAGCTGGGCTACCGCTACGTCGCGCTCACCGACGACCTCAACGTCACAGGCGGCGTCGAGCTGTTCCAAGCGGCGCGGGAGCACGGGATCAGGGCGCTGATCGGCGCCACCGTCCCGGTGCGCCTGGAGGACGACGTCTACCCGCTGGTGCTGATCGCGGCCTCGCGCGCCGGCTACGGGACGCTGTGCCGCCTCGTCTCGCAGGCTCACGAACGCGACGAGCGCGACGTCCCTTTCCCCGTCCTGCTGGCGCACACCCACGACCTCGTGCTCCTGACGGGCGGCCGGGATGGCCTGCCGGCGAGGCTCCTGGCCCAGCGGCGGATCGGTGAGCTCGAGGACGCGCTCAGGCAGTTGGGTGGGGCGTTCCAGGACCGCATGTACGTACAGCTCTTCCACGACCGCTACCGCTGGGACGAGCGTCGCGCCCGGGCGCTGAGACGCCTGGCACAGAGCCTCTCCCTACCCGTCGTCAGCGCGCCGCAGGTGCGCTACCTGAACCCCGACGACTACCGCCTCTACGACGCGTTCACGTGCGGGCGGCTGGGCCTCAGCGTGCAGGAGCCTCATGGGCGGCGTCCTCAGAACGCCTGCCAGTACCTCCCCTCCCCCGACGAGGTCGCCTCCCGACTGCCGTTCGCCGAGGGTGCCCTGAACGCCGACTGGGTAGCCGAGCGCTGCCACTTCGAGCTCCTGCCCGACCGTCTGGTGCCCCCAAAGGCCCGCGTGCCGGACGGGCGCAGCGCAGAGGAGCACATCGTGGAGCGGTGCTACGCCGCCCTGCTCGAACGCTACGAGGGCGAGACGCTCGTCACCGCCAGGCAACGCCTCGAGAAGGAGCTGGCAACGGTCCGAGCCCTGGGGCTCGCAGACTTCTTCCTTGTGGCTGCCGAGGTGACGGACTACTGCCGGCAGCGTGGCATCCTCGCGGCCGGCCGGGGGTCCGCCGCGGCCAGCATCGTCTGCTACCTGCTCGGGGTCACGCAGGCCGACCCCCTAAAGCACGACCTGCTCTTCGAGCGCTTCCTCCACACCGGCAAGACGAGCATGCCCGACGTGGACATAGACATCTCGTCCGCGCGGCGCGACGAGGTCCTCGACTGGGTCGAGGAGCGCTTCGGCGCCACGACAGAGGCGATGGTGTGCAACAAGATCACCTACCGCATGCCGCTGGCGGTACAGGACCTGGGCCGCGCGCTAGGCCTGCCGCCCGAACTGCGCAACCGGCTCACGAAGGCGCTGGGTCGCGACTTCCGCGGCCTGCGACCCGCGGCCGTGGAGAAAGCCGAGGTCGCGCTACGTGAGGTCCTCGGCGACGCGCCGGTGGCCGACGTGTTCATCGAGCTGCTGGGGCGCATGGAACGCAAGCACGTCAGGCACATCGCGCCCCACGCAGGTGGCGTGGTGCTCTCGCGCGATCCCTTGACCCACTACTCGCCGTTGGAGCGCTCCTCGGGCGGCATCAAGCTCCTGCAGCTAGACAAGGACGACGCCGAGGCGATGGGTCTGATCAAGCTCGACCTGCTGGGCCTGCGGATGCTCGCCGCGCTGGAGCGCGCCCGCGAGGAGGTCTTCAGGTTGGAGGGAGTGTGGCTGGACCTCGCCGACCTGCCGGACGAAGAACGCGTGTGGGACCTGATATCGGTGGGAGCTACGCTCGGTCTCTTCCAGGTCGAGAGCCCCAGCCAGCAGCACACCAGCCGGGTCATGCGCAGCCGCAACCTCAAGGACCTCTCCCACCAGATCGCCCTCATCCGGCCCGGCCCCATCCAGTCGGGGACCGTCCACCCCTACCTGCGCAGGCGACAGGGGCTCGAACCGATCACCTACTGGCACCCCTCCCTCGAACCGGTCCTCGCGAAGAGCTACGGCGTCCTGCTCTTCCAGGAGGACGTGCTGAGGATCGCCGTGCACTTCGCAGGCATGAGCTGGATCGAGGCCGACAGGTTCCGCAAGAAGGTTTCCGGCTTCGGGGACCTCGCCGACATCGAGCCGGACAGGGAGCGCTTCATCGAAGGGGCAAGGCGGCACGTGAGCGCCACGCGCGAGGAGGCAGAGACCGTCTTCGATGCCGTGAAGGGTTACCAGGGGTTCGGCTTCGCCGAGTCCCACGCCTGGGCGTTCGCGCTGCACGCGTACGCCAGCGGTTGGCTGCGCGTGCACTACCCAGCCGAGTACATGGCCGCGATCCTCACCGAGGAGCCCGGCATGTGGTCGCGCCAGACGAAGAGGCACGAGGCCCGCGACTGGGGCGTGCCGTTCCTGCCGTTCGACGTCAATCGCTCCGGTCTCCACTTTCGAGTGGAGCGCGTCACGGACGTCGTAGGGCACACGGCCGAGCGCGGGGGGCGTGCTTCTGGTGACGGCCAAGGTCGGCAGTCAGCAGGCGACGAGGACGGCCGGCTGTCGGCGGACGCAGCAGGCGGCCGGAAGCCGGCGAGCGTCAAGGCGATCCGCCCTCCCCTGTCCGGCATCACCGGCGTCTCCGAGGATGCGGCGAGGAAGATCATGCTCGAGCGGCTGGTCCACGGTCCCTTCCGAGGCGTCGAGGACCTCCATGAGAGGGTCGCACTGGAGCGCGACGTCGTAGAGGCGCTGGTCCGAGCCGGGGCCTTCGACGAGGTGCAGCCGAGGCGCGAGGCTCTCTACCGTACCGGCGTGCTGGCGAACTCCTCGGAGCCGGGCAGCAGGCCGCTGTTCTCCGTGCCGGTCGAGACTCCGGACCTGCCGCGGATGACGCTCCCCGAGCGGTTCGTGTGGGACTACCAAACGACGCGCATGAGCACGCTCGAGGTCCACGCCGTCGACCTCGTGCGCGACCAGCTCCGCGAGATCGGCTGCGTGCCGCTGCTGCGCCTACGTCGCACCCCACGCAAGACGCAGGTGCTGACCGCAGGGTTGGTCGTCGGTCGCCAGCGGCCAGGCACCGCGAAGGGGTTCGCGTTCTTCGTGATCGAGGACGGGCCGGTACGTGCGCAGGTGATCATCTCTCCCGACCTCTGGGACGAGCAGCGCGTACTGCTGCGCGACGCCTCGATGCTCGTCGTCGACGGGATCGTCGAGGACACGGGCCACCAACTCACGCTCAAGGCCGTACGGCTCGCCGAGATAGCCGGACCCATCCACGTGCGGGGCTATCACTTCGGGTGACAGTCGCCTACAAGCCGGTGCGGCAGGCCTGGGAGCCGCGAAGGTCCTTCAACATGAAGGCGTCAGGTGCACCGTCCTGGAGGCGTCGGGACGGATAGGCGGCCGCGCCCTCACGTCGAAGCGCGAGTTCGGTGCGCCGTTCGACGTCGGCTGCGCCTGACTCCATGTGGCTGACCGGAACCCCTTCTACACGGAGGCCCAGCAGGCGGGGTGGCCGCTGCGCCATCACGATATGGCGCTCGACAACGTCTACTTCGGCCCCCTCTATCG
>DASRWD010000018.1:0-19305 GCA_035654755.1 Trueperaceae bacterium
TTAGCTGCAGCGGTAACCGACATCCCACCAGACAAAACCTGAAGAACCGCAACCCTGCGCTTGGACATGAAAAGAACTGTCGCGTATGTCGCGACTCATGTGTCGCCTATCAGGTGTCGCATATGTCTTGAAACCAGACACTCTCGCCCCGACCAGCCTGGAGGGGCGGAGCAAGTGCTCCGCCCCTCTTCTTCGGAAGCTTCAACCCTCGATGATCGCCACCGTGCAGCGCGAGACGCACACGAGCTTGCCAGCCTCGTCCCGCACCTCTACCTGCCACACGTGCGTCCGCCGCCCGCGGTGAAGAGGTAGGCCAACGGCGTGCACGGTGCCCGAAGCGACCTGGCGTAAGTGGTTGGCATTGATCTCGAGCCCGACGGCACGGTGACCCTCCGGCAGCCCTTGGCTGGCGCCAACGCTCGCTACGGTCTCGGCCAGCGCCACCGAGGCCCCTCCGTGGAGGATGCCGTGCGGCTGATGATGCCTGGGCGTGACGGGCATCGTGGCCTTCACCAGGCTCTCGTCAGCCGCGACGATCACGATCCCCAACGTCTCGAGCAGCGTGTCCGGTACCGTTCCCAGGTAGCGTCGCTCGTGTCCGTCATCCGCACGCTTGTCCTCAACGGAAGGCATGGTCAACGATAACGCCGGTGCGCCCACTCGCAGATCGAGATCGAACGGCGCCGGGCGGTCCCGGACCCCGTCGTCACCTGACGGTCGTGGCGGGCCTCCTGGTGTTCCTGACGGCGTTGGCTGCGGGTTTGGGTCCCGCAGCTCTCTACTGGCTCGCAAGGTTCGGTCAGGAGCCGCCCGAGCGCCTGCCGCTGGCCGCTATCCCCCTGTTGGGCGCGGTGCTCGCGGGACCCCTGGCAGACCTGACCATGCGGCTGTCAAGGCGTGCCGCGATGACCTGGCTGGCCGGCGCGCTCATGGTAGGGCTCGCCTCGGCCGCAGCGACCCTCGTCACGCCAGCGGCCGACTTCCGGTACTTCCTCTGTCCCCTGAGCGCGGTCGTGCTCGCTGCCGTCCTGCGAGAGATGCGCCCGGCGGGCCTGGCGCAGGCGGTATGCGTGTACGTCGCGTGCACGCTGCTCGCCAACTTCACTCTCGACAGCTTCCTGCCCGTCGGGAGCTTCTTCCTCGTGAACGTGGGCACTCTCTTCTTCGGCGTCACCTTCACCCAACGCGACCGTGTGCACGCCTTCGGGCGCCCGACGGTCTACCGCATGATCCTGCTGGCCGCGATCGCCAACGTGGCCCTGGCGGCGGCTCTAGGCACACCGCTGCGCTACGTGGCCGTCAGCTTCCTGAGCATCCTGCTGGCGGAGACCGCCGACACGGAGGTGTTCCATCGGCTGAGGAGCAGACGTTGGATCCGCAGGGTCGCGACCTCCAACGCGGTCAGCGCTCCGATCGACACGATCGTCTTCACCGTGCTGGCGTTCGCCGGCGAGGAGTTCGCCACGGCCGGATGGATGACGCAGGTGATCGTCACGGACGTACTGGTCAAGTACGCGAGTGGCATCCTGGCTGCACTCGGAGTGCTGGCACTGGTACGTTCGGCTTTGCCGCGCCCTCGCCCGGCTGCAGGGCCGCAGCAGGAGGGCGCAGCGGCGAACGGAGGACGTCGACCCGGATGAACACCTCGAAGCTCGCGTTCCTCGACGGCATGTTGGGCAAGGAGCTCGGTCCCAGCGACGCTGTCCAGGTGACGCAGGAGCGCATAGACGCCTTCGCGGACGCCACGCTCGATCACCAGTGGATCCACGTCGACCGCGATCGCGCGGCCGCCGGGCCGTTCGGGGGCACCGTGGGACACGGCTACCTGACCCTCTCGCTGCTCGTCCACCTGCTCACGACGACCGGCCTGTTCCCGCAGGGCGTGACGGTCATCAACTACGGGATCGACAAGGTGCGGTTCCCTTCGCCTCTGCCATCCGGCTCATCTGTCAGGCTGACCGGCCGCGTCGTTGACCTGCAGCCCAAGGGCGAGGGGCGCGTGCTCGCCAAGATCGCATGCGAGGTGACTGCAGAGGGTGTCACGACCCCTGCACTCGTTGCCGAGGTCCTCTACCTGTACGTCGCCGATTGACCTGCGCTTCCACGCTGCACCTGGCGACCGATGCCTAGCGCCAGCTCTTCCTCCCCGGGCCGGGTGACGACCATGAAGCCGACCGAGAGGCCCGTGTTCGTGGCGGCGCACGGCACGCTCGCCGCCGGGCAGCCCAGCATGTTGAAGGGCGCGGTGTTGCGGAGCAACAGTGCGTTGACGCGGTAGTACTCTTCGTCCTCTCCGAGGTCCGCGATCCGCGGCGGAAGGATCGGGAGGGTGGGTGCCAGGATGGCGTCGACGCCAGCCAGCTCCGTCCAGAAGCGCTGCCTCAGCTCTCGCATGGCGAGCGTCAGCCTTATGTAGTCCTTCGCCGGCCTGTCGGCGTACTCGAGGATGCGGTGTGCGACCCGCGGGTCGACCTCGTCTCCGTGCTCCACCAACTCCCGCTCGTACATCGCCCACGCTTCGTGGCTGGCGAAGCTGCCGTACCGCCGGAACAGGGCCGGTGCCTCGGCCAGTGCCTCGAGGGGCGCCGTCCTCACCTCGTGACCCAAGCTCTCGAGAAGGGCGAGCGCCGCGTGGTACGCGCTCTCCACCTCCGGGTCGAGCCCCTCGGTCAGCAGCGTGGTGGGAGCCAACAGCGTCAGCCTCGCTGCGGGCTCGGCCAGCGGCTCGGCTCTCTCGGCGGCCATCGACGTGAACAGCGCCCAGGCGTCGTCGCAATCGCGCGCAATTGGCCCCAGCGTGTCCAGGGTCGTTGAGAGCGGCACCGTGCCGGCCGTCGGTATGAGACCGTCGGTCGTCTTCAGGCCAACCCCGCCGTTGACCGCCGCCGGGATCCTCACGCTGCCGCCGGTGTCGGACCCGACCGCGACAGTGGCCATGCCGCTCGATACCGCGACCCCGGAGCCCGATGAGGACCCGCCCGGCACTCGTTCGCTGTCGAGCGCGCATGGTGGCGTGCCGAAGTGCGGGTTGATGCCGACGCCCGAGTAGGCCAGCTCGGTCATGTTCGTGCGGCCGATGAACACCGCGCCGGCCGCGTCCAACCTGGCCAGCACGGGGGCGTCCTCTCTGGCGGGTTGACGTTCGCGCAGGAGCACCTTCGAGCCAGCCGCGCTTACTTCGCCTTCCATGTCGACGAGGTCCTTGACCGCCACCGGCACACCTTGGAGGGGTCCGCAGTCCACACCGGACGCGAACATGCGGCTGGCCCGCTCGGCCTGCGCCAGCGCCCTCTCCTCGGTGAGCTTCCTGTAGACCAGGTCGCCGTGCGGGTGCGCGCGGACGTGGTCGAAGAGGGCTCGGACGACGTCGATCGGATCCAGCTCGCCCGAACGGTACGCGCCGCCCAGATCGGCGACGCCGAGCCGCGTGACGTCTTGTCGCATGCGGCACGATAACCCCGCTCGACCGGGCACCTGGAGGCCCCGGCCAGATGCGCGACGCACGTCCGCGAACCCGGCCCTGAGGCGCTAGACTCGGTGCATGCAGAGGACCCGCGCCGAACTCGAGACGATGAGCCATGAGGAGCTCGTCAACCGCGTGCTCGAGATGCAGGACATGATGCGCGAGGGGCTGGCCGTGCGCGACTCGCTGCACGCCGTCCTCAACACAGTGTTGAACGCCAAGGCAGACGAGGTGGCGCGCTTCGCTGACGCGCCGGACGCCTCCCTGGACCCGGAAGAGCTGGAGCTTAAGAAGGCGTGGGCGGCCGCGCGCCACGCCGTGTCCAACCCCATGGGCGCTGCCCGCAAGCGCGCCCAGGCTTCAGCCGCCAACTAGCCGAACTGGAGCATGCCCGGCCGCGGATCGGACGCGGTCGGGCATGCCCGGACCTTATCGGGAGCGGTTCGCCGCTCAGGCGCTCCAGTCGATGGACCTCCACTCCTCGCCGAGCTCCTTGGCCAGGCCCTCGAGAAGGCTTCGCGAGCCCGCCTCTCGCATCTTCCGTCCGTCCGAGCCTTCGAAGAACGCCGCCGTCTCTTCGAACGTCAGGAGGGTCCCAGACCCATCCGCTTCGAAGGAGATCGTGACGAGCGACGTGGAGAAAGGAGTCCCGTCGTTCGACATCGAGTAAGCGAGCGAGATGCGTTTACGGTCCCTGATGTCGAAGTAACGCGCCTCGTTGCTGATGACGCCTAGTTGCACTGGGGCGTTCACGACGTTGAAGCTGGCGTGCTCCCTCCCGCCCACCCGGAAGTCGAGCCCGTAGTCGATCACCTCGAAACCTTCGCCCTCGGCGAACCACCGGCGCTTCACCTGGGGGTCCTCGAACGCGTTCCACACCTTGTCGACGCTCGACGTGTACCGCCGCTCGATCGTGAAGCCTTCGTGGGTCACCTTGTCCTGAACCGCACTCACCGCCATATCAACCTCCTTGCCGCGCCTCGAACGCGCGCGTCCTACTCGCCCAGCACCTCGGCCAGGCGATCCAGCTTGCGCTCCTGCTCCCGCCTCCGGTCGTCGATCCAGTCGCGCGCCGTGTCAAGGCCCGGCGCTTCCAAACGGCAGATGCGGACCCTGCCTTCCTTCGCGGTCGACACGAGCCTCGCGCGCTCCAACACCTGTAGATGTTGAAGGACCGCCGCGAGCGTCACACCAAGCGGCTCGGCCAGTGCACTGACCGAAGCCGGACCCGTCGTCAACCGCTCTACGATCGCGCGCCTGGTGCCGTCGCCAAGCGCGTCGAAGACCGCGTCCGAGGTGGGATGCTGAAGCATGGACTAAAGTATTACGGCTCGAGTCGCTGAAAGTCAAGTGCTCACTAAAGTGTGTCGGCGGGGACCCGTGCCGGCGTGACCGGCTCGGGCATGACGGGTACCGCGTCGCTCTACGGATCAGCTCCCAGCGGCCGGCCTACCTACGCTCTGGACCGCGTCGTCGCTCACGGGCCGCACGGCCGACAGCGAGGAGATGGGGCGGGCGCCCATGTCCAGCAGCGTGGCGTGGGCCTCCTCGTAGTCCTCGTAATAGAACATGAGCATCGCGCCCGCCTGCACGTCCGGTGCCATCCGTCTGAGCGCGGCGCAGGCGTCCCTCACCACCTCGCTGCGGAGTCCCGGTGCCACGCGGGCCACCTCAGCGCGGATGAGCGCGGGCACCTCGCCTGGCGCTCTACCCCTCCGGTCGACGTCCTCGCGGATAAGCAACCGATCGAACGCAGCGGCAGCGATCGAGGCCGACTCCAGGATGACGTCATCGCGCCTGTCTCCTGGCGCACCGATGACCCCTATCACGGGTCCGCCCCAGCCGGCTCCCAGCTCCGCCGACGCACGGAAGGCAGCGGGGTTGTGACCGTAGTCCAGCACTACGCAGCCCGCTCCCAGCGCGTACAGGTTCGCTCGACCGCGGTTGTGCTTGCCGTTGTCGAAGGTCGCCAGACCCCGAGCTACGACGGCGGCGTCGTAGCCGAGCGCCATCGCACCGGCGACGGCGGCCAGCGCGTTCTCGACCTGGAACGCCGGGCCGTTGGCCAGCAGAGGCACGTCGGCAAGCCGTGCTACGACCTGACGGCGACCGTCCCCTTCTCGCACGATCGCGCCGTCGCGCACGGTGTAGCCGAGGCCCCCCGTGGCGACATGGAGTCGGTACCGCTGCGAGGCGCCAGAGACCGAGTAGAAGACGAGGCTCAGCCTGGAGACGTCGACACGCTTCAGGTCGGCCATGCCCGCCGACTCTGGGTCGTCGGCGTTGAGGACGAGGGTCCCGCCGTCACGAACACGCTCGGCGACCAACGACTTGATCCACACGAGGTCCTCGACATCACTGATGCCGTCCTGGCCCACGTGGTCCCGCGTGACGTTGGTGACGATCCCGACGTCCGACCAGTCGTAGCCCAGCCCTCGCCGAAGGATCCCGCCGCGTGCCGTCTCCAGCACCGCGGCAGTCACCGCAGGGTCCGAGAGCACAGACCTGGCTGAGGCCGGCCCGGTGTTGTCTCCTCGCCGTACCAGCTCGCCGCCTGAATAGACACCGTCGGTCGTCGTCATGCCGACGTGCTCGCCAGCGCCGCCCAGAACGTGTCCCAGGAGTCTGGTCACCGTCGTCTTGCCGTTCGTACCGGTCACGGCGCAGATCGGTATCCTGCCGTCCTCGCCTTGAGGGAACAGGTGGGAGACGATCGCGTCACCCACGGCGCGCGCCTGCCCTTCACTGGGGCTGACGTGCATGCGCAGGCCTGGGGCCGCGTTCACCTCGACGATGCCCCCGTCCATGGGCTTGGCGATGTCGCTGGTGACGAGGTCGACTCCGCACACGTCCAGGCCGATCAGGGTCGCAGCGCGCTCGCATGCCTTCCTGGTCTCGGGATGAACGAGGTCCGTGACGTCCACCGCCGTGCCACCTACCGATAGGTTGGCGTGCCGCTTGAGCACCACCGTCTGGCCAGGCGCCGGGACGTATTCGAGGCTCATGCCGACTTCCCCGAGGCGCTCCACCAGCTCGTCGTCCATGGCGATCCGCGTCAGGGGCCTCTCGTGACCCTCTCCCCTCTTGGGGTCGGAGTTCACGATGTGTATGAGCTGCTCGACAGTGCTCGCGCCGTCGCCCACGACCTCACACGGCCGACGCTCGCTGGCGCTGACCGCCCGACCGCCCACGACGAGCACCCGATAGTCCTTGCCTTGTAACTGACGCTCGATGATCACCTGCGACGAGTAGCGCCTGGCGAGCTGGTAAGCACCCAGTAGACGCACGGGCTGTGTGACTCCGAGGGTGATCCCCTTGCCCTGGTTGCCGTCCAGCGGCTTGACCACGACGGGGCCACCCATGTCCAGCAACGCCTTCAGAGCGCCGTCCAGGTCATCGACCACCGTGCCGTCCGGAACCTTAACGCCTGCCTCCCTCAACAGGTGCTTCGTGAGGCCCTTGTCCGAGGCGATCTCCACGGCAACATGGCTGGTGGCGCCCGTTATCGACGCCTGTATGAGACGTCGCTTGTGCCCGTGACCAAGCTGCACGAGGTTGGCGTCGTTGAGCCTGCGCCACGGGACGCCACGTCTGGCCGCGGCCCCGACGATCGCTGAGGTGCTGGGGCCAAGGTCGTTCGCGCGGGCGGCAGCCTCGGCCTCTGCCAGGATCACCCTCACGTCGACCTTCTCGCCTCGGAGCAGCCCTTCCACCAGGTCGACCGCTCCGGTGAGGAGACGGCGCATCGCATGCTCCGATGCATAGCGGACGATCACCCGGTACATGCCCGGCTCTTCGCCCGCCCGCGTCTTGCCGTACGTGACCGGCGAGCCGATGAGACCCGCCATCTCCAGTGCTACGTGCTCGACCACATGTCCGAAGAAGGTGCCGGTGAAGAGTCGTTCGACGAATCCGCCCTCTCGTCCCAACCCGCAGTGATGCTGGCGTAGGCCTGGCAGCACCGACAGGAGCGCCTCGTTGAAACCTGGGAACTCCCGGGTCTCCTTCTCGTCGAGCTCTTCGAGATGGAGCTCCATCAACAACACCGGCCGCGCGTGATAGACGCTGGGGCCGTTCAGATTCCTTATCCCGGCGATACGCACCTTTCTCCTCCATGGCGCCGGCGTTCCTCGCGGCTCTTCGAAGAGCTGCTCGGTAGAGATGCTCGTTGCGCGCCAGTGACACGTTTGTAGTCGCGTCAGCGATGAAAAGCGTGCAACTAACCTAGGCTTGCGTGAGACGACCGCGCCCGGGCGGGTCAGCGATCCGGCCCGTCTCCTACTGTGATCACCATCGCCTAGCCAGCGGAGGGACCCGATGCCAGATCGCTCAAGGTCGAGACGCGGTCGCCTACTGCTGGTAGGCGGCTCCGAACGTCGTGACCCTTCGCTCGAGGTGCTCTCTCACTTCCTCGACCTGGCTGGCGGTGATGAGGCCAAGGTCCTCGTGGTGGCGGCGGCCACGCGCGAGCCGCAACAGCTTCTGCCCGAATACAAACGGATCTTCCAGCGCCTCGGCGCGGCGCAGGTGTGGGCGAGCGCGTTCCAGGACAGGGCGGCAGGCGAGCGGAAGCAGCTGCTCGACCACCTTGAGGAGGCAACAGCCGTCTACTTCACCGGCGGCGACCAGTTGCGCCTGACCATGCACGTCGCTGGTACTCGCTTCGGGGACCTCCTGCGGGAACGGCACAACACCGGCGGCTTCTTGGTCGGTGGGACCAGCGCCGGGGCCGTGGCCATGGGCAGCGTGATGATCCTCAGCGGGCCGGGAGGCGGCAGCGTGCGGCGCTCCGACGTACACGTCGGCCCCGGGCTCGGGTTCATCCGCGACACCATGGTGGACACGCACTTCAACGAGCGCGGCCGCGTGCCGAGGTTCCTGACGGTCTTCGCTCAGAACTCCCAGGTCCTGGGGATCGGCCTCGACGAGAACACGGCTCTAGACGTCAGGCTGGGCGAGGAGTTCAGCGTGCTCGGCAGCGGGGCCGTCACCATCTTCGACGGGAGGGTCAGCTTCTCGAACGCCGCCGACGCCGGCGACCACGACATCATCGCGCTCTCCGGCGTGACCGTGCACGTGCTGCCGCGCCACTACGGGTTCGACCCCGCCACGATGCAGATCGTCAGGCCGAAGAAGTGAAGGCAGGGTGCGGTGATGGGAAGACGAAGCCCGACCGAGGAATGGTGTCCTGGTCGGGCTTCTCGTTGGCTCGGCGGGTAGGATTCGAACCTACGACCAATCGGTTAACAGCCGATCGCTCTGCCACTGAGCTACCGCCGAACGCGGCACGGTCTCAAGGCCTCGGCCTCGAGACAACGGACGCCAGTCTAGCAGAGCGTCAGGGGGCAGTAAAGGAACGCGCCGACGTTCGGGCGCCGGGCGGGCCGGCGTCATTCCGTGGCTTTGTGGGCCGGCTGTTGACGCCCGGAAGCACATCCACGGCTTGACCGCCCAACCGTGCTCCTGGAGACCGTATCGGGGTGCGCGGCGCATGGTTTCGGCGGGCCCCCTGGCAACATCCCTGCATCATCTTGACGAATCGTGCATATTGGAGTATGATTCTCTTTATCAGCGCGCGGGAAGCGCGCTTCTTTCGTTTAAGGACACCCAGTTTCAACCGCTTGCCACGACAAGCCGCCTCGGCCTACCGGACGTGTCGCGTTCCCTGGTCACGCGTCCTCGCGCGTCACCCCCGGCGTCTCCAACGCCAGGTCGGGCCCGAACGCCCCGGCGGGCGTCTGCAGCCCCGGAACCGCCCGGCCGGACAGGGCGCGGCCCACGACGTCCAGCGCCATGCTCACGGTCCAAACGACCGCTCCTTCTGGTCCGTGGAGCCGGGCGGCCGCACGTCCGCCGGCGTCGTCTTTCGCCTCCGCCCATACCACGGTCCGCGACTGCCGTCTCTGTTCCTCCGTAGAGCCGCCGGATGCCAACCGACCGAGGATGCTCCGCACGAACGGCGGCCGCAAGAGCGTGCGCAGGGTCCTGGCCCCCAGGTAGGCGGCACGGGTCAAGAGCGGCAGCGCAACGTACGCTTCCACGTCCCCTATCCCGGTGGTGCGTGAGGCAACGAGCGTGTCGGCCGCCTGGTAACGCACGGTTGCCACGGGCCCTTCCCCGAAGTCGACCGTCCCGGCGGCGGAACCGCTGGCCTCCACGGGCTCGCCGTTCTCGATCACGCGGTCGGGCAGGTGCGCGAGGCTGATCATCGTCTTCAGCGTCCCCGGCGGCAGGCCGGCCGGACCTGTGGTCTGAACGGCGAGCCGTAGCCGCGTCGCGGTCGGTAGACGCCGGTGCAGGTACGCAGCCAGGCAGTCGGCGGGCACCGAGTCGAGGCCGGCCGCGGGCAGTAGCATCACCCCGCGCTCCCGCGCATCGGCGTCATAGTCCTCGATGCCGATGAGCACGTCCATCTCCCCAGTGATATCGACGTAATGGGCGCCAACGTCCAGGCAAGCCTCGACCAACGGGCGGTACGTGTGTTGGAACGGCCCCGCCATGTTGAGCACGACCGTCACGCCGGACAGTCCCTCTCGTACGCTTGGCCCGTCCTCGAGCGAGAAGACCCGCGCCTCGAGGTCCTGCTCCCTGGCCAGCTTCACGACCTCGTCGGCGTTCCGGCCCGCCAGGACCGGTTCCCAGACCCGAGCCCGGGCCGCGCGCGAGGCCTCCTGACCCACGAAGCCGTTGGCGCCGTAGATGAGTAACCGCCCCGCCGTAGGCCGTTCCGCGTCGCGCCCGGAGCCGTCTTCCCTACTCGCGGATGTCGTATCGGCAGCCACTGCTTGTCGCGGGCTCATGACGCGCCCCGGCCACGCTGCGTAGCCCGTCCTTTGGTGTCGAACTGCGCCAGCAGACGGGATGGCGCCACCGAACAGAAGGCCTCTACGAGTAGGCCCTCGAGCACCTCTCGACCTAGGCCGGCGTCGAGGTACACGCCCAGCCAGCCGCGTTGACCGACGTACGGCGGTCGGAAGTACACGTCGGGTCGATCCGCGACCAGGGCGGCTTGGGCCCCAGCAGGCGCCGCGCACCACACGTGTGGGCGGACGTTGTCGTGGTGCGTAGCGTGGAAGGCGGCGAACTGGCGCCCGCCCCGTACGAACCAGGCGGGATGGCCGTGACTTGGCCTCTCCTCCACGTCCGGGAACGAGAGGCAGATCTCTCTGACCGCGTCCTCGGGCGAAGTCATGAGGCGAGTCTACGGTCCCGAGTCGCTCTCGCCGGATGCCTGGGCGGCAGCACGTGCGTGCGGGAGAAGCGGACGGTTAACATCGCGGGATGACCCTCGACGAGTACCAGGACGCGGCCCGGTCGACAGCGCTCTACCCACAAGAGGTGAGGGTGCTGTACCCCACGCTCAAGCTGGCAGGCGAAGCAGGCGAGGTGGCCGAGAAGCTGGGCAAGCTCATGCGAGACGAGGCGTACGTACCGGGCGCGGAGCTTAGCGAGGCTCAACGCACCGCCCTGGCCGCAGAGCTGGGTGACGTCATGTGGTACATCGCGAACCTGGCGGCGGATCTGGGCCTCAGCCTCGATGAGGTAGGCCGGAGCAACCTCGAGAAACTGGCCAGCCGCAAGGCGCGTGGAGTGTTGCACGGCAGCGGAGACGACCGCTAAGCGTCGCGCTCCACCAACTTCTTGAGCACAACGGCCTGGTTGTGTTCACGGTCCTTCGCGCCGAACACCAACGTCACGTTGCCGTCCAGGCACAACTTCCTGAGGCGGTCTAGGTCCGCGCTGCCCTGCAGCTCACCCATGTAGCGGTCCGCGAACTCATCGAAGCGCTTGGGGTCGTGCGAGAACCACTTGCGCAGGTCCTCGCTGGGAGCGAGGCCCTTCGCCCACCAATCGATGGCGGCGCGCTCCTTGGTCACGCCCCTCGGCCAGATCCGGTCCACCAGGACCCGCGTGCCGTCGTCCTCGGCCCTTTCGTCGTACGCACGCTTGAGCTTCAGCATGTTGCGAGGCTAGCGCCGCTAACGACGTCGCGTCAGCATTATGCGGGTGCCAGCCGAGCTCCTCTAGGCGCTCGACCAACGGTCGAGTTGCCGCACTGCCGCGCCCCGCAGCCGAGGCTCAGCCCTCTTGGCTCACCTTCTCGACCGCTTTCGCACCCGCCCGCACCTGCGCGACCCACTCCTCGAAGGCCGTCATCACCGTGCCGAAGAACTCCTCGGTGTCCTTGGCGGTCACGTTGCCCTCCATGTCGATCAGGTCGTCAGGCTGGAACGCCACGTAGACCTCGGGCTGTCCCATCGCGGGCACGTCGAGGTAGGCGAGCATGCTACGAAGGTGCGCCTGCGCGACCGCGGTGCTTATGTTCCCCGGCGAGGTTCCAGCGACGAGCGCTGGTTTGCCTGCGAAGGAGTTCTGACCGTACGGGCGGGACGCCCAGTCGATGGCATTCTTGAGCACACCCGGCACCGACCGGTTGTACTCCGGCGTCACGAACATGAGCGCGTCGGCCCCCTCGACCGACTCCTTGAGCTTCTTGACGCTGGCGGGCAGCGGTTCCTCGTCATCGGCGTCGTAGTACGGAACCTCGTCTATACGGACGTTCGTGTAGCTCCAGTCGCTTGGTCCCAGCTTCTGCAGCGCCAGCGCCAGGCGGTGGTTGAAGGACTTGTCTCGCAGGCTGCCTACCAGCACGGCCACTTCGATGGACATCGCTCGCCTCCTCTAGCCTCTGCCGTCGACGGTCGTGTCCGACGGGGCTCTTCGAGCCTGACCATAGGGAGGCGAGCGATGAACGCCGTGAAAGGCGCTTGGGACTACCTGAGGTTCACCCGCACTTGCTGTAGCCGCACCTCTCGCACTTCTGGCAGCCCTCCTCGAACCGCAGCGGCGCGCCGCAGTCCGGGCAGCCCTTGCCGCGGTTGAGGACGTTCTCGACGCCGGCGGTCTCGAGCGCGACGGCGATGATGTCGGCCTTCGACGCCACCATGCGGCCCTGATAGGTGCCGTACATGCCGCCGTTGATGCCGCGCAGAGTCTTGATTATCGCCTCGGCCGGCACGCCGTACTGGAGGGCGATGGACACGACGCGGCCGAGCGCCTCGCTGTCTGCGTTGGCCTCGTCGCCACCCTTGCCGGACTGGATGAAGACCTCGGTCGGGAAGTCGTCCTGCTTGTTGACCGTGACGTAGAAGCCGCGCTTCTCACCGTTCGGCTCGAGCAGCTTCACCTTGTCGGTGAAACCGGTGAGGCGCACCGACCGCTCGAACAGCGGCTCGCCTGGCAGGTGGTCGGCCTTCGCGGCGACGGCAGCTCGTGCACTGCTCACATCGGCCGGCGGAGCCTTCACCACCACCGGCGCCTTGCCTGCCCCGTTGCGGGAGGTACTGGCGGCGGTGCCGCCGTTCAGCGCCGGCGCGCCGACGGGCGCCTGCTGGTGCGCTTCCGGCTGGGTCTCGGGCGTCTTCTTCTCGCTGGTGGTCGAGAGGACCTGGAACTCGCGCGAGCCGTCGCGGTAGACGGTGATGCCCTTGCACTGTGTCTCGAAGGCAAGCTTGTAGGCCTCGTAGACGTCTTCCACCGTGGCCGAGTTCGGAAGGTTGATCGTCTTCGAGATCGAGTTCGCGACCTTCGCCCCGCCGTCGAACGCCCGTTGGACGGTCGCCTGCATCTTGACGTGGTCGGACGGCGTGATGTCGTGGGCGCAGATCAGGACGCGGCGTACGGCCTCAGGGATGAAGTCGAGCCCCTGGACCGAACCGTGGTTGTCCTGCACGGCCTTGACGACGGCGTCCCAGTCCCACTGCCCGCCCTTGGCGTATCCGGCCGGTGCAGGGTGCCCGTCCAGCAGTTCCTGGAACAGCGGATGGATGAGGGCGTGGTACTCGGCGCCGATCTTCCGGTAGATGAACGGCGCGAACACGGGCTCCACGCCCGAGGAGACGCCCATGAGCATGCTGGTGGTCCCGGTGGGCGCGACGGTGAGGATGGCAACGTTGCGGCGAGGGGTCTCGATGTCCGCCTGGTCGGCGAGGGGGAACGGGCCGCGTTCGGTCGCCAGGCCCTCGGAGGCTTCGGTAGCAGCCTCACGCAGCGCCGTGATGATCGTGTGCACCGCCTCGCGGCCCTCCTCCGTGTTGTACCCGTACCCCATCTTGATCAGGGCGTCGGCCAGGCCCATGACGCCCAGGCCGAGACGCCTGAGCTTCATGCTCATCTCTCGGTTGTCTTCGAGCGCGAAGCGGTTGACGTCCAGTACGTCGTCGAGGAAGCGAACGCAGGTCGCGACGTCTTGGCGGAACGTCGGCATGTCGAAACCAGCGATACCTCTGCCGGGGGTATGCACGTAAGCGGCGATGTTCACCGCCCCGAGGTCGCATGGTTCGCCAGGGTACAATGGTATCTCGCCGCATGGATTGGTACTCTTTATGGTACCGAGCGAATCTAGCATCGTATTGTGCTCGTTAATGCGGTCTATATAGATAAGTCCCGGTTCGCCCGTGGCCCACGCATGCTGGGCGATGTCACGGAGCACACCACCTGAACGCTGCGCCTCTCCCCACATGAACTCGTCCGTCACCAGTACCGAGATGTTGAACGTCGAGATGTCACCTTCGTCGCGTTCGCGCTCGAGATCCTTGGCAGTGATGAAGTCCTGGACGTCAGGATGCGTGATCGAGAGAGTGGCCATCCCAGCGCCACGCCTTGTACCTCCCTGCTTGATCGCACGTAAGCTGGGTGCATACACGTACCGCAAAGTGGATACCGGCCCTGCATGGTCCGCGCCACCCAAGCCGGCCCACACGGCAAAGTTGTCGAAGATCTCCACCGCGAAGCTGGCCGGCCCGGATGACGTGCCGCCCGAGCCTCTTACGACCGTTCCGACCGGCCGGAGCAGCGAGAGGTCGACGACGACGTCACGACCACCGAGCAGGCTCAACGCCGCTTCGCCCGCGCTGTCCCAGATGCCTTCCACGGAGTCCGGTACCTCGATCACCTGAGCGCGCTGCGGCGCGGCGGATCGCTCCACGAACGTCGCGACCCTGTACCCCCTGGTGACCATCTCGTCACGCACGAGGTCGAGGAACGTGCCCGTCTGGATCGAGTCGTGATCGGGGTGCGCGGCGTCTACGGTCAGGTAGAGCCGACCCACCTTGCCGTCGAAGCGCCGCTTGGGGGCGATGGGGTCGAGGTTCAGCCCGTTGCCGCCCCCCACCTTCGTGACCAGCGCGAGCTTGGTCGCCAAGCGCAACACCCACGCGTTCGTGCCCTCCGGCTCCGGGCTGCCGTCCTGGACGAAGCAGTTCAGTACGTTGCCGTGCTCGGTCGCCGCGCCTGCAAGTACGCGGCCGCCGGGGCAGAAGCGCTGTTCGGCCATGAGGCGGTAGAACTCGGCGGTGGTGCGCTCGCGGGTGTTATCGGGTTCGGGCTGGGCCACCCAGCGGGCGACCCTTTCGAACATGTCGAGAACGGTCTCGTCTCCCGGTTGAAAGTACTGCCGCTTGGCCACCTTCACTGCGTGGTCCCCGAAAGCGGCGGAGTTGGCGTTGGAAGACGAGAGCTTACCCACGATGTCCACTTCCCCTCTGCGCCGGCCAACGTCCCCGCCGGACGCCGGCTCGACAGGTGTCAGGTGGTCCCTGCGCCCCGCCCGGATCGCTATCCGTCGGGCCACCCGAGCTGCCTCAACCTTGTGGTTCACGCTTGCGCTTTAAACGCGCGGACACCTACAAGATGTTGTATCGGCCAGTCTAGCGCCTACCAGTGGTGGCGATGTAGTGATTCTAACTCGCCTTTCGGGAGGGCGTGTCGAACTAGCGAGAAGTCACGTCGAGAACGTGTGGACCGTCACCGACACGCCCGACATGGGCAGTGGCGGCGCGCCTAAGCCCGACGGTTCCTCAGTGCTTGAAGTGCCGATGTCCGGTGACGACCATCGCGAGGCCCATCTCGTCTGCCGCCTCGATGATCTCGGGGTCTCGGATGGACCCGCCCGGCTGCACGACCGCGGTCACGCCGGCCGCCGCCACGGCGTCCAGCCCGTCGCGGAACGGGAAGAAGGCGTCAGAAGCGCACGCGCCACCGGCGGCCCGTCCGGCAGCCTTCTCGGCAGCGATCTCCACGGCATCCACCCTGCTCTGCTGCCCCGCGCCAACGCCGAAGGCGACGCCGTCCTTGACGAGCACGA
Organism: Trueperaceae bacterium; assembly: GCA_035654755.1. Taxonomy (GTDB): domain Bacteria; phylum Deinococcota; class Deinococci; order Deinococcales; family Trueperaceae; genus DASRWD01. The sequence continues at coordinate 15,609 of DASRWD010000018.1, forward strand.
TGGCGTTGGACGTCGTGCGGGCGCAGACGCGGTACGCGATCTGCAGGTCGAGCCACTCCGCTTCCGTAGGCTGCCGTCGCGTGACCACCTGCCAGGCTTCCTGGTTCTCGACCTCGTCCGGCCCCTGCACCAGCAGACCGCCGTCCGCCCGCCTCAGGTCGAGGCCGCTTGGCCCAGCGGACGCCAACTGCAGCAAACGTGTGTTCTTGCGCTTTCGCGCCAGCAGCTCGAGGGCAGAGGCGTCGTAGGCGCGGGCGAGTATGACGTCGGCCTTGGGGTTGGCCGCGATGCGCTCCGCGAGCTCGAGGTCAACGATCCCAGGCAGCGCCACGACGCCGCCGAAGGCCGACTTGGGATCGGCGGCGAAGGCACGCTCGTAAGCTGTCCGGAGGTCCTCTGCGACCGCAGCGCCGCACGCGTTGGCGTGCTTGACGATGACGCAGGCGGTGCCAGGCAGCTCGTGGGCCAGTCGCCACGCCGCCTCGCCGTCGAACAGGTTGAGGTACGAAAGCGGCTGACCAGAGTGCTGGACCATGCCGTCCCACACGCTGGAGCGGCCCACGTAGCGGTAGCGGGCACCACGCTGGTGCGGGTTCTCGCCGTACCTCAGCTCCTGCTCCCGCGTGAGCGCGAGGTTCAAGTACTTGGGAAGGTCCTCGTCTCGCTGGAGCCACGTGACGATGGCCGCGTCGTAGGCGGCGGTGTGGGCGAAGGCCTTGACGGCCAGCTCGCGGCGCCTGTCGGCGCTCATGCCGGAGCGGAGGTCCTCCAGGACCGCTGCGTAGTCGGACGGGTCCACGACGACGACCACCGACGGGTGGTTCTTCGCGGCCGCCCGGATCATCGCCGGCCCACCGATGTCGATCTGCTCGAGGGCCTCCTCGAGGCTCACATCCGCCCGTGCAACGGTCTCGCGGAACGGGTAGAGGTTCGAGACCACGACGTCTACGGGAGCTATGCCGTGGCCCGAGATCTCGGCCAGGTGCTCGGCAGTCCGCTTGGCCAGGACCCCGCCGTGGATGACGGGATGCAACGTCTTGACGCGGCCGCCCAGTATCTCCGGGAAACCGGTGACGTCGGAGACGGCGGTGGCCTGCACGCCGGCGGCCTCGAGCGCCCGCAGCGTGTTTCCCGTCGACACGACCTGGTAGCCAAGCTCGACCAGGCCCCCCGCGAGATCCTCGACTCCGGTCTTATCGGAGACGCTGATCAGCGCGCGAGGAGCCTGGTCGGGCACGACTACTCTCCCGCGTCTTCTTCCGGCTGCTCCTGGTCTTCTGGCGCAGCAGGATCCGCGCTCTCAGTGTCGGACCCGGCGGCATCGTCGGCAGCGGCGTCATCGCCACCGGCCGCTCCATCACCCTCAGGGGCCTCGCCATCCGGAGGCGGCACCGTGAACGGCAGCTCCTCGGCGCCGTCCTCTATGTCGAGGATCACGAACTCGTTGACCTCGATCTCCTCGCGCAGGGACTCCAGCCATTCCTCCTGGAGCCGCTGACGTGCTGCCGCACGTACCTGGTTCTCGACCTGGGCTCGGACGTCCTCGAGCGGACGCACGCTCTCGGGGGTGCGCTCGACCACGAGCAGGGAGTACTCCTCGACGACCTCGGGCTCTGTCGGCTCTGCAGCCTCGGTGTCGGGGTCGCCTTCGGCCTCGGCCTCGTCTTCCGCTGATGCTTCCTCGGCGGCTTCCTCGGACTCTGGCTCCGGCTCAACGGGGCGTACGAGGACCAGCACGTCGGAGATCGCCTGCGGTCCGCCCTCGATGTCGTCGAACGCTTCGGTCTGGAACACCGCGGTGTCCAGGTCGGGTTCGAGGTCACCGGGCTGCACACGGCCGTGGTCCGTTACCTCGCCGCCCTGCTCCGAGGCGGCGTCGGTGACCGCGGCCCCGTCGAGGACAGCCTCCCTGAACGCCCTGGCGGATGCCTGGTCGGCGAACGTGGCCTGTATGACCGTAGCCTCCGCGGGCAGCGTGAAGGCGGCGACGTTCGACTCGTAGTAGTCCTGCACCTCGTCCTCGGTGACGGTGACGTCACGCGAGACGTAGTTGAGAGCCGACTGCGCGATGCCTGCCTTGGTGCCGACGAACTCTGCGTCGAGCTGCTGGGCACCCTGGTACGCGAGCTCGGTGCTGATGAGCTGCTGCAGTACGTTGGGCCGGAAGAGCTGGACGATCACCTCGGCCATGTCAGGCGTCAGCGCCTGCTGCATGACAGGGTTGAGGAACGTCGCGCGGTCGAGCTCGGCTTCGTGGATCTCCGCCTCACCCACCTCCGCGACGACGGCGTTGTCGAACTGCAGCGTGCTGGTCTCGGGGAAACTCACGTCCGCCTCGACGCGTAGCCTCTCCAGCTCGGCCTCGATGATGCCCTGCTTCTTGGCGTTGAGTGCGTCCTCCTGGACCTGCTCACGGACCTCCTCGAGAGGACGCGTGTCCGACGGGAGGTACTCCTCCACCTGGACGATGTAGAAGCCATCCGCCGCTTCGACGACGTCCGTGGTGCCCGCGCCCCGCAGTCCGAACGTCGCGTTGGCGACGGCGGTCGGGAAGGCGGCCCTGCCAACGGGCCGTGGCTCCGTCTCCTCACCCTGGGCGCCGACGGCACCCTCGTTGGCGGCCAGCTCGATGCTGTGCTCGGCGGCGAGCTCCGAGAAGGACGTCCCAGCCGTGATCTGGCCCTTGAGGTCATCGGCGGTCTGCCGGTCCTCGACGACGATCTGACGCGCGCGGACGCGCTCCTCGCTCTGGTAGCTGGACGCGTGGGAGAGGTAGTACGCCTCTACCTCGGCGTCCGAGACCGTCACGTCATCTACGAGCGACTCCTGCCACTTGCCGTACTTGAGCTGCTCGCTCACGTAGTCGCGGAACATCTCGTCGTTGAAGCCGGCGCTGCCGATGAGGTTGAGGTAGGCACGGTCGTTGCCACGACCCGCCACACCCCGTGCCTCGCGGAACTCGTTGACGTAGTCACGAACCTCGCCGCCGGATACGCGCACTGGCGCTGCGGCCTGGCGCTCGACCTCCTGACGGACGAGGGTATCCACGAGCAGGCGCTCCAGCTGAGCGGCTACGGGTCCCTCCGACACCGTGTTGAAGGGAGCCTGTTGCTGGAGCTGCAACACCTCGGCCTCACGAACCTCCGCGCCGTTGACCGTCATCAGTACCGTTCCGCGCAGTGCTTCCTGGCCGCCGAAGTTGAGCCCCATGGTCGGGGTGAACGAGATGACCATGCCCAGAAGGAGTCCTATGGAGATACCCCACAGGATGATCGTCCGGGTTCTCTTGCTGATCTTCATCGGTTGAGGTCCTCCAGGGGGTGGCCGGCGGACCCGAGATACTGCTGCCCTGCGCGGCGCACGCCCCGAAGTCTAACAGACCGGCTTACCCGGGCCTGAGGGCCGACGATGCTATATTGCTTGGGCTGTCGCGCCGCCGTCTCGCGGCACCTTCAGCGTAGTTTGGACGCGCCCGTAGCTCAGCCGGATAGAGCGTTCGCCTCCGGAGCGAAAGGTCACAGGTTCGAATCCTGTCGGGCGCACCAACCGCACTCGCACCTCGAACTACCTAGAACCAGCGCCCCGGGCTGAAAGGCAGGCCGGTGAGCAGCCGTAGGCTCTCCGCCACGGGAGCGTCGTAACCACGCGCCAGCTCTCGCATGTCCACGCTGGCCTCAGCGTCCGGCCTGATCCCCGC
>DASRWD010000019.1:0-8087 GCA_035654755.1 Trueperaceae bacterium
ACGCAGTTCGACAGGCAGGAAGGCGGCGTGCTCGAGCCGCTGCCGCAGAAGAACATAGACACCGGCCTCGGCTTCGAGAGGTTGGCCGCGCTCATGTTCGGGCAGCGTGACGCCTACGGCACCGAGCTGTTCCAGCCGACCATCCGCAAGGTCGCGCGGCTCTCAGGCAGGCCCTACGAAGGCCCGCCTTCCCTCTCGCACCGCGTCATCGCGGACCACGTGAGGGCCGCTACCTTCGCCATCACGGACGGCGTCCTGCCGGCCAACGACGGCGCAGGCTACATCGTCAAGATGCTGATCCGTCGCGCCGCACGCCACGCTTACCTGCTCGGCCTACATGACGCCGTCCTCCACGACCTCGTCGACGAGGTGGGCGTCTCCATGGGCGCTGCCTACCCCGAGGTGCTCGACGGCGCGGAACGCGTCAAGGGCGTGATCGAGACCGAGGAGGAGCAGTTCCGCCGCACCCTCGAGTCGGGTATGGAGCGCGTGGGCAACATCCTGTCGGACCTGAAGGGCGACGAGCTGCCGGGCGACGTCGCCTTCGACCTGTGGCAGACGTACGGCTTCCCGCTGGACCTCACGCAGGAGCTGGCGGCAGAGCGCGGCGTCGGCGTAGACCGCGCGGGTTACGAGGCCGCGCGCGAGGTCGCTCGCCGGGCCTCACGTGGTGAGGCGGGCGAGAAGCGCCTCTTCAACAAGCAATCGGATGCGTTCGGCGCCATCGCGGCACGCATCGGCGAGACGCGTTTCCTCGGCTACGAGACGACGCGGGCACAGACGGAGGTCGTGGGTCTCGTGCGAGAGGGCTTCGAGGTCGACGTGCTGTCCGAAGGCGAATCGGCCACCGTCGTGCTGGCCGAGACCCCCTTCTACGCCGAGGGTGGCGGCCAGGTGGGCGACGCCGGCAAGCTCGAGTGGAACGGTGGGGCAGCCTTGGTGAGCGACACGAAGCGCTCGAGCCAGGGGCTGTTCCTCCACGAAGTGAGGGTCGTGCGGGGACGGCTGGCTCAGGACGAGTCCGTCACTGCCGTCGTTGACCCGGCACGCGAGCAGACGCGGAAGCACCACACCGCTACGCACCTGCTGCACGCCGCGCTCAGGCAGGTGCTGGGATCGCACGTCACGCAGGCCGGCTCCCTGGTCGCTCCCGACCGGCTGCGCTTCGACTTCACGCACTCCCACGCCTTGACGCCAGAACAGACCGCGGCCGTCGAGGAGCTCGCGAACCGCTGGATCCAACAGGACCTGGACGTGACGTGGAGGGTCGTGCCCCTCGCCGAGGCGCGCGAGGCAGGGGCCATGATGCTCTTCGGTGAGAAGTACGGCACCGATGTGCGCATGGTCAGCGTGGGAGGGGCCCAACCGGTGTCTATCGAGCTCTGCGGTGGCACCCACGTGGGCCGAACCGGATCTATAGGCGCCTTCGTCATCATCTCGGAAGAGGCGGTGTCGGCGGGCGTAAGGCGCGTCGAGGCTCGCGTCGGCGCGGCGGCCGTCGATTACCTACGGGAGCTACGGGCACGCGAGAGCAGGCTCGCCGGCGCCCTGGGTGTGAACCCGGCGCAGCTCGAGGAACGCGTCGCCAGGCTGTCGAACGATCTCAAGGAGTCGCAGCGCGAGATCGGCAGGCTACGCGACAGGCTGGCCGCGGCGCTCACCAGCGCTGCGCCCGCTGCGGAGGTCAAGGAGGCTGGCGGGTACCGCTACGCGACGTTCGCCCTGGAGGGCCTGGATGCTCAGGGGCTGCGCAGCGCAGCGGACAGGCAGCTGGAGGCTACGGCTGCCGATGTCGTCGTCCTCGGCAGCGGCCCACTGATCGTCGTCAAGACGAGTCCTGCGGCTCGTGAACGCGGGGCGAACGCCGGTAGGTTGGTGCGCGACATCGCCACGCTCGTAGGCGGCGGCGGTGGCGGCAAGGCAGACATGGCACAGGCGGGGCTGAAGGACCCGGCAAGGCTTACGGAAGCCCTGGAGGGCGTGCCGGCCGTCCTGGGCCGGGCCGGAGGCTGATGCCGGCCGGCCGAGCCGTGCTCGCCCTCGACGTGGGTGACTCCCGCATCGGCTTGGCGCGGGCGGACGAGGGCTCGAGCATCGCGTTCGGCCGTGGGGCGATGACGAGGTTCGGCACGACCAAGGACGTCGAACAGGTGGCGGAGGCTGCGGCCGAGGAGGGCGCGGTCATCGTCGTGGTGGGCCTCCCGCGCAACATGGACGGCAGCGAGTCGCAGCAGACCGCGAGGGTTCGGGCGTTCGCGGGTGCCCTGGCTCAGAGGTTGTCTCGCGACGGCGTGGAGGTCGTCCTCGAGGACGAGCGCCTGACGACCAGGTCCGCTCAACGCCAGATCGCGAGCAGCGCGCTACCCCGCGGCAAGCGGCAGGAACGCTCACGTCTCGACGAGGCCGCGGCCGTGCTGATCCTCGAGTCTTACCTGACGAAGCACGGTCCGGAGTCGTGACTGACGGTCACGAGGTCCGAACGCCAGGGCCGGGCACGGGAGAGGTCGGCAGGGCCGGCCGCCACGTGAATCCAAGCACGAGCAGGGTCTCCGAGACGCCGCAGGTGCGGCACGCCCCACGCAGGGGCCGGGGCTTGGCCGTCGTCATCACCGTCCTGATCGTCCTGCTCGGCGGCGCAGCCGTCGTGGGAGCGTTCCTGCTGTCGGCTCCCAGCGCCACACCCTCCCCCGTCGAGTTCGAGGTGATGCCCGGATGGGCCGGCCAACGCGTAGCGGACGAGCTCCATGACGTCGGCCTCGTGAGGTCGGCGACGGCGTTCGAGTACTACCTGCGGTTCCGCGACCTCGACCACTCGATCGGAGAGGGGCTCTACGACCTCGATCCCACGATGTCGGCTCGCCAGGTGGCCGAGGCACTGGTCGCCGGTGGCCGACCCCGGGTCGCCAGGGTCGTACTGCCCGAGGGGGTGCGTGCGTCCGACGTGGTGACTCGCTTGGTAGACACCGGCATCGCTTCTCGCGACGCGCTCGAAGAGCTGATCGAGGACCCCGGCCTGGACCTTGCGCCGCCGTACGCGCCGGCGGACCAGGGGTTGGAGGGCTACCTCTTCCCCGCCTCCTACGAGATGCCACTGCACGCCACGGCCGAGGCCGCGTTGGCGCAGATGGTGGCGCGCTTCCGTGCAGAGGTGGCGGAGCGTGAGGGCCTGGCGGAGCGCCTCGGCGAGCTCGGCCTCACGGTCCACCAGTGGGTGACCCTGGCCAGCATGGTCCAGGCCGAGGCCGCGAACCGGGGCGAGATGCCGGTGATCGCAGGCGTGTTCCTCAACCGCCTGGAGCTGGGCATGCCGCTGCAGTCAGACCCGACGGTGGCCTACGGACTCGGCAAGCCCATGCCGGCGCTGGACGCGGTCGCCGGGGACCTGCGAGTCGACACCCCCTGGAACACGTACACCCGACCGGGCCTTCCGTTCGGGCCCATCGGCAACCCGGGCGCCGAGGCGCTGGACGCCGTCCTGGAACCGCAGCGCTACGCCGAAGACGGCGCCCTCTACCTGTTCTTCCTACACGGCGTCTCGGACGGGCAGACGGTGTTCCGGCCGAACACGAACCTGCCGGCCCACAACCGTGATGTGGAGACCTTCCTTAGAACGCCGTGAGCCCCGCGGTTAGAATGCCGGGAACCTAGGCGCATACGGAGCCACGCGGCTCCAGTTCTCGGAGGTCCCAACCTTGAGCGTCCTGCTGGGCGTCGCGCGGGTCATCGACAACGTGAACGGCGCGGTGGGCAGGGCGATGTGGTGGCTCTCCCTGTTCATGGTGGCCGTGGGTGTCTACAACGTCGTCACCCGCTACTTCTACGGCTTCTTCGAGCTCGTTCTCGGGCCCCGGGCAGCGGCCAACATGACGGGGAACCTGTTCCTCGAACTGCAGACGTACTCTTTCGACCTCGTCTTCCTCCTGGGCGCCGCCTACGTGTTGAGGGTGGACGGGCACGTGCGCGTGGACATCGTCTACTCGAACCTCTCGGCCAGGCGCAAGGCGGCGATCGACATCTGCTGCTACTGGCTGTTCCTCGTGCCGTTCTCCCTGCTGGGCATCGTCTACAGCATCCCGTACATCCGGCGCTCGTGGGCGACGCTCGAGATGAGCCCCAACCCTGGAGGCCTCGCCAGGTACCCGATCAAGACGGCGATCGCCGTGGCGTTCGCGATGCTGATCCTGCAGGCGATCTCGGAGACGATCCACAACGCCGCCTTCCTGTCCGGGCGCAGAGGGTCCGGCAGCGTGCATGAGTCGCCGCCGGCGCCCACCGCCGTCGACGGCACCGCGGGCGGTGTGAGCGGGGCGGCCGGAGCATCTACCGTCTCTGGCCCTGCCACTGGTCAACAGACCGGCGGTGGCAAGGTCTGATGTTGGGTCTCTGGATGTTCGTCGTGGTCGTCGGGCTCCTGCTGATCGGGTTCCCCGTAGCGTTCACCCTGGGCGGCACAGCCGTGCTGTTCACGGTCCTCGGCTCCAACTTCTCCGAGGTGTACCTCGGGTTCTCCCTGCCATGGGAGCCCATCTTCAACGTCGCCAGGCTGAACATCCTCCCGCAACGGATCTTCGGCACCATCATGGACAACTACACGCTGGTCGCGGTGCCGTTCTTCGTGTTCATGGGCGTGATGCTGGAGCGCAGTGGCCTCGCGGAGGAGCTGCTCGAAGCGATGGGCATCCTGTTCGGCAAGCTCCGCGGTGGCCTCGCCATCTCCGTCGTCGTGGTCGGCGCGCTGCTGGCGGCGTCAACAGGCGTCGTTGGGGCTTCAGTCGTAACGCTCGGGGTGTTGGCGCTGCCCGTGATGCTCAAGTACGGCTACTCGAAGACGTTGGCGACCGGGGTGGTAGCGGCGTCCGGAACGCTCGGGCAGATAATCCCGCCATCCATCGTGCTCGTCATCCTGGGCGATCAGATAGGCGTTTCGGTCGGCGACCTGTTCCTGGGATCGTTCATCCCCGGCTTCGTGTTGGCTGGCCTCTTCGTCGCCTGGGTCGCCTTCGTCGCTTGGCGCCGACCCGCCGAGGCTCCGGCGTTGCCGCCCGAGGCACGCGCGTTGACGGGCTGGGCCCTCGTCGTCAAGCTGCTGCGCAGCCTGGTACCGCCGCTGGTGCTAGTGATGCTCGTACTGGGCACGATCTTCTTCGGCATCGCCACGCCCACGGAAGCCGGCGCCGCGGGGGCGGCAGGGGCCACCATCCTGGCGGCACTGAACCGACGCCTGACCAGACGGAACCTGCGCGACACGATGGACACGACCGTACGCCTCACCAGCATGGTGTTCATCATCCTCGTCGGGGCGACGGCGTTCTCCATGGTCTTCACCGCCCTGGGCGGCGGTCACGTCGTCGATCAGTTCCTACTGAACCTGCCCGGCGGCGGGATGGGGTTCCTCTTCTTCACCATGCTGGTGATCTTCGTGCTCGGGTTCTTCATCGACTTCATCGAGATCACCTTCATCGTCGTGCCGCTCGTGGCACCCATAGCTGCCACGTTCTTCGGCGCCGACATGCTGTTGTGGTTCGGGGTCATCGTTGCCATGAACCTCCAGTGTTCGTTCCTTACGCCGCCGTTCGGCTTCTCGCTCTTCTACCTCAAGGGCGTTTCGCCGCCAGGAGTCAAGACGACGGACATCTACAGGGGCATATTGCCGTTCGTCGGCATCCAGGTGATAACCATGCTCCTGCTCGTACTGTTCCCGGGCATCGTGAACTGGCTACCGAGCGTCACGCGCTAGCAGAAAGTCACGCGCCCGGCCCCCCGAAGGGCCGGGCGCGATACAGGCTCGATCGTCGAGGTAGCTCTGTCTAGCTGTAGACGAACGCCTCGTACGCGTGCTCGTTGCGCTGGTCGAAAGGCCTGACGCCCGCGAGGTACGCGTCGACCGATTCGGCGATCCGCGCGTACGTCGCGTTGCCGCTGCGCAGGTCGGCGTCGATGCGCGTCCAACTGTCCCTGAACACCTGCATGGTCTCGTTCGAGAACACCCGCGGCTCGGTGCCCGCCGCGATCATCCGTTGGAAGGCTGCGGGATCTTTGGCGAGGTAGTCCGAGTACATCTGCGAGTTGGCTGCATTGGCAGCCACCCGGAACGCCCGTTGTAGGGCCGGGGTCAGCGAGTTCCAGGCGTCGAGGTTGATGTACGTGCAGAGGGCCGCGCCCGGTTCTGCCCAGCCGGGGCCGTAGTAGTAGCGGGCCGCGTCGTTGAGGCCGAGGGTCTCGTCGTCGTGCGGCCCCACCCACTCGGCGGCGTCCAGAGCGCCGCGCTCCAACGCCAGGAAGATCTCGCCGCCCGGCAGCGTCTGCACGTTGACGCCGACGTCTGCGTAGACCTGGCCACCCAGTCCGGCAGTTCGGAACGATATGCCTCTCAGGTCGTCCGGCGAGTTGATCTCGACGTTGAACCAGCCCGCCATCTGCATGCCGGTGTTCCCAGCCAGCAGGGCGATCATGTTGTTGCTGGCGTTCAGCTCGTCCCACAGCTCCTGACCGCCGCCGGTCTGTACCCAGGAGGTGATCTGTGGCGCGGTCATCCCGAACGGTACAGCGGTGAAGAACGCATGCGCCGGGTCCTTGCCGATGTAGTAGTAGGACGCGGTGTGACCCAACTCGAACGCGCCGCTGGCCACGGCATCGAAGACCTCGAGGCCCCCGATCTGCGCACCGGCCGGGAACACCTCGATGTCGATCTGACCGTCGGTCATCTCGCGCAGGTAGTTCGCCAGGTTGACGGCGCCACCGTAAAGGTTATCGAGCGACGTGGGCCATGAGGTTGGCATGCCCCACCTGTAGACCTGGGCGCCCTGCGCCCGCGCGAACATGAGCGGGGACAGGCTGGCGCTGGCTGCTACGACACCGGCCTTCTTGAGGAAATCACGACGTCTCATCCAGACCTCCGGTTCTGCTTCACTACGTTTTCGGTCGTGAGAAGTATAGCCCCGCGAGCCCTAGCTGGTCCTAGTCACAGTGCAGCTCGACGGCCGAAGGCCCTCCGCCGAACACGGCGCCCAGCGGTGTGTCCACGTAGTCGCCGTGAGCCAGGGTCGGTGCGGCGGCGGGCTTCTCACTCGGGTCGCCCGGATCGCACCGTTCGAACGTGATGAGGTCGATCGCCGTGAAGAGGGTGACGACCGGCGCCGAGAACGACGTGCCCGCATAGGCCACGGTCTGGTCCGGGCCGGTAACGAGCGTGAAGGCGGAGCCCGGGGCAGCGACCTCTCCGCTGTTGGCGAACGCCGAACGCTTTGGATCGTACTCGCCCCCATCTACATCGAGAGAGCTGACGCTGATGACGGACGGCCAGGCCGACGGGTAGAGCGGGAAGTCGTGCCCCAGGTTGCCGGACGAAGCCACGTGCACGATGGCCTCCACGGCCGGCCCTTGGTATGGCACGTAGCCGTCGCACCGGTCCTTGCCGGCCGCTGGCAATGGGCAGTCGAGGTAGGAGAGCAGTGCGTCATCACCCGCGCCCAACGGTGCGGTCAGCAGGGCACCCAACTCGGCGTCGTACTGCGCGCCGATGCCGTTGAGCGTACGGATGCTCTGCACGTACTCCTCGAAGTTGTTCACTTGGCTGGCTCCCAGGTCGGCAGCGACGGCGCAAGGCACCACGGCGAAGCTCATGTTCACGACGAAGCGCGAGAAGTCGTGGCCCTCCACGCTGGCAAGGTCGAGGATCGAAGCGCGCAGCACGGAGACGACCTCAGACGTGTCGCGTCCGTTGGTGTCCACCGTCTGGACGACGAGCTTGCCGCCGTCGTCCGTCCAGCGGATGTAGATCGGTTCTCCGGTCGTGTGGTTCGTCGTGTCGGAACCCTGGTCGAAGCCGCTGTTCGTGAGCATCCGCAGCAGGTGATGCAGGACAAGCGCCCCGTGCGACAGCTCACCGGACTGGATCCACGCCTCCAGTTGGTCTTCCGTCACCAAGGTGCCGGCCAGAAGCGGCGCCGGGAGGTCGTATGAGCCTCCGAAGTCGTCGACGACGATGATGGCGACGCGGCCGTGATAAGCGGGCTCGCCGATGAGCTGCCACAGGTCCTGGGCCACCTGCTCGGGAGAGGCTGTGCCGTTCGCCATGTCGGCCGGCG
>DASRWD010000020.1:0-8763 GCA_035654755.1 Trueperaceae bacterium
GACCCCTCGAGAAGCCGCGCCAGGGCGCGCTGCTCTCGCGAAGCGGGATGCGGCAAGGGTGCAGCCGCCATCACCTCGCCCGTCTCGAGCCGCCTACGCACCTCCGATCGGAAGGCGTTCTTCCTCAGGTTGTCCACGCTCAGGACGACGGCCAACGAGACGAGAGCGAGCAGCAGCACGTAGCCCGCTTCGCCCCGGCTCAGCGGGAAGACGCCCAGATGCACGACCAGCAACAGGAACGCCACAGCGAGCGTGAAGGCGACCATCACAGGCAACTGGTCGAGGAGCTGGTCTAAGGGCCTCAAGGGCCACGCCCCGACTCGGGTCCCTGTGCACGTCCGACCGCGTACCCGGCACCCCTTACGGTCCTTATCGCGTCGACCATCCCCAGGTCCTCCAGCTTGCGGCGCAGCCGGTTGACGTTGACCGTGAGCGTGTTGTCGTCCACGAACTCGTCGTCGTCCCACAGCGCCTGCAACAGTGATGCCCGCTGCACCACCCCGCCGCCCGCGCGGAGGAGCGCCTCAAGGAGCAGCCCCTCGTTGCGCGACAGTTCCACCCGCTGATCCTCGTACGACGCCTCGAGCCGCCGCGGGTCGAACCCCAGGCCGTCGTGCTCGAGGACGGCGTCCTCCGCGGCCCGGTGGCTGTACTCGCCGTACGCGCGCCTCAGCGCTGCCCTCACCTTGGCCGTCACGAGCTCGAGGCTGAAGGGCTTGACGATGTAGTCGTCAGCGCCGTTGTCGACGGCAAGCACCTGGTCCATGTCGCCAGAGCGTGCGGTGATGAACACTATCGGCGCGTTCGACACCGTGCGGAACTGCCGGCACCAGTAGAAACCGTCGTACCAGGGAAGGTTCACGTCGAGCAGCACAAGGTCGGGTGCCACCTCTACGAGCTCGGTCTTCAGGTCGTCCAGGCGCGTCGCGACCCTGACCTCGTGCCCGTAGCGCTCGAGGTGGTCCCTCAGCGCCGCGGCCAGCTTGGCCTCGTCCTCGACCACGAATATCCTGCTCATCGGCTGGCCAGCCTAACCCCTAGCCCTAGCGCCGCCCCTAGGTGCTCTAACCGCCTACCGAGCCGCTCACGATCGCCACTCTGCGTCCACCGCTTAGGGTGTTCACGACGTCCCCGACGCTCACGTCCGGGTGCTCGGTGACGCCGCCCGGGTCGGCGACGAGTAAGGCGAAGCGCCAGCGCGTGCTCCCCGCCCCGAGCGCACTGAGGAAGCGCCTGGTCAGCGCGGCTGCCTGCCGGGCATCGCCGAGCCGCACTCCGTACGGCAGGTTGCTGACTATGAGGCCGCTTCTCGGGGCCAGCGAGTCGAAGTCGAAACCCAGGCTGTCGCCGTGATGGAGCATGGCCGCTTCGTGGCCGGCTGCCTCGAGGTTCGCGCGGGTCGCGCTGAGCATCCTCTCGTCGGTGTCGATGCCCAGAAGCCGCGCCGACGTCGCCGTGGGTGGCTCGTCGGCTCGGAGGCTCCTGCGCACGGCGCGCCATCTACCCGGCCGGAACCAACCCGCGTGCTCGAACGCGAACGACCTGCCGCGACCGGGCACCTGGCCCGTCAGGACGTCGGCGGCCTCGATGAGCACCGCTCCCGAACCGCAGAACGGGTCTATGACGACATCGGGATTAGGTGCGTTCCGCAGGCCCAGCCGCACGACGGCAGCGGCCAGCGTCTCGCGTACGGGAGCGTCGCCGACCAGCGTGCGGATCCCGCGTCTGTGGAGGTGCTCGCCAGAGGTGTTGAGGCTCACGGTGCAGCGGTCGTTCTCCAGCCGCACGTGGAACTCGAGCGGGGCTTCAGGGTCAGGTCGCGGCGCCGAACCGAGTTCGCCCATGTGGCGGGCCACCGCTCCGGTAAAGGCCTTGGCCAGCTCCTCGCCGGCTTGAAGTCGGGAACGGTGCGACGTCATGCGCAGGGCGTACGCCACGGTGAACCCGAGGTGCACCTCCCACGGCAGTCGACGGGCCTGGTCGTGCAGCATCTCGGTGGAGGACGCAGCGAACGCGCCCACCCGCAGCAGCACCCGCGACGCCAAGCGGGACGCGAGGTTGACCGTCATGATCCCGTCCAGGTCGAGCGGCAGTGCCACACCGCCGCGGTCCACTTGCGCCGGCACCGAGCGCACCGGTATGCGCAACGCCTCGAGCTCCTCGATGAGCAGCGGCTCCAGGCCGGGGCTGACCTGCACGAAGCAGTCGAAGGGCGCGCCCAAGAGCCAGCGCTTGACGCGCCTCTCGAGGGCGCGTTCCGTCAACCGTTCACCAGCGCCTCCCACGGACACAGCGTAGCCCCGGTCGCCTGGCGGGCCGGGGCTAACGAGCCGCGCAGGCTCTCCCGCTGGTCACCAGGAGCGGGGGTCGAGCAGGTCGCGCAGCCCGTCTCCCAGCAGGCTCCAGCCCAGAACGGTCCAGACGATCGCGAGACCCGGCACGAACGCGGGGTACGGGCTCATTGCCAGGAAACCCTGAGCCTCGCGCAGCATGTTGCCCCAGCTCGGGACGTCGGGTGGTGTGCCGAGACCCAGGAAGGACAGCGCCGCCTCGGCCAGCACGGCGACGGCGAGGCTGAGGCTCGCCTGCACGACGAGCGGGCCGACGGCGCCGGGGAGTACGTGCCGCCACAGGATCCGGGCGTCCCCCAGGCCCAGAGCCCGACCGGCCTCGACGTAGTCGCGTTCCTTTATGGTTAGGACGCTCGACCGGGCGATGCGCGCGAAGATGGGCACCGTGGCGACGCCTATCGCGGTCATGGCGGTGAAAGTACCCGGCCTGTAGATGGCCGCCAGCAGGAGCGCCATGAGGATCGCGGGGAATGCGTAGAGGACGTCGACCAGACGCATGATCACCTCGTCTACGACCCCGCCGACGAAGCCCGCGACCGAGCCCACTATCGTCCCTGTGACGAGGGCGATCCCTACGGCAAGGAAGCCGACGTAGAGCGTGCCGCGTGCTCCCACGAGAAGCCGCGAGAAGAGGTCGCGCCCGAAGTGGTCGGTGCCGAGCCAGTTCTGGCCACCCGGCCCCACGAGCTGTGAGCCGAAGTTCAATGCGTTGGGAGGGTGCGGCGTCCACGCGAAGCTCAACAGGGCTCCCAGCACCACCGCGCCGATGAGGAACGCCCCGACCCACAGGTTGTATCGCCGCCTGCGCACGAACCCGCCGCTGATGGGGGCGGTGGCGTCCGTGGCCGTTGAGACGCCGTCAGTCATAGCGGATCCGCGGGTCGAGGAGGCCGTACGAGGCGTCCACGAGGAAGCCGAGGCCCACGATGGTGGCGGCGTACAGGAGGATCTCGCCCTGGAGCAGCGGGAAGTCCCGCGTGCCGATCGCAGTCAGCGCCAGCCGGCCGAGTCCGGGCAGGGCGAAGACCTGCTCGATGACTATCGAGCCGATGAACACGTTCGACAGCGACAGCCCCAGGATCGTCACGATGGTCACCATGGCGTTGCGCAGCGCGTGCTTCAGGACCACGCCGCTCTCCGGGAGACCCTTGGAGCGGGCGGTGCGGACGAAGTCCTGGTCGAGGACGTCGAGCATCGCGGCGCGGGTCATGCGGGTCATAACCGCCGCTTGGCCAAGCCCGAGCGCCAGCACAGGCAGCAGGAGGCTGCGGGCCCACCGGACCGGGTCCTCCGCCAGCGGCACGAACCCGCTTGCCGGCAGCCACCGCAGCTCGACGGCGAAGTAGAGGATGAAGATCAGGCCGAGCCAGAAGCTGGGGATGGCTGCGCCCACTTGCGACAGGGACGTGAGCAAGGGGTCCCAGACCGTGCCGCGCCGCAGCGCTGCGAAGATGCCAACGGGGAACGCGATGAGACACGCAACGAGCGCTGCGCCCAGAGCGAGCGGCACGCTCACCCTGAGCCTGTCGGCGATGAGCCCGGAGACCGGCCTGCGGTAGTTGAGAGACTCGCCGAGGTCGCCCGTGACGACACCGGAGAGCCACCTGACGTAGCGCTGGGGCGGCGGGACGTCGAGGCCGAGCTGCCTGCCTAGCGCCTCCCGCGCCTCGGGTGACGCGTTCATGCCGAGGATCACCGAGGCCGGGTCGCCCGGCACCGCGAGCAGCGCGCCGAAGACCACGACGCTGGCCAGGAGCACGCTCAGTACGGCTGAGAGGAAGCGGCGGACCAGGAAGCCAAACATCAGCGAGATAGCGGAGCCAAGGAGCAGATAAGCAGGGGCGGCACGCTCTTACGCGCCGCCCCGGGGAAAGGCTACTGAGCCCTGTATACCTGCACGAGGTTGATCGAGGGCGTTGGTTGGTCGGTCCAGAACCCGTAGACGTCCTGCTTCACGGCCACCAGGTAGGGCGACGAGAAGACCCAGACGTTCACAGCGTCGTCGGCGATGATCTGGGCGATCTCCTGGTACTTGGCGGTCGACTCGTCCTGGCTCGCAGAGGCCTCGGCCTCGTCAAGCAGCTCGCCTATACGCGGGTTCTCGTAGTGGTAGTAGTAGTCAGGGTTCGCGTAGACGTTGATGTCCCGCGGCTCCGAATGCCCGATGATCGTCATGTCGTAGTCGCCACCGACGAAGATGCGCTCGATCCAGGTCGCCCACTCGACGACGGACAGCTCGACGTCTATGCCAACCTGCTCGAGCTGTTGGGCGATGACCTCACCCGTGCGCCGCTCGATGTTGTAGGGCTCCGGCAGCTCGAACCGAACGGTGAACCCGTCAGCGTAGCCGGCCTCGGCGAGGAGCTCGCGAGCCCTCTGCGGGTCGTACGGGTAGGTCTCGCTGAGGTCGATGTAGTAGCCCTCCGAAGGGCTCATGTGCGTGCCGATGACGGTACCGAGCCCGAACATCGCGCCCTCGACGATGGCGTTCTTGTCGATGGCGAGCGTGATCGCCTGGCGCACCCGCACGTCATCGAACGGCTCGCGGGCGTTGTTCATCGCCATCGTTATCTCGGCCGTGCCAGTGCCCTGCGTGCCCTTGAGGTCGGGGTTGGCGAGCACCTGCTGGAACTGCTCCGGTAGCAGGGCAACGCCGATCATGTCGATATCGCCCGCCTGCAGCGCGGCGAACCTGGCGTTGGGGTCCGAGATGATGCGGAACGTCGCGGAGTCGAGGTACGGAAGACCTTCCTCCCAGTAGCCGTCGAACCGCTCCAGTGTGACGTGACTGCCCGGCGCGTACTCCGCGAACACGAAGGGGCCGGTTCCGACGGGCTGCGCGGCCTGTGACGCGGCCGTTCCGGACGGGTTGATGACCGAGTCCGGCCTGGCCAGGTTGTACAGCAGGCTCGAGCTGGGCCCGGAGAGGTGGAACGCGACCGTGTCTTCGTCGACCGCTTCGATCGACTCGTAGTACTGGCTGTTGGTGTGGCCGGAGTCGGGGTCCATGGCCCGTTCGAACTTCTCGACGACGTCTTCAGGGTCGAACGACGAGCCGTCGTGGAACGTGACGCCCTGCCTCAGCTCGAACGTCCAGGTGAGCCCGTCTTCCGAGACGCTCCACTCCGTTGCCAGGGCCGGGACGATCTCGCCCGTGCGGTCGAACCTCACGAGACCCTGCAGGACGTTGTCGTAGACGACGCGCGGGATCTCCTGCGAGGTCGACACCGACGGGTCCCAGCCGGGCGGTTCTGCGGTGATCGCGACGGCGAGGCTGCCGCCGGCCTGCGGCGCCGGGTCCTGGGCCATCGCGAAGCCGGCACAGATCCCCAGAACCGCTGTCAGCACCAAGATCCTAAAGTTGCGCATGATCTCCTCCTCTTCGAGCGAGGCTTGTGGTGCAACCACGCTCGACGACCCATGTCGGATATCCGGCATTCTTGCACGGGCATCAGTCACTCCGCGGCCCCGGCCGGGCGGGTCGAGCACCGCCTGGTGGACGCTCAGCTCAGCAGGAACTCCACGGCGGCCGCGGCGTACAGGCGGGCGGCCGCGATCGTGTCCGGAAGGCGCACGAACTCGTCGACCTGATGCGGGATGGTGCGGTCCCCCGGACCTATCGTCACGATCGGGATGTCCTTCCATGCCCACAGGAAGGTGCCGTCCGTAGCCCCGGGCACGCCGCCGTAACGTGGCTCCGCGCCCATGACAGGGCGGTAGGCGCGCTCGACCGCCGCGACCAGGGGATCGTTCGGGTCCGTCGCGGTCCAGGGCCGTGACTCGAAGCAGTTCAGCTCGAAGCGCAGTCGCGGCGTGCCCTCCTCGAGGCGCCTCGCGATCGCGTTCATCTGCGCCTCCAGCTCGGCGTGGTCCTGGCCAGGCACGGTCCTCACGTCCAAGGCCATGTAGACCTCGTCCGGCATGACGTTCAGTTGAGCCTCGCCCTTGGCGGGCGCCTGGACGATCGTCGGCGTGATCCAGGGCAAGCCGAGGTGATCGTGCTCCCCGAGTCGCCGTTGCTCCGATCGCTCGAGTTCGCGCAGGCCGACGATCAGGTCAGCGAGCCCGCGAATCGGGTTCACGCCCGCGTACGGCATCGCGCCGTGGCTCATGACGCCGAAGGCTCGTACGTGGAGGCGCATGGCGCCCTTCTGGAACAGGCAGATCTCGTTCTCTTCCGGCTCGCACACGATGGCGCCGTCGATGTCGTCTGCCCAGCCGTTGGCGATGAAGGACTTGATGCCAAGCATCATGCCTTCCTCGTCCGCGACGATGCCCAGCCGTATCCGGCCAGGTAACTCGGGCGCTACGTGTCTGACGGCCTCCACCGCTGCTATGGCGGCGGCCACTCCGGCCTTCATGTCGGCGGAGCCGCGGCCGTGGAGCACGCCTGAGGACGCTTCGCCGTCGGGGCCGGGGTCGATTCGGCCCTCGAACGGCGGCACCGACCACACGGACGGGTCGCCCTCGGTGACCACGTCCGTATGGCCCTCGAGCATGAGCGTTCGGTGTCTTGAAGCGTCGAAGGCGTCACCCTCGAAGTCACAGATCACGTTGGGCCTGCCGGGCGCGGCCTCCTCGACGAGCGGCTCGAACCCTGCGGACCTCAGCTGGTCGACGACGTACCTGGCCGCCGGCGCTTCCGTGGTGCCCCGCGCTTCGTCGTAGACGCTCCGCACGCGGACCAGCCCTTGGGCGAGAGCGACGACGCGCTCCGGGTCCACCGCTTCCGCGGCCCGCCGGGCGAGCTCCGCGACCTGCGTCAAGCGGTCCGTTGAACCGGGACCCCCGTCCGTCACAAAGGCGGCGTGAACCGGCCGTCGACGGCCGTCCAGCCGCCGTCCACGTAGAGGAGTGAGCCGGTCACGAAGCTCGATGCGTCCGATGCCAGGAAGACGACGGCGCCCACCAGCTCGCTCGGCTGCGCCCAGCGCCCCAGCGCGCTCTTGTTGGCGTACGCCTCGTACCAGGTGGGCTGGTCCTTTATCTGCTTCGTGAGGGGCGTCTCAACGACTCCGGGTGCGACGGCGTTGGCGCGTACGCCACGCGGGCCCCACTCGGCGGCTGCCGCCCGGATCAACTGGAGCGTCCCAGCCTTGGTGGCCGCGTACACTCCCTGCCCGGGCTCCACGACCTGCGAGCGGATGCTCGAGAAGAAGACCATGCTTCCCTTGCCCTGCTCGGCCATGCGCTTGCCCGCCTCGCGCAAGGCGAAGAAGCTGCCGCGCAGGTTGATGCTCATGACCCTGTCGAACTCGTCGGCGCTGACGTTCGCGAGCGGCTTGCGGACGTTGATGGCCGGGGTGCACACGAGCACATCGAGCGCGCTCATGGACTCAACGAGCGCCTTCACGTCGGCCTCGGAGGAGACGTCGGCCCTGACGCCGCGAGCCTCGACGCCCCGAGAGGAGGCCTCGCGTGCGACAGCGTCGGCGGCGCCCTGGTCGAGGTCTGCGCACGTGACGTCGGCACCGAAGTCGGCGAGGCCGTGTACGGTCGCACGTCCGATGCCCGAGCCGGCACCGATCACGAGCGCGTGGCGTCCCGTGAGATCGAAGAGTTCCTTGTAATCGGTCGTCATTAGCCTCTCCCTGCGGTCAGTTCCTCGAAGGCGGCGACGCGCTTCTCGACAACAGAGAGGCTCTCGCGCCAGAACGCGGGGTCCTCGATGTCGATGTCGAAACGCTCGGCCAGGTCAGCGGCGGCCGCGATACCGGTCGACGCCAGCAGCTCATCGTAGCGTTGCCGGAAGACGTCCCGATCCTCGAGGTAACGGGCGTAGAGCCCCAACCCGAACAGCCATCCGAAGGTGTACGGGTAGTTGTAGAACGAAAGGCCGCTCGAGTAGTAGTGCGGCTTCTGCGCCCACATGAGCGGGTGCCGCGCCTCGTCGGCAACGGCGTCCCCGTAGGTGGCGGCCTGTGCCTCGAGCATCGCCTGCCTCAGCTCATCGGCCGACAGCTCTCGCTGGCGCCGCCTGCCGAACACCGTCGACTCGAACAGGAAGCGGCTGTGGATGTCCAGCAGGAGCTGCACCGCATGTTGGAGGTTCTGCTCCAGGACCGTGAGGCGCTCCGCCTCGTCCGGCGTCGCGACGAGGCCGTCGAACACGACCGTCTCGCAGAAGATGCTGGCGGTCTCCGAGAGCGTCATGGGCGTTGGTACCTGCAGAACCGTGCGGCCGAAGCGCACCTTGCAGTCGTTGTGGTAGGCGTGCCCCAGCTCGTGGGCCAGCGTGAAAACGTCGGTGAGGGTGCCGCCGAAGTTGAGCATGACGCGCGATTCGCCGCGCGGATGGATGGCCGAGCAGAAGGCACCGTTGCGCTTGCCCTTGCGAGGCGGTACGTCGATCCAGCCCTCCTCGAAGGTGCGCTCGGCGAACGCCGCGAGCGTATCGGAGTACGTTCCGAAC
>DASRWD010000021.1:0-5498 GCA_035654755.1 Trueperaceae bacterium
ACGCCGCCTACCCATGTCGTCTGGGTGCTGCGCCTGAGCGTCAGTTCCACGACCCGCAGGATACCCGCGCGCAGTGGGCCTCGCGGTTCGCTTACCTCACGTCCGGACCACCGAGGGCCTCATCAGGTCGAGCACCTCGTCGCGCAGCGGCAGGTTGCTGCTCATGCCCGAGCCCCCGTGTATCCCAGGCCTCCCAGAGAGGTCTCCGAACCATCCACCGGCCTCCTCGAGGATCACGCCGAACGGCCCGGCGTCGTGCGGTGCGAGGAGCGGGTCGATCATCACCTCTACCCTGCCGGTGGCCACGCAGGCGTGGCCATAGGCGTCCGACCAACCCGGGCGGTGGAACGTCGCCGCCATGAGGCGTTGCCAACCCTCGGCCATACCGGCCTTCGCGAAGGAGGCCGCGTCGGTGAACGCGACCATCGCCTGCGACAGGTCCTCCGTGTCCCGCACCCGCGCCGGTCGCCCGTTGAGGAACGCGCCGCCGCCGCGGACCGCGTACACGACCTCGCCCAAGGCGGGGAAGTTCGCCGCGCCCACGACCACCTCGCCGTCGACCTCCAGGGCCAGCAGGTTGGCGTAGAGCGGCACTCCCCGCATGAAGCTCTTGGTGCCGTCTATGGGGTCTACGTACCAGCGCGCGCCCGCGCCCTCGTTCGTCAGCCCGTGCTCTTCGCCCTGTATCCCGTGGTCCGGGAACGCTTGCTCGAGCCGTGAGCGGATCAGCTCCTCGGCCCTCAGGTCGGCCTCCGTCACGGGCGACCCGTCCTCCTTGAAGCGCGGCTCAGGGGCCCTCGCGAAGTACCCCAGGGTGAGACGACCAGCGTCGTGGACGGCCTCGAGGCACACCGCCAGAGCCTTGGTGAGGTCCATGCGGTGCTACCATACGACGCCATGTCAAGGACGCCATGCTGAAGACGAGGCAACAGCTCGAGGCCGACGAACGGCAGGCGCTCGCGCCGTACGCCTGCCTCGCGGCCGAGTCGCGTGGCAGGATCCATCCCGAGGGTGAGAGCGCGCACCGCACCGCGTTCCAGAAGGACCGCGACCGCGTGCTGCACACGAGCGCGTTCCGCCGGCTGGAGTACAAGACTCAGGTGTTCGTCAACTACGAAGGCGACTACTACCGCACACGCCTGACCCACACGCTCGAGGTCGCGCAGGTCGCGACCGGCATCGCGCGGGCGTTGGGCCTGAACGAGGACCTCGCCGAGACCATCGCGCTCGCCCACGACCTGGGGCACCCCCCGTTCGGGCACTCGGGCGAGAAGGCCCTCGACGAGCTGACCAGGCACGTCGGAGGCTTCGACCACAACCGGCAGAGCCTGCGTATCGTCACCCAGCTCGAGCGGCGCTACCCAGACTTCCCCGGGCTCAACCTGACGTGGGAGACGCTCGAGGGGATCATGAAGCACGAGACCGAGTACGACGTGCCGGACCCAGACTGGGACCCTGACGCCCAGCCATCACTGGAGGCGCAGGTCGTCAACGTCGCGGACGAGGTCGCGTACAACGCTCACGACCTCGACGACGGGCTGCGCTCCGGGCACCTGACGCCGCGCCAGATCGCCGAGGTGCCGCTCGTCGGCGACCTGATGCATCGCCTGCACATGGACCCGAACGAGTTCGACAAGTACGACCGCTACACGCTGGTGCGCGAACTGCTTGGTGACGTGATTACGGACGTCGTCGTGGCGACGCACCAGCGGCTCGGCGACTCCGGTGTCGGGACCCTGGCAGACGTCAGGGCGTACCCCGCCAAGCTGTTGGCGCCGTCCGATGAAATGGCGGCACGGCTCAAGGTCCTCAAGTCGTTCCTGTACGAGAACTTCTACTTCCATTACCGGCTTATCCGCATGTCGCGCAAGGCGCATCTGGTGCTGGCTGCCCTGTACCAGGCGTACACCGAGACTCCCACGATGCTTCCGCCCGACGTGCAGAACGAAGCGGAGGAAGAGGGCATAGAGCGGGCGCTGAGCGACTACCTGTCAGGCATGACCGACCGCTACGCGAACGACGAGTACCGCAAGCTGTTCATCCCGTACGAGTTGACCTGAGGACCCGGGCGCCTACTCCGTGCGCCGCGCGACGCCGACGAGCGTGCCGTCCGAAGCGTCCCTTACCCAGGCGACGCCGTAGCCGCTGCGCAGGACCCTGACGAGGGTCCACGGGCTGGTGAGCGCCTGCGTCGTCATCGCCCCCTCGGCCGGCTCGGTGAACGCGACGTCGACGTACAGCTCGCCGCGCTCCTCGACCACCCGCTGCGCCTGCACGCCGTAACCACCCGTCGTCTGTTGTCCCTGGAAGATCGCGATCAGTGTCTCCCGCTCGAAGTTCACGCTAGGCAGCGGGGGCGTCTGAAGCTGGGTGGCATGCACCCGCGTCCAGAACGAGGTGAGCTGCTGCTGGTTCGTGATCAGCTCGAACCGGGACGACTGCACGCCCGTCGCCTGGTTGCCGCTGGCCACGGTCTCCCACGCGAGCTGCTCGGGAGAGGGCCTGAACGCCCCCTCGTCGGTAGAGATCTCGTGCTGTACGTACAGGCCCGTGCGCCGGTGTTCAGCCAGACCGTCTATGGGACGAGGCGGCAGCTCCTCCTCGAGCAACTCGACGAGCACGAACGGGCCGCCTTCTTTCAACGCAGCGGAGACGGCGTCCGCCTCGTCGTTCGTTAGCTGACCAAGCCCTCTCAGCTCGTTGAGCCGAGGTCGCGGGACGACCCGCTGCGTCACGCCCGGAGCGCCGTCGAGGACGAGCGAGAGGTAGCTACCGCCGTCGTAGTACACGACCTCGCCAACGTCGGCGTTGATCGTCAGCTGCATGTCGGTCGTGAGTGGGATGCGGCTCACCGTCGCCGGCGCCACGTCCAGCGGCTCGAGCGGCGCGCTCAGGTACGGTTGGCCGTTCACGAGGAGCGACCTGGGCGCCGAGTACTGACCTTCCCTGCGATCGTCGGCAGCGGGGGCGTCCTCCAGCTCGAGGGTGCTGCCCTCGTAGGCGATCTGCCCCGCTCCACCGTAGAAGTACGTGAGCCGAACGGCCTCGTCACCGTAGAGGTAGAGGTCGTGCGCGCTCCGTTCCGCCTCGGGCTCGCAGGCTGCGAGTAGTAGGGCGAGCACGAAGCTGACAAGCAGGTACAGCGCACGCATGTTCGGCCTCCGGGGAGCCATGCTATCACCGGCCGTCTGAGAGCCAGCTGAAGCTATGCTTGCCCGGTGGCACGCGCTCCCGAACGCGTCCTGATCCTGTCCGCGTCGATCGGTGGAGGCCACGTCGCCGCTGCCAAGGCGCTGGTGGCGGCGTTCACCGAGCTGGGTGCGGAGGCCGGGCACGTCGACCTCCTGGAGCACACCGCGGCGCCGTTCCGGCGCCTGTACAGGCAGGCGTACTTCGACCTGGTACGCAACGTTCCCGACCTCGTCGAGTGGTTGGGGAGGCGGCTGGACAGGCGGCCGACCGAGGCCCTCTCCGTGCAGCGGCGCCTCAGGGCCAGGGTCGTGCGCATGCTCTCTTACGAGATGCCCCGGATCATCGAGAGGTTCGCTCCCGCCGCCCTTCTCCACACGCACTTCCTCGGCCCGGAGGTCATGGCCGGCCGCATGCGGCGCCGGGCGCCGCTCCCCCAGGCCGAGGTGATCACCGACTTCTTCGCCCACAGCCTCTGGCTCCAGCCCGGCATCTCGCGCTACTACGTAGCCGCGCCGGAGGTCATGGCCCACCTGGTCTCGGCAGGCGTCGACTCGCAGCGGGTCCACGTCACCGGCATCCCCATAGACCCGCGCTTCGCGCGCTTGCCGTCGAAGGAGGACGCCCGCGCGAAGCTCGGGCTGGAGGAGGACCGGGACGTGCTCCTGCTCATGGCCGGCGGGCTGCCTGAGCCAGACCTCAGGGCCGTGCTCGGACAGCTAGGCGGTCTGAAGTGGCCGCTCGACGTCGAGGTCGTGACGGGTAGGAGCGAGCGCCTGGCGCGGTCCGCGAGGCAGGCGACGGGCGAGCACGAGGGGCCGGTCAGGTTCAGGGTGCACGGCACCGTCGACGACGTGCCTCTGCGCATGGCTGCCGCAGACCTCGCGCTGACGAAGCCCGGCGGGCTCACGACGAGCGAGGCGCTGGCGGCGCACCTACCGTTGCTCCTCGTGAGCCCGTACCCGCTGCAGGAGGAGGCCAACGCCGACTTCCTGCTCGAGAACGGGGCAGCGGCACGCGTGGAGCCCCTGTCTACCTTCACGTTCAAGCTGAGGCGGCTGCTCGACGAGCCGGACCGCCTAAACGCGATGCGGCAGGCCGCGGCCCGGCTCGCCAGGCCACAGGCGGCGGCCGACGTGGCGTCATCGGTGTTGGCGGACCTCGTGGGCGGGGTCAGCGATCCCGGATGGCGGGCGGGCAACCCAAGGTGAGGCGCACGGTGCCCTTCGCGGGCGCGCTGACGTGTCTTCTAGTCCTTCTCACCGCCGCCTTCTCGACGGCTCTGGCGCAGGGCCGAAGCGAGCAGCCGCCGACCCCCCTGCAAGCCGACGTGATCGTCTTCGGCAGCGAGCCAGAGGCCATCGTCGCGGCGGTCGCGGCTGCCGAAGAGGGCGCCGAGACGCTGCTCGTCACGGCGGACGACCGCCTGGGCGGTCTCTTCGTGCTCGGCGAGCTGAACGTGCTGGACCTCAAGACACAGCCGCATGACTACCAGCGGGGGCTCTTCGAGCGGTGGTGGCGCATGGTCGGCAGGGGCGAGTCGTTCGACGTCCACGCCGCCGAGACCGCGTTCGCCGAGCTCCTCGCCGCGGCGGGCGTGAGGGTGGTGCGCTCGGTGTCCGAGGTCAGGCCCGTGGTGGAGGCGCCAGGCGTGATCTCGGGGATCAGCTTCACAGCCGGCGACTCACGCCACTTCCTGGCACGGGCCGCGCACGTGGTCGACGGGACCGCCGACGCCGACCTCGCCTCCGCGGCCGGCGCCGGGTTCGACGTGGGATGGCGTGCGTTCGGCGTGGACATCAGGCAGGCCGACACGCTCGTCCTGCGGGTCGGCGGGGTCGACTGGGGCGCTCTCACGGCCGGGGTAAGGGCACGTGGCAGCGACTACGCCGTCGCGAAGGAGGACGTCGTCTGGGGGCACTTCGGCGGTGTGCCGGCCGCCTACGAGCCGGGCCAACCGGGCCTGCGGCTGCGCGGGTTGAACCTAGGCCGGCAGCGGGACGGCACCGTGCTGGTGAACGCCCTGCTCATCTATGGCCTGGATCCCCTGGATCCGGCGAGCCTGGCCGCCGGCAGGGAGCGCGCGATGGCGGAGGCGCCCCGGATAGTCGAGTACCTCTCCGTGCACGTGCCCGGTTTCGAGGACGCGGTCTTCGCCGGTGGCGCTGAGGAGCTCTACGTGAGGGAGAGCCGTCATATGCGTGCGCGTTGCGTGCTCACCGCCGACGATGTCTTCGACAACAGGGTGACGCCTCATGACGTGGCCGCCGGCGGCTACCCGCTCGACGCCCAGTCCATGACGCCTGCCG
>DASRWD010000022.1:0-14091 GCA_035654755.1 Trueperaceae bacterium
GACCGAGGACGGCCGCGTGCTGTTCCTGCTGCCGTGGCTCGGGCATACCCTGGTTGGCACTACGGACAACCCTGCGCCGGTCGAGGCACATCCGGAAGCCGCCGCCGAGGACGTCGAGTACATCCTCCGGCACGTGCGCCACTACTTCGACCTGCCCGTTGGAACCGAGGACGTCAAGTCGGCCTGGAGCGGCCTCAGGCCCCTCGTCGAACCGGGCCACGGCAACGGAGACAAGAGCACCGCCCGGCTCTCGCGTGACCACGTCATCGTCGTGTCGGCTTCAGGCCTCGTCACCGCCACCGGCGGCAAGTGGACGACCTACCGAAGCATGTCCGAGGACGCGGTCGATGCCGCTGTGGAGGCGGGAGGTCTCAGTCCCATGAGAGAGAGCGTCACCCGCGACCTTCCGCTGGTGGGCGGCGAGCGTTACGACCCCGATGGACACGCACGCCTCGTCCGGGAGCATGGGCTACCCGTAGACGTCGCTCGCCACTTGAACAGGGCGTACGGCGATCGAGCAGCAACAGTGGCCCGCCTGGCGACCGATGGCCTGGGCGCGCGCCTCTCGCCAAGTCACCCGTACATCGAGGCAGAGGTCGTGTACGCCCGCGAGTTCGAGTTCGCTTGCACCGTGGAGGACGTCTTAGCTAGGCGCCTACGCCTCTCCTTCCTTGACAGCGCGGCGGCCGAGGCGGCCGGACCGCGGGTCCGGGAACTGCTGAACGTGGCACCTGTGGCCAGCTAGAACGGGTCTACGAGGCGGTCTGAAGCGGTCTGGCCCTTGCACGAAGAAGGTGCCCGGCATGAACCAACGTGCCGGGCAGGTCTACAGCTTCGATGCCACGTGCGTCGGTCGACGAAGAAGACCGACGCAGCACCCCCCTCAGACAGCCGTCTTCTTACTTCCGCCGCCAGTCAACGCCCCGACGATCGCGGCGAGGATGCCTCCACCTGCGCCGCCGCCGACGATGGAGGTCAGCAGCGACATGGCGTCGAGCGCGCCGCCGCCGGCACCGAGGCCCAGCAACTGCAGTAGCTGCGCGAGGCCGAGGCCGCCAGCCGCGCCCGCGATCGTGTTGCCCGTGCCGCCAAGGCCGCGGCCTTGGCCGCGCCCCCCGGCAAGGTTGCCGCCTATAGCGCCGGCCACTAGTTGTATGACGATGGGAAGCCAAGTATCCATTGTCCCTACCTCTCCTACCCGGCCCCTAGCCGGGCGCCGGCGGATGGACGCGAACCGCGCGTGACTCGTGCGTCCGCCGCCGCAGAGCCACCGCGTAGGGGACCGTGATGATCGTGCGCGACGTGGCGAGGTGGCTTGGCGGGATTCTACTCGAAACGTGAGAGTCAGATGTGAAACTCGCACCACGAAGGCGCCCGGCGCGGGAGGCGCCGGGCGCGAATCACCGGAACTATCAGGTGGTGTTACTGCCCAGACACTGCCTCGAAGATACTCGAGTCGACGGCGTCCTCATAGGAGACCGGCTGGGCCAGCAGCCCCACCTGCACGAGCAGGTCGACGGAACGCTCGAAGGCATCCTGGTTCAGCGCTCCCACGACCGTGTCGGGGGTCGGCTTGACGAGCTTCGCCGTCTCTGCCATCTGCCAGGTCTGGTGGATGAGCGGGCTCTGGGTCGAGCCCGAGCCGGCGCATGTGTCACCGCAGTACTGCAGGACGATCTGCACCGCCTCCTCCTGGTTGGCTACCGCGTACTCCCAGCCGCGGATCGACGCACGGACGAAGCGCTCCGCCACCTCGCGACCCGATACGCCGGACCCCTTGAAGTTCTCGGTCGCCAGCACTTCCGGCCGCGTGAAGATGTTGTCTTCGAGGAGGTCGGCGCCGATGTCGGCCGGGTCGAGGATGACGAGCTGGTCGAGGGGGTAGCCCAGGCCGACGATCTGGTCGAGCTCGTTGTATGTCATCGCACTGGCCGCGTCGACCTCGTGCGGGAACACGAGCGAGGGGTCGAAGGCGTACACGACCGCGTTCACGTCTGGGCTGGTCTCGGTGGGGTCGAGGTTCGAAGTGAAGCCTGCTGCGGCGAACACGGCCTCGGACGCGAACTCGTTGCCGAAGCCCCAAACACCCACGGTCGTGCCCGCCAGGTCGCCGATCTCCTCGATATTGGAGTCCGCGAGCGCGACCATGCGGTAGCCGGAGTCCTGGAACATCTGGGCGATAGTCACGACGTCCAGGCCCTGCTCACGCTGTGCCAGCATGTTGGCGACCCAGTCGGTGCCGAAGTCGGCGTTACCCGATCCGACCTGAACAGTCGGGTTGACGTTGCCGCCATCCAGGATGGTGACGTCCAGTCCCTCCTCGGCGTAGAACCCCTTCTCCTGGGCCACGAAGTACCCCGCGAACTGTGCTTGCGGGAACCACTTCGACTGGAAGTTGATGGGGATGAGCTCCTGAGCGAACGCGCTTCCGCCCGCGAAAAGCGTCACCACTGCCAATGCCGTACCTAGCCGACGCAGCATCCACGTACCTCCTCGTTGTGAACTGGTTATTCATCATGGCACGCCGGGTGGCGCGCACCCTTCATCTCGCCTGAACGTTCCTTCGTCACGGGAATCCCTCACTGTCATCCCCCACGGGAGGACGGGTGCCATGCCAGCAGCCACCGCTCCAGCAGCTGCAACGTCCAGTAGAGGAGCATGGACAGCAGGCTAGAGACCAAGATGGCGGCGAACACGACGTCGAACTGGCCACGGTGAGCCGAGAGGCTTATGCGCTGCCCCAGCCCGGTGGGCGGGCCAGGGATCAGGAACTCGGCGACGATGACGCTCACGACCGTGAGCACGATCGCCACCTTCAGCGACGTGAAGACGTAAGGCAACGCGTTGGGCAGCCGCAGGGCCAGGAACCCCTGTAACGGACGCGCCGCGTACGACCGGAGCAGCTCGAGCTTGAGGGGCTCCACCGAGACGAGTCCCTGCACGGTATTCAGGACCACGGGGAAGAACGTCACGATCACCCCCACCGCCGCCTTGGACTCCCAGTCGACGCCCAGCGCGCGGCCGAGGACCGGCGCCAGACCCACGATGGGCACCGCCCCGAACGCGGTGGCAAGCGGCAGGAACCCACGCCGCATGAACGCGCTGAACGCGATGGCCGTTCCAGTGAGGAAGCCCAGCAAAAGCCCTACCAGGAAGCCGAACAGCACCTCTCTCACGAAGGTCAGGTAGGCGTCGGCGACGAGGACCGGCCAGGTGCGCACGAGCGCCTGACCTATGCCGGCGACCGACGGGAAGATGCCGGGAGGGACCCTGAACCCCACGACGAGTCCCTCCCACGCCAGGAGGAGAACGAACGGGACGGTGGCGACCGGGGCGTAGCGCTGAAGCGTACCCATGAGAGCGGCGCTGCCCGCGTCCGGTTCCCGGTCCGGTGTCAACAGGCTCAGGCGGCTCATGCCGACGACGGCCGCTGTCAAACCCGCACCCAGGGCGAGCCAGAAGAGCGCTCCTGCCGTTCCCTGTGCTTGGCGCTGCAACGCGACCGCTGCGAAGGCGAGGCCTACGCCGAGCACAGTCAGGACCAGTAGCCAAAGCGCGCCCCGAGCCTCGTCGGACAGACGCGCTGGTCGGGTCACGACGCCGTCGACGGCGCGGCGGTCCGACATCAGCCGTCACCCTCGGCGCTCGCCAAGCCTGTCCGCTGCCAGGGCGCGAGGAGGCGCTGCAGGAGGCCGACGAGGGACACCAGTCCGATGCCGAGAAGGGCCGAGATGCCGAGGAGTATCCAGACGTCGGCCACGTCGCCTGCCTGGACCTGACCGATGATCGCGTAGCCGAGCCCCAGACGGTTGTTGGACTCGACCTCGGCCACGAGGGCGCCTACGAGGGCGGCCGCAGCGCCCAGCTTGAGGCTGGTGAACAGGTAGGGCACAGCGGCCGGGAACCTCAGCTTCAGGAAGGCCTGGACCGGCGAGGCCGCGTACGCCTTCATGAGGTCGAGCGCCAACGGATCTACGGACCTGAGGCCCGTGACGGTCCCCACCGTGATCGGGAAGAACGCTATGTAGGCGCCCACGATCGCGGCCGGTACGAGGCTTGTCTGCACCGTGACGCCCAGGTTCCCGAGCACGGCGATGAGGACCGGCACGAGAGCGATGACAGGGATCGTCTGCGACGCGATCACCCAGGGCAGCAGCGCGCGCTCGAACGGCCGCACACGCACGAAGAGCACGGCCAGCAGGACGCCGATCACGGCCCCGAACGCCAGCGAGACGAGGGTCCCCGCCGCCGTGTAGAGCGTGGCCCGCACGACGTTACGGCTATCGGACAACGGGTACGCCGTGAAGAACGGCACGATGCGCTCGGCGATCCAGTTGGGGAACGGCACGGGATGCTGAGGCATGGACATGAAGCACTCGAACGCCGTCTCCCCGCACAACGGGCGCGAGTAGTACGTGTAGGAGCGCGCCCAGACCGGTTCACCGGGCTCCGGCGGCTCGGCCAAGGTGACCGTGCCCACGGCGGGGTCGCTGACCTGGTAGTCGGGGTGTTGCCTAACGCCGGCGTTACGTGCAGGCGCCGTGACGAAGGTGATGACGTTGCCCTCGCGCTCGAACGCCGACCCTTCCTCGAGGACGCTTCCGTCGACCGTGACGAGCCCGTGGTCGGAAGAGAACGTGAACGTGGTCCGGGCGCCGTCAACGCGCTCCTCAGGGCGTTCGTCCCCGCCGAAGAGCTCGCGGCCGCCCACGAACAGCCGGCGTGCAGGGTCGCGGTCGACCAGCGGCGTGCGCTGTAGGTTGAACTCACGGTTCGAGCCGTCGGACTCGCCCGTGAGGCCCTCCGCCAGCGCGACGAACGAGGTCGACATGCGCGGCGCCACGGTCGCCGGCGAAGCGAGCACCACGCCGCCGTCGGCGAGCTGCCCGTAGTCACCCGTGACGATCCGCACGGGAGCGTTGAACGCGGGCGCCGCGTCGAAGCTGACGGTGTCGCCGTCGCGTTCGAACCCGGACCCTTCGAGCAAGGGGACGTCACCGACGATCGCGACGGCGGGTCTCTCCGCGTCCGCGAGCGCCTCGGCGGCGCCAGGGACGGTGAAGTCTCGCCGGACGCCATCTGCCCTCTCGACGGCGTTGACGATCCCGGGCCGCAACACCGTGCCGCTCAGGTAGAGGGGCGCGTCGACCGCTTCACCACGCGACGCGACGAACAGCCGGCCGACGAGGCTGGGGTCAGAGGTCTCGACAGGCTCGAGCGGCGCCCCCAGCTCGGCGGCGGGCGCCCCGAGCGCTCCGGGTAGCACCACCTCCGCGCCCTCCACCGTCACGCCGGACGCTATGACCTCCCGGCCCCTGACCAGGACGGCGCTCCGGCCTTCGAGGCCGCTGACGAACGCCTCGACCGCAGGTCCCGAGCCCAGCGGCAACCGGTCGCCCGAGGCTTCCGCATCCGCGATCGGCAGGGCTGCGAGCGTCGCACGCTCCCAGTTGCTCAGGTTCTCCATCCGCTGTCTCGCCAGCGGCATGCCGAGAAGAAGCGCGACAGGGTACATGAGGGCGAGCAGCACGGCCACGACGCCGAGAACGGGCCACGCCCGGCGCAACCACGAGCGTGAAGTGGCCAAGCTCAGTACCCGGCCGTTCTCTGCAGCGACGCGTCCGCCGCCGTCTCTTCCCCGCCGTCGTGGGACACGCCCCTCAGCGCCTCGCGTACCCGGGTGGCCAGCTCGAAGAACCGCTCGCTCTCGCGGGTCTCTGCGGTCCGAGGGTACGGGAGGTCGACGTCTATCACCTCGCGGATGCGACCAGGCCGCGGCGTCATGACGACGATGCGGGAGGAGAGGAAGACGGCCTCGGCGATCGAGTGGGTTACGAACACGACGGTCTTCTTCGTCTCCTGCCACAGGCGGAGCAGCTCGAGGTTCATGGCCTCACGGGTTATCTCGTCCAGCGCGCCGAAGGGCTCGTCCATCAGCAGGAGCTTGGGGTCGAAGGCCAGCGCTCTCGCTATGGAGACCCGCTGTTGCATGCCGCCCGACAGCTGCCACGGGTAGGAGCGCTCGAAGCGCTGCAGGTCGACCATCTCGAGCAGCTCACGTGCGCGCGCACGCCTTCGTGCCTTCGGGAAGCCCATGATCTCCAAGGGCAGGGTGACGTTGGCGAGGACGGTGCGCCACTCGTAGAGCACCGGCGCCTGGAAGACGTAGCCGTACTCCCGGTCCTCGCGCGCCTGCCTGGGGGTCTTGCCGGCGACCCGGATGTCTCCCGATGTGGG
Organism: Trueperaceae bacterium; assembly: GCA_035654755.1. GTDB lineage: Bacteria > Deinococcota > Deinococci > Deinococcales > Trueperaceae > DASRWD01. Next base: position 6,238 of record DASRWD010000022.1, read on the forward strand.
CTCCACCAGGTCGGCGACCAGGCGCATCAGGGTCGTCTTGCCACAGCCGGAGGGCCCGATGAGGCTGACGAAGTCGCCGTGGGCAACTTCCAGGTTCGCGTCCTCGAGCGCGACGGCCTCGCCCTTGCCGACGCGGAAGACCATGCCGACATCCCGAATGGAGATGATCGGTCCGCCTTGGGGCCGATCACCGCCGCTCGTCCTGGGCTCAGTCACGGAGGGGTTCGCGCCTGATCAGTCGTCCGCGACCCGGTTCGCCTACGAACTCGCCGTCCCTGACAGCGACCTTTCCCCTCACCGTCACGACGCTCGGCCTCCCGTCGATCTCCATGCCCTCGAAGGCGCTGTAGTCGACGTTCATCTTGTGTGTCGCGGCGCTGATCTCTCCCCTGTAGTGCGGGTCGTAGACCACCAGGTCGGCGTCCGCTCCCACGGAGATGGAGCCCTTGCGAGGGAAGAGCCCGAAGAGCTTGGCGGCGTTGGTCGACGCCACCTCAACGAAGCGCTCGAGACCGAGGTCGCCGCGGCTCACGCCGTACGTGTAAAGCAGGTTCACGCGGTCCTCGATCGCCGGCATGCCGTTGGGGATGCCAGTGAACGCCTCCCTGCCCATCGCCTTCTGCTCCACGTCGAAGGGAGCGTGGTCGGTGCCGACCGTGTCGATGAGCCCGCGGCTCAGGCCCCGCCACAACGCCCGCTGGTCGTCCTTGGTGCGCAGCGGAGGGCTCATCACGTACTTGGCGCCCTCGAAGTTCGGGCGTTCGGCGTACGACTTGTCGAGGACCAGGTGCGGGATCACGGCCTCGATGCTCAGGTCGACGCCCCTCAGCTTCGCCTCGACGGCCTCCCGCAGCGCCTTCGCGTTCGAGAGATGCACGACGTAGCCTTTGGCGCCCGTGATCTCGAGGAAGGTCGCGAACTTCGCCGTGCCCGCGGCCTCGACGGAGTCCGGCCTGCTGGGCTCGTGCCACTCTGGGCCGGTCTTGCCCTCGGCGAGGAGCGAGGCCTGCATCGCGGCGATGAGGCCCGAGTTCTCGCAGTGCGCCGTGACGATGACGCCCAGCTCCTTGGCGAGCTTCAGCGTCGAGTACAGCTCCTCGTCCGTCACGCCGAAGAAGCCTTCGTACGCGAGGAAGACCTTGAACGAGGTCATGCCGTCGGCCACCAGGTCGCGTAGGACAGCCTCGGTCTCGTCGTCGAAGCGCGTGACGCCGATGTGGAACGTGTAGTCGGAGGCGGAGTTGCCGTCTGCCAGCCCGCGCCAGTGCGCGTAGCCCTGGCGCAGGTCCTCATTGCGGCTGGGGGCGAGCATCTCGATGTACGTCGTCGTGCCGCCCACCAAGGCGGCCTGCGAGCCCGTCGCGTGCGTGTCCTTCGTCACCGTGCCCATGAACGGCAGGTGGATGTGAACGTGCGGGTCTATGAACCCTGGGAACACGTACTTGCCGGTCGCGTCGATCACCTCGGCGCCCTGCGGAGCGCTCAGGTCCTTGCCGAGGGCGGTGATCACATCGTCTTCGCAGTAGACGTCGGCTTCGACCCGGCCGCCTGCCGTGACGACCTCTCCGTTCTTGATCAGTAGGCTCATGCTGGCTTCAAACCCCTCCAGATCTCGGTGGTCCATCTAAGGGCGCGCCCCAGACGCGCCGCTCGATCAGTGGATGTCTATGCCCACCTCGGCGCGGTAAGCGTTCATCGCGTCCCAATCGGTTGTCACCTCGGGGCGCGTTCGCACCAGCTCGTTCCACGTGACGCTGCTGCGCTCGGGAGGCACCTCGACCATGGTGATGCAGTCTTCGACAGGGCACACGAGGCTGCAGAGGTCGCAGCCGACGCAGTCCTCCTCGCGCACCTTGGGTTGCGGCTTCGGCCCCTGAGGTCCAACGCCCGCGTTCAAGCTGGCCCGCAACCCCGCGTGGGCCGCAGGGTCGATCCTGGCCCCGTCCACCGTCAGGTCGATGCACTGGTGGGCGCCCTCGTCGCAGGCGACGTAGCAGAGGTTGCACTGGATGCACTTGTCCTCGTCGATGCGGGCGACGGTCTTGAACGACAGGTCGAAGTCGCCGAAGTCCGAGACGCGGTGGGTGGAGGCGCCGATGACCTCCCTGACGCTGCATATCTCCTTGGAGTCGAGCCAGTTGGACAGGCCGTCCGTCAGGTCCTCGATGAGCCGGAACCCGTAGTGCATGACGGCCGTGCACACTTGGATGGACGTGGCTCCGAGTAGCAGGAACTCGGCGGCGTCGCGCCATGTCTGCACGCCGCCCATGCCCGAGATGGGTACACCGGCCGCCTTGACTTCCTGATCGACGGCCACCTGCGAGAGCATGTGCAGCGCGATGGGCTTGACCGCCGGTCCGGCGTAGCCGCCGTGACCGCCCTTGCCACCGATGTTGGGTCGCAGCTCGAAGTTGTCGAGGTCCACGCCCACGATCGAGTTGATCGTGTTGATGAGTGAGATCGCGTTGGCGTGGCCCGCGATCGCGGCACGCGCCGGCTTCGTGATGTCCGTGACGTTCGGCGTCAGCTTCACGATCACGGGGATCGAGGCGGCCTCCGTCACCCAGCTAGTGATCAGCGAGCAGTACTCGGGCACCTGCCCCACCGCCGCGCCCATTCCGCGCTCTGACATGCCGTGAGGGCAGCCGTAGTTGAGCTCGATGGCGTCTGCGCCCGTGTCCTCGATCTGCTGGACGACCTTCTTCCAGGCCTCCGGGTTGGAAGAGACCATGGCCGAGACCACGACGGCGCGGTCCGGCCACAGCTTCTTCACCTCGGCGATCTCCTTGAGGTTGACCTCTATGGGCCTGTCAGAGATGAGCTCGACGTTGTTGATGGCGACGAGGCGGTTGCCGCCGAACTCGAACGCCCCATAGCGGTTGCTGACGTTGAGGACGGGGTCGCCGATGGTCTTCCAGACGGCGCCGCCCCAGCCGTACTCGAAAGCCTTGTTGATCTGGTACGCGGTGTTCGTGGGCGGCGCGGACGCAAGCCAGAACGGGTTGGGTGAGCGCACGCCCGCGAAGTCGATGCTGAGGTCAGCCACTTACCCCTCCGAGAGGTTCGGGATCGTTGACGGGAGGTTGGGTGAGGATGGGCCTGCCGTTGGGTACGCCGAGCGGCGGACCCTTTACCTCGATGCCCAGCTGGCGCGCGACGGCTGCCGCAGCGATCTTGCCGTCCTGCGCGGCGGTCACGGTCAGCGCGTGACCCGTCACTCTGGTGCAGTCGCCTGCCGCGAAGACCTTGGGATTCGAGGTGCGCAGCTCGCCGTCCGACCGGACGTAGCCGTGCGTGACATCCACGCCGAACTGGGCGAACAGCCCGAGGTGCTTGTCCTGACCGATCGCCAGGATCACCTGGTCGGCCGGCAGCACGAACTCGCTGCCTGGCACGGGCTCCGGCCGGCGCCTGCCGCTCTCGTCCGGCTCTCCCAGTGCCATGCGCACGCACCGCACCCCGACCACGCGGCCGTCCTGCCCGAGCACCTCGACGGGCTGAGTCAGCAGCCGGATGTCGACGCCCTCGTTGCGCACGAACGCGACCTCGAAGTCGTACGCCGGCATCTCCTCGCGGCCTCGGCGGTAGACCATCGTCACCCGCTCGGCGCCCATGCGCCTGGCGATCGTCGCCGCGTCGATGGCCGTGTTGCCGGCGCCGACGACTATGACCTCGCCGCCGACCGGCACGTCGTACAGGTGCGCCAACCCGTCCTTCTCGGCCATCTTGGTGGCGGCGATGAAATCGAGGGCATCGGCGACGCCCTGCAGGTCCTCGCCGGGGACGCCTAGCTTGGGCACATTACCGGTCCCGGCCGCGATGACGACCGCGTCGTAGTCAGCGATGAGTCGTTGCGGGTCCAGGTCCTTGCCCACCTCGACGCCCGTGTGGATCTGAACGCCGAGGCGCTTCACGAACTCGACCTCTTCGAGGGACACCGCGACTGGTTCACGCATCACGACGATGCCGTAGGTCGATAGGCCTCCTGGAAGCTCGTTCTTCTCGAAGACGTGTGCCTCTACGCCCCGCTTGGCAAGCTCGCCCGCGCACGACAGCCCTGCCGGGCCGCCGCCGACGACCGCCACACGCTTGCCGGTGGGTGGGGCCGGCTGGAAGGGCATGTGACCAGCGTCGAACAGGTGGTCGGTCGCGTAACGTTGCAGGCGCCCGATCGCGATGGGACGGTGCTCGGCTCCCAGCACGCAGGCACCCACGCACAACTCGTCGACGGGACACACTCGACCGCAGCTATGCCCCATCAGGTTCGACTCGAGAATCGTGACCGCTGCCCCCAGTGTGTTGCCCGTGGCGATCTTGCGGATGAAGGTGGGCACGTCTATGTCGGTCGGACAGGCCTTGATGCACGGCGCGTCGAAACAGTAGAGGCACCGGCTCGACTCGACGAACGCCTCGTTGTCCGTGTAACGAGGGTAGGTCTCGGTGAAGGCGTCCTGGAGCTGTTCCAGGGTGAGCGGAGAGACGTCCACGCTCAGAACGTCCGGCTCCACTGCTTGGGCCAGCGCTCGACGACCACCTTGGTCTGCGTGTAGAACTCGAACCCGTGGTGGGCTTGCGCGTGGAGGTCTCCGAAGAAGCTGTCGCTCCAGCCGCTGAACGGGAAGAACGCCATGGGCGCGGCCACGCCCAGGTTGATGCCGATGTTGCCGGCGATCGCGTTGTGCCTGAAGTGCCTGGCCGCGGCTCCGGACGACGTGAATATGCTCGCCTGGTTCCCGAAACGCCTGTCGTTGACGATCGCGATGGCGTCATCGAGGCTCTCTGCGTGCATGAGCGCCAGAACGGGCCCGAAGACCTCGTTGGTGGCGATGGTGCTGCGCGGGTCGACCTGGTCCAGCACCGTCGGGTGGACGAAGTAGCCGTCCCGGAAACCGTCGACCTCCTTGTCGCGGCCGTCCACGAGCGCCCTGGCTCCTTCTTGCAGCCCTTGGTCGACGAGCGAGCCGATGCGCTGCTTCGACTCCGAGCTGATGACGGGGCCCATCTCGACGCCCTCGTCCAGCCCGTAGCCGACCTTGCGGCCACTGGCCGCCGCGGTGATGCGCTCCGTGAACTCTCCCCGGGCCTCACCGACGGTGATGACGGCCGAGGTCGCCAGACAGCGTTGTCCGGCACAGCCGAAGGCGGAGTCGGCCAGGATGCGCGTCGACATCTCCATGTCGGCGTCGGGTAGCACGATCGCCGGGTTCTTCGCTCCACCCTGGCACTGCGCCCGCTTGCCGTTGGCTGCCGAGCGCGAGTAGATGTACTTCGCGACGGGCGTGGATCCCACGAACGAGACGGCCTTGACGTCGTCGTGGTCGAGGATGGCGTCCACGGTCTCCTTGCCGCCGTTCACCAGTCCGACGACGCCTGCCGGGAAGCCGGCCTCCTCGAACAGGCGGAACAGGAGCTGCGTCGTCATGGGCACCTTCTCGCTCGGCTTGAGAAGGAAGCAGTTGCCGGCGGCCACCGCGTACGGCATGAACCACAGGGGGATCATGCCCGGGAAGTTGAACGGCGTGATGGCGGCCACGACCCCCAGCGGCTGCCTGATCATGTGCTCGTCTATGCCGTGGGCGATGTCCTCGTTGTTGGTGCCCTGCATCATGATGGGCGCCCCGCAGGCGACCTCGACGTTCTCTATGCCGCGGGCCATCTCGGCGAACGCCTCGCCGTAGGTCTTTCCCGCCTCGTTCGTGATCGTCCTGGCGAGCTCCTGCTGGTGCGAGATGAGCAGGTCACGGAGCTTGAAGAGCGGCTTGATGCGATCGACGACCGGCGTCTCGCGCCACGCGGGGAACGCCTCCCTGGCGGCCCTGACCGCTGCGTCGACCTCCTCGGCGGGGCTGAGAGGCACCATGGCGATCGTCTCGGCCGTAGCGGGGTTGCGGACCGGGTTCGTGCTGCCTGACTGCGAGCGCACCCATTTGCCGCCCACGTAGTTGAGAAGGACTTCTGCCTGCGCTTCTATCATCGTCTAGCTCCGTCTCCGGGTATGGGAGTCCCAGGGGCTCTGGTTTCGAACCCATAGCTGGTTGAGTGTTCGGCCATTGTATTCCCGCGATCGACCCAGCGATCCCCCGAACCGTCCTTCGCTGTACTGCGAACGTGCCCGCGGTCCTATCCGGCTGCACGTCGTCCACATTGTTGCTTGTCACTCTCCTTGCGTTGAGCCGGCGTTTCTCATGTGACATCTGGCACCAGATGAGCGGATTCTTACCAAGTGTCATTCGCTTCCTGAACCATTGCGGCTCTGGTACTTGACAATCTGCACACGGGCACCCTAGGCTTCCGCATCCTCGCTTCGACCACCAATGCCGCGGGACGGCGGCGAGGTGGCGAAGCGCCGCTGCTGCAGGAGGTGGAAGTGACGACCGACCTCGCCTACGCCCTGGACACGTTCGGACTGCTCATGTGCGCTCTGCTGGTGATGCTGATGCAGCCAGGCTTCGCTCTGTTGGAGGCGGGCCTACACAGCGCCAAGAACCTCGTGAACATCCTGATGAAGAACTTCGCCGACTTCGCGGTGGCGGGACTCGCCTTCTGGGCCTTCGGCTTCGCCCTGATGTACGGGGGAGGTCCGTTCCTGGCTGGCTACGAGCCGGCTCTCAACGCTCCTGTGGCCATGGAGCTGTTGTTCCAGCTCGTGTTCGCGGCCACGGCTGCGACGATCGTCTCCGGAGCGATCGGTGGCAGGGCGAAGTTCTCGGGCTACCTGATCTTCTCGGTCGTCCTCACCGCTACCGTTTACCCGATGCTCGGCCGCTGGCACTGGGGCGGCGGCTGGCTCAGCGAACTCGGGTTCCACGACTTCGCCGGTTCGTCGGTGGTCCACGCCGTCGGTGGGTTCGCGGCGCTCGGCGCCGTGCTCGCGCTCGGGCCTCGTCTGGGCCGCTACGTTGGAGGCAAGTCCGTAGCGCTGCCCGGCCACAACATGGCGTTGGCCGGAATCGGCGTCTTCCTGCTGTGGATCGCTTGGTTCGGTTTCAACGGCGGCTCGCAACTGTCGTTCTCGACCACCGAGGACGCCGTCGCTATCGCGGGGATCGCCTTGAGCACCTACCTCGCGTCCGCCGCAGGCGCCGTCGCCGCTCTGCTGGCGTCCTGGGCGCTCTTCGCGAAGCCCGACTTCAGCATGACGATCAACGGCGCCCTCGCCGGCCTGGTCGCCATCACGGCCGGTCCGGACGTCATCGCCGGCGGTGGCGCCGTCGCGGTCGGCGCCCTCGGTGGTCTGCTCGTCATCGGCTCGGTCCTCTTGCTGGACCGACTGCGCATCGACGACCCGGTAGGCGCGGTGTCGGTCCACGGCGTGGTGGGGGTGTGGGGCACCCTGGCCGTCGGACTGTTCGGTGGCGCGAACCTCGGCGTCCAGCTTCTAGGAACGCTCTGCTACGCACTCGGGGCGTTCACGGCCGGGTTCGTCGGGTTCCGGGTGCTCCATCTGCTCGGACTCGCACGGGTCTCTGCCAACGATGAGGTGGCCGGGCTAGACGTCTCTGAACACGGGACCATCGGATACTCGACCACCGACCTTCTCAACCAGCCGGTCGTGATGAGCTCCGGAGACTGACGTGAAGCTGCTGACCGCGATCGTGCGACCCGAGCGGGTGACCGAAGTGAAGGAGGAGCTGCTGCGCTCCGGGATAAAGGGCGTGACGTTGGGCCGTGTCTCCGGGCACGGCGGCGAAGAACCGGTGCGGGAACGTTACCGAGGCAGCGAGTACATCGTCGAGTTCCATGACAAGGTCGAGCTGCGCATCGCCGTCGAGGACCAGAACGTGGAGGCGACGATCCAGGCGATCGTGAGGGCGGCTCGGACAGGAGCGATCGGCGACGGCAAGATCTTCGTTC
>DASRWD010000023.1:0-16924 GCA_035654755.1 Trueperaceae bacterium
GATGGGCAGCTGGGTGACGGAGCCTGGCAGGCCCTCCACCACGCCGGCGCGCTCGTAGATGCTCGCCAGGTCCGTGTACATGTAGCCCGGGTAACCGCGACGTCCGGGGATCTCCTCGCGGGCACCGCCGATCTCGCGCAGCGCCTCGCAGTAGTTGGTCATGTCAGTGAGGATGACGAGCACGTGGTACCCGTGCTCGAAAGCCAGGTACTCGGCGGCGGTGAGGGCCATCTTCGGCGTCAGGAGACGTTCGACCGCGGGGTCGTCCGCCTTGTTGAGGAACAGCACGCTGCGCGCCAGGGCGCCCGTGCGCTCGAACTCCTGCGTGAAGAATGTCAGCTCACGCTGCGTGACGCCCATGGCCGCGAACACGACGGCGAACTCGGTGTCCTCACCGATGACCGTGGCCTGGCGGGCGATCTGGGCGGCCAGCTCGTTGGCCGGCAGGCCGGAGCCCGAGAAGATGGGCAGCTTCTGACCGCGCACGAGAGAGATGAGGCTGTCGATCGTGCTGATGCCCGTCTGGATGAACTCCTCGGGCTTGCGACGCGAGACCGGGTTGATGGGCGCCCCACCGATAGGCAGGCGCTTGTCCGCCACGACGGGCGGCAGGCCGTCGATGGGGTCACCCGCGCCGTTGAACCTGCGTCCGACCATCTCGCGCGCCACGCCGAGGCGCGCGACGTTCTCTACGAGGCTGACGGTCGTGCTGGAGAGGTCGATGCCCGACGTCTCCTCGAACACCTGCAGGATCGCGTACTCCTTCGAGACCTCGATGACCTGACCACCGCGCTCGCGGCCCTGGCCGTCCACGATCTTCACGATCGCGTTGTAGCTCAGGTCGGGTGCGTTCTGGAGGAACAGCAACGGTCCTGAGACGTAGCTGACCTCGGAGTATTCCTTCTTGAGTAGGTTGCTGGACATCGTTTACTCCTACGCCGGGACGGCGAAGCCCTTCTCGAGCTCGGACATGACGTCCTGTTGGTAAGCAGGGAACTCGTCCTCCGGCACGTAGCGTGAACGGCTGATCTTCTCGATGACGGGGTTCTTGAGGACATCGTCGACGGTGGCGCCGGATTCCAGCGCCTCCCTGGCGACGTCGTAGAGCTTGATCATCATCTGGAGCATGCCGTACGCCTTGGCCATCGAGCAGCTGGCGTCTACGGGGTCGAAGCCGTTCTGCTGCAGGAAGTCCTGCCTCAGCACGCGGCCGATCTCGATGACGAGTCGCTCCTGGTCCTGGAGGGCGTCTGGCCCGACGAGCTGCACGACCTCCTGGAGGTCGGACTCGCGCTGGAGCAGCTCGACCGCACGGTCGCGCAGCGCCGTGTAGTCGGGGGCGACGTTCTCCGCGTACCAATCCTCCAGGATCGGCGAGAAGAGCGAGTACGAGCGGTTCCAGTTGATGGCCGGGAAGTGGCGTCTGCGCGCCAGCGCGGCATCGAGGGCCCAGAAGCAGCCGGTGATGCGCAGCGTGGCCTGCGTCACGGGCTCGGAGAAGTCGCCGCCGGCGGGGCTGACCGCGCCGATGATCGAGACGGCGGCCTGCTCGCCGTTGAGGGTGGTGACGCGGCCACCGCGCTCGTAGAACGCGGCGAGGCGCGACGACAGGTAAGGCGGGTAGCCTTCTTCCGCCGGCATCTCCTCGAGGCGCGAGCTGATCTCGCGCAGCGCCTCTGCCCAGCGGCTGGTGGAGTCGGCCATGACCGACACTGCGTAGCCTTGGTCGCGGAAGTACTCGGCCAGCGTGATGCCCGTGTAGATGGAGGCCTCACGTGCGGCCACCGGCATGTTCGAGGTGTTCGCGATCAGCACCGTGCGGTGCATGAGCGGGTTGCCTGTCTGGGGGTCTTCGAGCTCTGGGAACTCGACGAGCACGTCGGTCATCTCGTTGCCGCGCTCACCACAGCCCACGTACACGACGACGTCGGCGTTTCCGTACTTCGCGATCGACTGCTGCGTGACGGTCTTGCCCGAACCGAACGGCCCCGGGATGGCCGCCGTCCCGCCCATCGCCAACGGGAAGAGCACGTCGAGGATGCGCATGCCGGTGAGGAAGGGCACGACCGGGTCGAGCTTCCTCTCTACCGGACGCGGCTGACGCACGGGCCAGGCGTGGTACATGCGCAGCTCGCTACCGTCCTCGAGGGTGGCGACGACGTCGTCTACCGTGTACTCGCCATCGGCGACGACGCTCTTCACCTTGCCGCTCACGCCCGGAGGCACGAGGATCTTGTGGGTGAACGCGAACTCCGGCACGGTTCCGATGGGATGGCTGGCGGTCACCTCGTCGCCGACCTGGACGCTGGGCGTGAAGCGCCACTTGGCCTCGCGCGAGAGCGAGTTGACGGTGATGCCGCGGTCGATGTACGTGCCGGAGGCCTCACGGATCTTGTCGAGAGGACGCTGGATGCCGTCGAAGATGCCGTTGAGCATGCCGGGGCCAAGCTCGACAGCGAGCGGCAGCCCGGTGGAGACGACCTCCTGACCAACGGTGAGGCCGCCCGTGTCCTCGTAGACCTGGACGAAGGCCGTGTCGCCGTCGAGGCGGATGATCTCACCGACGAGCTGCTCCTCGCCGACCCTGACGATGTCGAACATCCGGGCGCCCATCATGTTCTCGGCGATCACGGCCGGCCCCGAGATGCTCCTGATCTTGCCTGCGATTGCCATTGCAGTGGTTCTCCTGTCAGTCCAACTTGATATCGAAGCCGATGGCGCTGCGCACCAGCTCCTTCATGTACTCCGTGGCGTCGGCGCTCTCGCTGAACGCCGCGCCGAGTGAAGGCACGCTGAGCAGCACCGGAAGGTCACGGCCGCGCATGGTCCGCTCGGTGGCGCGCACCGGATCGGGGACGAGCCCTTCGTCCACCGCTACCAGAGCGTACGACTCGCTCGTGATGATCTCCTCGAGCTCCCTTACGGCCTCGTCCTGAGTTGTCTCTCGGACCTCGACGCCAGCCAGCCGGTAGCCGGTCGCGGTCTCGGAGTCCGTGAGCACGACCATCCTAGGCACCGTGCAGCTCCTTCTCCAGCGTGTCCCTTGGGACGCCGTAGTACTTGCCGCGCGCCAGGAGCCTGATCCTGGCCGCCTCCGCTTCCTTGCGCCTGAGGAAGTCGACGACGACGCCGATACCGAGCGGGTCAGCGGCGAGCCGCTTGGCGCTGCGGTCGAGCACCGAGCGTATCTCGCCCTCGGCCGCGCTCAGGTCGGGAGCCTGCGCCACGCCGGCGAAGCTGGTGTTGGCCAGCGCCTGCACGGCGCCTCCCTCCTGGTCGACCATGATCGCATCGAAGACCGTGGCCGGGACCTCTTTGCCACCCGGCACGAACAGGTCGCGGTCCGCGCCTCTGCCGCGCAGTTTGAGCGCCGTCAGCAGGTTCGTCGCGTCGATCTCGCGCTGGACATGCCTGATGAAGTCCTTGGGCGCTCCCACCTTCTCTGACCTCGAGAGCAGCGCTTTGAAGTACGCCTTGTCGAGAGCCAGTTCGAGCGCGTATAGGTCCTGGTCCTGCTGGTAGTGCCTGGCTGCCTTGAGGAACGCCGATCCCAGCTCGTTCTTGCTGAAGGCGAGCACCTGCGCCGCGGAAGGCAGGTCGGCCGCTGCGGCCGCCTCCTCCAGGAGCACGGGCTTGAGCTCGCCTGCCGGGAACAGCGACCCGCGGATGTCGTCCAACTCCTTGCCCGCGTGCTTGCCGCGGGCGATGGCCTTGATGTTCGAGAGGTCGTAACGCAGGAGGAGCAGCCCGACGATCTCGCGCGGCTTGCCGTCTGAGAATGACAACAGGCTGTGCGCCGTGTCGTAGAAGTTGCGCGCCACGGCGCTGTCGACGACCGCCAGGCCGTCGAAGCGGGCCTGTGCCTCTTCCACGTCACGCATGTACGGAGACTGCGTGAGCGCCGAGAGGAAGGCCCTGAAGTCCGTGCCGTCGAGCGCTGCCTGGGTGAAGGCGGGTCCGAGGAGCTTGGACTTCATCCCGCGGACGCGGGCGTTTATGTAGCCGAGGTCGCGAGGCATGGCTACTCGGCCTTGGCGCCGAAGAGAGCCTGGGATACCTCGGAGGCCAGCTCGCCAGCCATGGCTTCGAGCCTGTCGTAGACGGTGTTCTCCACAGCGCTGCGACGGGCCGTGCGCACGCGCACGCCACCCTTCACATCCCCCGTGGCCTTGACGTCAGCGCTGACCCCGAGCTTCTGGAGCGCCGCCTTGGCGAGCTCCTCGTCCGCGGGCGCCACCTCGATCTCGGCGATACCGACGTCTCTGGTCGCCGAAACGGCCTGTTCGAGGAGCTTCTCGAACACGGCGGGGTACCGGCTCTTGTCGGCGACGAGCTCGTCGAGCCGCCGCCTTACGTCGTCGAAGACACCCCTTACGCCTTCGTGCTGCGCGCGCAGCCGGATGGCAGAGGCCTCCAGCTGGGCGGCCGACCTGGCCCGCACGAGGCTGGCCTCGCGCTGCGACTTGGCGCGGCGCTCACGGTCGGCGACGATGGACTCGGCCTCCGAGCGCGCTGCCTCCGTTATCTGAGCGGCGCGCTCGTTGGCTTCCGACAGGATGGCCTCGATCTCGGTGCTCGCCTCCTTGGCGAGCAGGGTCGAGAGGTCGGCCATGGTTATCCGCCGATCTGGTTGTTCAGGAAGAACGCGATGACGAAACCGAAGATGATGAGGGTCTCGGGGATCACCAGGTAGATCAGGATCTGACCGAAAGCTTCCGGCCGCTCGGCGAGCGTGCCGGCGCCGGCGGAACCGATCGCGGACTGAGCGATACCTACGGCGATGGCCGAGAGACCGATCGCGAGGCCGGCGCCGATGGCGATGAGGCCTGCACCGAGGCCGGGTCCGCCCACTTCCTGGGCGAACGCGAAGCCGCCGAGGAGCGCGAGAACCGAGAGGCCGACAAGGACACGTGCTACTTGCTTCATGACTTTCCTCCTACCAACCGCAGGGGGTTGTATGGCGTGCCGGCCTCGTCGTAGAAGCCGAACTTGGTGAAGAACTCGACATACTGCAGACGAAGCGGCTGCAGCGTATGTCCGATGATCGTGAGGGCGATCGCGAGCGTGTGGACGGTGAGCGCCACGACGATGCCCAGGATGGGGCCGATGACGGGAAGGATCCCCGCCAGGCCGAAACCGAGGTCGGTCGACAGGTTCGCGACGAGCGCCGCGGACAGTCCGACCGCGAAGAGTCGCAGGTAGCTGAGTATGTGGCCGGAGTTCGAGATGATCTCGACCAGCATCAGGGGCATCTTGGCCAGGACGGCGCCGACGACGAACACCAGCATGCCGATGCCGGCGATGGCCAACGTCACCGAGTTCAGGTTGCCCGACAGGTAAGCCCAGGCGAAGACGACGATGCCGGTGAGGCCGGCGAACATGCCGACGCCTTCGTAGACGTGCTTCATGTCGCCGTGCTGAAGGCCCTGGCGGACGCGGATCGCCCAGCCGAACAGCACCTGGAAGACGCCGAAGCCCAACGTGAGGAGCAGCAGCGGGGTGAACTCCTCGACCCGGAAGAGCGGGATCTCTATGAGGCCGTAGCCCACCTCGTGATGGGTGTCGGTGTAGAAGACCGGACGCCCTGCCGGGAAGCGCTCGAGGAAGTTCCCGAAGAACTCGCCGAACATGAAGCCCCAGACGATGGCCCAGGCCGCGCACCACAGGATCACGGTGCTGATGGGCGCGAGGAGCTGCGGCGGGATCGTGATGCCGAGGGGTCCCAGCCCCAGGGCCTTGCCCTGCGCCCCGCGGCGCCTCAGCCAGAGCGCGAGCAAGGCGAACACGATGCCGAAGCCCATGTCGCCGACGACGATCCCGAAGTAGAGCGGGAAGAAGACCGCGAGCGTCCAGCTGGGGTCGAAGCTGCCGTACTTGGGAGGCGCGAACAGGGCGAGCAGACCTTGGAAGGGCCTCACCCACGCCGGGTTGTCGAACTTCACGGGGACCCCGACGTCGTGGTGGTCGTCGGCCGGCCGCCAGGCCGTCATGACGTCGCCGCCGAACTGGCTGTCAAGGCTACGGAGAACGTGCTCGCGCTCCAGCGCCGGCACCCAGCCCCGCAGGGCGAAGCCGTACTTGCCCTCGAGGAGGTTCTCGGCGGTCTGCATACGCTCGGTGAGGTTGCGGGCGTGGAGGTTCAGCTCGGCGAGGTGCTCACCGTGCTTGGCCGCCAGCTTGCCGAGGTCTTCCTCGACCGTCGCGAGCCGCTTGGGCACGACCTGGGAGCGCTCCTCCATCGAGTGCGCCACCTTGGCGATCTCCTGGCCAGCGTAGCGGTCTGGCAGCTGGAGCTCGGAGACCCCGGCCTTGGCGAGCGCTGCGCGGAAGTCGGAGACGTGCCCCTTCATGACGACCGCAACGACGAGGACCTGGCCGCGGTGTGGCCTGTCGGCGAGCACGAAGCCCTCGCCCAGCTCGGAGCGTAGCGACGCCCTGAGGTCGTCGACGTCGCCCTCGGCGACGAGGAACGGGACGCCTTCCAGGTAACGGGAGGACTCGACCTGCGCGAGCATGGGCGCAAGGTCGCGCGTCAGGGGCAGGTAGGTGCGGATGAGCTCCAACTCGTCGCACAGCTCGCCGCGCTCGGCGACGAGGCGATCGATCTGCTCGCCCGCCTCCTTGACGTCGGCCTCGGCCGCCGTCGCGTTGACGACCGCCGGGCCGCGGGCGACCTGGCTCGCTCCCAGACCGAGGACGTCCAGCAATGCGGTGGTGCGCGCCAAGACGCGCTCCCAAGCCTCACGCTCGTGCAGCTCGGCGCCGCGAAGCTTAAGACCCTGCAGCGCCTCGCCCTCCTCGCTGGGGGTCAGTCGGCTGACCTGCATGACGCCTAGACCCTGCAACGCGCTGAGGACGTCTTTCGCGACGGAGCGGCGACCTACGACGGTCACCTGGTCCATCTTGGCGATCACGGCAGGATCTTCTCCAACACCATCGTCGCCGCGGCCTCGCGGTTGGCCGCGACCTTGGCGGCCAGGGTCTCGGACGACTCGCGGGCCGACGTGAGTATCGTCTGCTTAACAGACTCCTCTTCCTTGCGACCGGCCTCGGCCTCGGACTGCGCCAGCGCCTCGGCGCGCGCACGCGCTGCCTCCAGCGTCGCGGCCGCCTCCTCGTTCGCCTTGTCGACGGTCGACTTGGCCTTGGCGCGCGCCTCGTCTACCTTCGTGACGAGCTTCTTCTCTTGGGCCAGGAGCTCTTGCAGCAGACGTTCACCTTGTGCTTCCAAGCGGCCCTCCCTCCTCATGCGTACCGGCGACCTCTAGCGCCGGGCGGCGCAGGTAGCGATTATGTGTGCGACGGGCATAAAAAAGAGCGTTCATTGCGTAGTGAACGCCCCTGACGCTTTTCCGGACAAAGATAGCAAGGTGCGATTGGGGTGTCAACGAGACAGATGTCCCTTCACAACGGGGCACCTACGTGATTACGTGCCGCCGCGACCGGGCCTGGGTCACCGCCGTCTGTGACCCGAGACGTGCCTGACACGTGAACGTCTCTCGGCCTCGCGGGCGGCAAGGACGCCCTGTATCTCCTTCAGCTCGGCGTAGAGCCCCTCCAGGTCCTCGGCCTCCCGTGAGGCGCCCTCCGCGAGCATCCGGGAGATCTCGTCACGACGCCTCAGCAGGCGGGCCCGCGTGTCCTCCTTGCGGCCCTCGAGCAGCAGCTCCCGCAGCCGGGAGAGCGCACGCGTGAGCTGCAGGTCGACGTCGAACCGTTCCTCCTCGTCATCACCGCCGCCCAAGAGCCTCTCGAGGACCATCGCGCCCTCGGGTCGGCCCGTCACGTCGGTCAGTACGGCATCCGGGTCGTCACCGTGCCGCCGCACCGCGTCCGACAGATGCGCCAGGGGGGAGTCGTCACCGACCGCGACGTCGGGCAGCATCGCCTCCACCTCCGCCAACCGCTCTGCCATGAACCTCGGCTCGAGGAGGACGAGCGAGACGACCTCGGCCTCCACACGACGGACGCTGTCGAGCTCCACTCGCTGCTGGCGCATCCCGCGCACCTCGGCCTGGCTCACCCTGCGACGCTCACGGGAGGCCAGCCAGTCGTCGAGCCGGCGCTGGTCCATCCGCAAACGGTCCACTACCAGGCGCCGCATCTCGTGCGAAACGGGGTCGAAAACCGTGCGGGGGCGCAAGACGTCCTGCAGCTCCAGCAGTATCGCTGCCTGACCATCGAGCGACGAGGCGTCGTGGCGTGCCAGCACGCGCTCGAAGCGGAACTCGACCTCGGACACCCCGCTTGCCAGCGCTGCCCTGAACTCCTCGGTGTGACCGCCAAGCACGGCGTCTGCCGGGTCCTTGCCGCCGGGCACCGTCACGGCCCGGACGGCGAGCTTGCGGCCGACCGCCTGGTCGAGACCCGAGAGGATCGCCCGCTGACCCGCTTCGTCGGAGTCGAATGCTAGATAGACCGTTCTTGCATCCAAGCGTTCGAGAGCGTCTGCTTGCTCGGTGGTGAGCGTGGCGCCCAACGCGGCGACGGCGTTCGTCATGCCCACCTGGTGAAGCGCCATCACGTCCGTGTAGCCCTCGACGACGACCACCTCGCCTGCCTCGCGGATGGAGGTTCGCGCTCTATCGAGGCCGTAGAGCAACTCGGACTTACGGAACACCTCGGACTCCGGACTGTTCAGGTACTTGGGCGTCGCGTCGCCGAGGACGCGACCCGAGAAGCCGACGACCCTGCCGAGCGCGTCCTTGATCGGGAAGACGATCCGGTCCCTGAAGCGGTCGTACCGTCGCCCGCGCTCGTTCTCTATCACCAGCCCGAGCGTGACCAGGTCTTCCTCGCTCACGCCCTTCGCCAGCATGTGCTTCAGCAGCGCGTCCCATGAGTCAGGCGCGTACCCCACCTCGAACGCGTCGATCGTCTCGCGTGTCAGCCCCCTGCCTATCAGGTAGTCGGTGGCCCTCGAACCGAGTTGCGAGCGGAAGAACGCGCCCGCCCGCTTGTTGACGTCGAGGAGGTCCCTGCGCTTACCGGCCTCCGGCGCCTGCGCGCTCACCTCTACGCCCACCCGTGCACCGAGAAGCCTCAGCGTGTCACCGAAGGAGAGCGACTGAGTCTGCATGACGAAGTCGAAGACGTCCCCCTTCGCGTGGCAGCCGAAGCAGTAGTAGAAGCCACGGTCGACCTGAACGTGGAACGAGGGCGTCTTCTCGGTATGGAGCGGGCACAGGCCCTTGAGCCTCCCCCGGCCGGCGGGCTTGAGGCTGACCACCTCGCCGATCACCTCGGCGATCGGTAGGCGTTCCCTGATCTGCTCCTTAGCGTCCGCGTTCACGTTCCACCTTCTCGCCCGTGCGCACTTCGAACGTCGCTCAGGCGCCGGCCTCCGCCGGGAAGAGCGGCAGGTGACCGACCGCTATGACGTCGCGCCTCGCCTCCCCCTCCGTGAACACGACGAGGGTCGCCACGACCTCTGCGCCCACGCCGGCCAACATCTCCTTGAGGCCGTCCAACGTGCCGCCCGTAGACACGACGTCGTCCACGATCGCCACTTTCTTCCCCCTCAGACGCTTGACGTCCGCGCCGTCGAGCACGAGCACCTGGGGCTTGCCCGTCGTGATGCTGATCACCTCTTTGGTGACCGGCTCCAGCATGTACGGCTTGACCGTCTTGCGCGCCACGACGTACGGCAGGCCGCTCCTGACGCTCAGCGCGTGCGTGAGGGGCACCGCCTTGACTTCCGGCGTGACGAGGACCTCGACGTCCGCGGGCAGCCTCGCCATCAGCTCGTCGGCCGCGGCCTCGGTCAGTTCAGTGTCGCCGAGCAGGTTCAGCAGCGCGACGGAAACCGAGCCCACGTTGACGACCTGCAGCTCACGGCTGACGCCGCCCACGGTGATCACGTGTTCGGGCACTTGCTCGAGTCCTCCTACCTGGCCGCCCAGCCTGGGTAGCCGGGATGCACGAACATGCAGGATATCGCGCCCCGGGCGACCTGGAGGGCCGTGATACGCTGCGCGTCGTGGAGGACGTTCGTCTGCGCCCTGCCACCCTGGCGGAGTACGTCGGTCAGACACGACTGAAGAAGAAGCTGGCCGTCTACCTGGAAGCGGCGCGGAACCGGGGGGAGGCCCTCGACCACCTGCTGCTGTACGGCCCGCCCGGGCTGGGCAAGACCACCCTCGCCCACATCGTCGCGCACGAGATGGGCGTAGGCATACGTGTGACGTCTGGCCCTGCCATCGAGAAGCCAGGCGATCTGGCCGCGATCCTCACGAACTCGCTAGAAGATGGCGACGTCCTCTTCATAGACGAGATCCACCGCCTGGGGCGCGTCGCCGAGGAGCACCTCTACCCGGCGATGGAGGAGTTCAAGATCGACATCGTGTTGGGCCAGGGCCCCGCCGCCAGGTCGATAAGGCTGGACCTACCCCGCTTCACGCTCGTGGGCGCGACGACGAGGCCCGGCCTCATCACCGGTCCGCTGCGCAGCCGCTTCGGGATCATCGAGCACCTCGAGTACTACACGGGTGAGGAGCTTGCCGAGGGCGTCCGGCGCGACGCCGCCCTCTTCGGGTTCGACCTCGACGACGAGGCCGCGCTCGAGATCGGAAGGCGCTCCCGCGGCACCATGCGCATCGCGAAGCGCCTGCTGAGGCGCGTGCGCGACTACGCCCAGGTCGCCGGCGACGACCGCATCACCCTGTCTCGGGCTCGCAAGGCTCTGCAGTCCCTCGGCATCGACGACGCCGGTCTGGACCGCCGCGACCGCGCCATCCTCGACACCATCGTCGGCAAGTTCGTCGGTGGCCCCGTTGGCCTCGACACCCTGGCGACGGCTGTCGGCGAGGACAGGACGACGCTCGAAGAGGTGTACGAGCCGTTCCTCATCCAACGCGGCCTGCTCAAGCGCACGGCGCGCGGGCGCGTGGCGACCGAGGAGGCGTACCGGCATCTCGGCCTGCCTCTCCCGTCCGGCGCCGAGCCGCTCTTCGAGGCGGCGCGGGTTGAGTAGCGGAGCGACCATCCAGCGGGCGCCGGGGCCCGCGGTCACCGGGAGGCGAGCCGGGTGATCGAGGGCAGCCTGCGGAACGTCCCGCTGACCGACATCTTCCAGGTGATCGCGACGGGCCAGAAATCCGGTGTGCTGACGGTCCAGCGCGGGGCGGCGCGTGCGCGCATCTACTTCGATCAGGGACGCATCGGCTACGCCCACGTGGCACCGGGTGTACACCTTGGCGAGATCCTCGTGCGCATGGACCTGCTCACCGCTCACGAGGTGCAGGAGCTGCTCAGGCGGCAACACACCGAGAACCCAGGTACTCAGCTGGGCGAGATGGCGGTGCGCCTCGGGCTGCTCAAGCAGGAGGACCTGCACAAGGCGATAGACAGGCAGGTCCTCGAGGTCATCGCTGACCTGCTCACGTGGTCGGAAGGACGCTTCTTCTTCACGGACAGGCCCGTCGACGCCAGCCACCAGCCGCTCGAGCACTCGGTGGACGCGATGAACCTCCTTATCCAGCTCGCGGCCAAACAGGCGGAGTACGAGGGCGTTGACGTAAGGCCCGACGCCGTCTTCGTGCGCACGGGCGACCCCACGCTCGTCGACATGCCGGTGGGCGGCTGGGAGCTGCTGGCCTCGGTGGATGGTAGACGCTCGGCCCGGACCATCGCGGCCGAGCTGGACCTGACGGAACGACACGTCTACTTCCTGTTGCAGGAGCTGGCCGGCCTGGGTGTCATCGAACGCAGTCCCGTTGCGGCGGACGACCCGCTGGTACTAGTGGTCTCCCCCAACTCGGCCCTCCAGCGCCTCATAAGGTTGGGCCTGCAGCGCGGCGGCTTCACCGCCGCGGCTGCGTACCGCTACGAAGACACGGAGCAGGCGCTGGACGAGCATCATCCCAGCGCGCTGGTGGTCGACGATGACCAGCACGGCTCGGCGTGGGAGGTCGTGCGGGAGCTGAGGAAGCGCCCGACCCACGCCCACCTTCCCGTGCTCGTGCTGGTCGACGAGCTGCCGAAGGCCGGCCTCTTCAGGCGGATCCCCCGCGCCGAGACGCTCACCAAGCCGTTCCACGAGCTAAGGCTCCAGGAGTTGGTGAGCCGGCTGGTCGGGCGCAAGGCCACCTGAGCGCGACCAGTGCCAGCCCACCGGCGTGATAGCGGTTCTTCCCGTCGTAGACGCCCGCGATGAAGACGTGAAGTTTGCCACTTGGCCGAGTCGCTGCTATCATCACTGAGCCAAACGTCCGTCCACGCGCCCGGTGGCCTCGAAGTCGCCGCCTGTCGCCGCAGATTCTCTAGAAGACGCATGTCTGACAGGGGCGACGTTAGCCGGCATCGGCGTGGCGCTGCCAACCCAGTTGGCAGTTCTCGGAAGGGAGAATGCATGAAGAGGTATGTCCTAGCAGTCCTTACCCTCCTCCTCGCGGGCTCCATGGCGCTCGCGCAGACGACCATCACCGTCGCTGCGGGTGCTGTCGGACAGGAGCTGGAACTCGCCCGCGCTGCGGCCGAGCGCTACATGGCGGAGAACCCGGGCGTCACGGTGGAGGTCCTCGAGACCCCCGACCTGGCTGACAGCCGTCTCGGCGTCTACCTGCAGATCTTCGAGGCCCAGTCTCCGGACGTCGACGTCTTCCAGATCGACGTGATCTGGCCGGGCGACCTCGCCGAGCACCTCATCGACCTCAACGAGTACGGCGCAGGCGAAGTGGCTGACCAGCACTTCCCGGCGATCATCGAGAACAACACGGTAGATGGCCGCCTCGTCGGCATCCCGTGGTTCACGGACGCCGGCCTGCTCTACTACCGCACGGACCTGCTCGAGAAGTACGGCTTCGACGGCCCGCCCGAGACGTGGGACGAGCTGACCCAGATGGCACAGACCATCCAGGACGGCGAGCGCGAGGGCGGCAACCAAGACTTCTGGGGCTTCGTGTGGCAGGGCAACTCGTACGAGGGCCTGACGTGTGACGCCATCGAGTGGGTCTACTCCAACGGCGGTGGCACGATCATCAGCCCCGAGGGTGTCGTGACGATCGAGAACCCGGCCGCCATCGAGGCGATCGAGAGGGCAGCCGGCTGGGTCGGTACCATCTCCCCCAACGGCGTCACCAGCTTCGGCGAAGAAGAGGCCCGCAACATGTGGCAGGCCGGGAACGCCGCCTTCATGCGCAACTGGCCGTACGCGTACAGCCTGGGCAACGCGGCGGACAGCGCCATCGCGGGCATGTTCGACGTCTCGCCACTTCCCGCGGGTGACCAGGGACGCGCCGCCGCCCTCGGCGGATGGCAGCTCGCCGTCTCCCGGTACAGCGACAACCCCGAGATCGCGGCCGACGTCGCCCTTTACCTCGCGTCCTACGACGAGCAGAAGATACGCGCCGTCGAAGGCAGCCTGAACCCCACGATCATGGACCTCTACGAGGACCCTGACGTCCTCGAAGCCGTGCCGTTCTTCGGGAGCCTTTACGACGTGTTCGTGAACGCCGTCGCGCGGCCATCCACCATCGCCTCGCCCAACTACGCCGAGGTCTCGCAAGTGTTCTCGAGCGCGGTCCACAGCGTTCTGACCGGTTCGGCCAGCGCCGAGGAAGCCATGGCCATCGCGGCCCTGGACATTCAGGACATCACAGGGCTCGAGGCCGGCCAGCCCTGAGGCAGCCGGTAACGACCTGAGCATGTGACCGGAGGGCCGGGCGCGCGGATGCGGCCCGGCCCTCCGGCGTATGGCATCACACAGGCGCGGCCGTGACGGGACGGTCGCGCTAGAGAGGAGCCCGCGTGGAAGGAAGCCTTCCGGCGGCCACGGAGGATGGGGTGAAGGGCTCAGCAGTGAGAACGCGGGCGCCGCGCAAGAGGCCGGTGTCTCGGCTGGCTCGTGCGGAGTCGCGCACCGCGTGGCTTCTGCTGGCGCCGACCTTCATCATCCTCGCGGTGATCGCCTTCTACCCGTTCTCTCGGGTGCTTGTCTCGAGCTTCACCAATGCCCGCTTCGCCAGCGCGGCCGACACGGAGTACATCGGCTTCCGGAACTACCGGTCGCTGCTCTCCATGACGATCAGGGAGTTGCCCCCGCAACTCGACGAGAGCGGCCAGCCGATCGTCGAGAACGGTGTTCCCCGGTACGAGAGTTGGGTACGCGTGCTCCCGCGCGAGCCGCTGCGTTACCGCGCGGTCTTCGAGTTCTCACTGCTCGGGAAACGCTACGTGCTCGGCGCGGTCACGGCCCCGTTCGTCAGAGCCATCTGGGACACGTCGGTGTTCACGGTCATCGCTGTGCTTCTCGAGACGATCCTCGGCATGGTCATCGCGCTCGCGCTCAACGCCGAGTTCAGGGGCAGGGGGATGATGCGAGCAGCGATGCTCGTGCCCTGGGCGGTCATCACCGCCGTCAGCGCGCGCATATGGGAGTGGATGCTCCAGCCGACCAGGGCGGGGCTCTTCAACACGATCGGGAGCATGCTCGGCATCAGCGACGGCCGAACGGACTACTTCGGCAACGCGGCGCTGCAACTACCAAGCATGATCGCGATGGACGTCTGGAAGACGACGCCGTTCATGGCGCTCTTGCTCCTCGCAGGCCTGGCGACCATCCCGTCCGAGCTCTACGAGGCTGCGGAGGTGGACGGTGCCAGTAAGGTCAGGCAGTTCTTCAGCATCACGCTGCCACTGCTGTCGCCGACGCTGGCGGTGGCGCTGATCTTCCGCACGCTCGACTCGCTGCGCGTCTTCGACATCTTCCAGGTAGTGCTCGGCAACCGCCGCTTCTCGATGGCCAGCTACACCCAGGACCTGCTGATAAACCAGCGAGACATGGGCATGTCGTCCGCGGCCTCCGTCGTCATCTTCGTGATCGTCGCGGTGTTCGCCGTGCTCTACATACGCATGCTCGGTCAGAGGAGCACGGAATGACGAAGGCACAGGTTCGCGTTGTCAGGCGCGTGTTCTTCTACCTGCTGATCGGGATCATCTTCGTGTACCTGATGTTCCCGTTCTACTGGGCGATCGTCTCTGCTCTTAAGACACAGGCCGAGCTGATAAGGACGCCGGCCACGCTGTGGCCGGACAACCCGGTACTGACGAACTTCCGGGCGGTGCTGTCGAACGACAGGTTCCTGCGCGCTCTGCTCAACTCCACGATCGTGGCGGGGTCGGTGACCTTCTTATCGCTCGTCGTGGGCTCGTTCGCCGGCTACGCGCTCGGGAAGATGCGGTTCGCGGGCCGCTCACCTTCGCTCTACGTGATCCTGGCGATGACGATGTTCCCGCAGATCGCGGTCCTCGCCGGGCTGTACGCGGTGATACGGGTCCTGGGCATGCCTGCCATCCCCAGCATGATCCTGTCCTACCTGCTCTTCACCCTGCCGTTCACGGTCTGGGTGTTGACCTCCTTCTTCAGAGGCTTGCCAGAATCGCTTCTCGAGGCGTCGCGGGTCGACGGCGCCACGCTGTTCCAGGCGTTCCGCCTCGTGTTGCTGCCGTTGACCGCGCCAGCCATGGTCACGACCGGTCTATTGGCGTTCATCCAGGCCTGGAACGAGTACCTCTTCGCCCTGACGTTCACGGTCATAGACCCACCGTCGCGCACCGTGCCGGTAGCGATCGCCCTGTTCACGGGTGAGATAGCGAGGCAGGAGCCGTTCGGCGAGATCATGGCCGCGGCCGTCATCGTCACGGTCCCGCTCGTCGCCCTCGTGCTGATCTTCCAGCAGCGCATCGTGGCCGGCCTGACCGCCGGGGCCGTCAAGGGGTAGGCGCCACGTCGAAGTTCAGCCCGACGACAATCGTGGCCGGTGCGCTCTCACCGGCCACGATCCGAGCCGTGTCGTCGTCTGATTCGCTCATGCCTCGCCCCTCGCCGACAGCGCCGCTGCGATCTCCTCGAGGACCTCGGGGTTGGCCATCACGTCCACGTTGTCGACCGCCTGACCGTTGACGAGCCTCGACACGGCGATCTCCATGGGCTTGCCGCTGCGCGTTCGGGGAAGCTCCGGCACGTTCACGACGACCTTCGGCACGTGCCGAGGCGACGCGCCCTCACGCACCGCACGCCTGATGCGCGCCTCGAGCTCCGGGTTCAGGTCATGGCCCTGCCGGAGAACGACGAGCAGCCATACCTCCTCGTCGCTCGCGCCCCCCACAGCCTGGCCGAGCGGAGGGCCGACCTTCCGCCCCACGGCGGCGGCGTCTATCACTTCGTCGACGGCCTCGAGCGCCCTGTACACCTCGGCGGTGCCGATCCGCACGCCACCGGGGTTGAGTGTGGCGTCGGAACGACCGTGTACGACGATGCCGCGGTGCTCGGTGAACTCGATCAGGTCCCCGTGGCGCCAGACGCCCGGGTACGTCGAGAAGTACGTGTTCACGTAGCGCTCGTACGAGGGATCGCCCGCGAACCTGACGGGCATCGACGGCAGCGGCTGGCGGCACACCAGCTCGCCCGGCCCCGATTCAACGGGCTCGCCTCGGGCGTCCAGCGCCGCCAGATCCACGCCGAGGCCGGGCCGCTGGATCTCGCCCTCGTAGACCGGCAACGTGGGCACTCCGAGCATGAAGCAGCCGACGATGTCGGTGCCGCCGGAGATGCTGGCCAGATGGACGTCCCGCCCAACGTGCTCGTACACGTACCTGAAGCCCGACGGGGATAGCGGCGAGCCCGTCGAGGTGACCGTCCGGACCGCATCTAAGTCGTAGCGTTCGTTCGGCCTCGCCCCTTCCGCGGCCAGGCCGTGCAGGTAGCGAGCCGACGTCCCGAAGAGGGTGACGCCGTGGCGCTCGGCCAGTTCGAACAACGACAGGTGGTGCGGGTCGACGGGCGAGCCGTCGTAGAGGACGACCGTGGCACCGCAGGCGAGCGACGACACCAGTCAGTTCCACATCATCCAGCCGCATGTCGTGAAGTACAGGACGACATCGCCGGGACGAACGTCGCAGTGGAGGTTCAGCTCCTTGCGGTGCG
>DASRWD010000024.1:0-16313 GCA_035654755.1 Trueperaceae bacterium
CTCTCTCGACCCCGGCTTCACCGTCTCAGACGCCGACGAGCTCTACGGTGTCCGTTCGTGGTCGACCGGTTACTTCGGCATCTCCGACCGTGGTGAGATCACGGTTTCGGACAGGGACGCGGTTGGCGTCCCGATAGTCGACATCGTCCGCGACCTCCAAGAGCGCGGGCTCGACCTGCCCCTGACGCTGCGCTTCCCCGACATCATCGAGGACCGTTTGGAGCGCATAAACGACTCCTTCGCGACCGCCATACGCGAGGCCGGCTACGCCTCGCGTTACCAGGGCGTCTACCCGGTGAAGGTCAACCAGCGCCGCGTGGTGCTCGAGACGATCGCCGGCTACGGCGCTCGCTACCGGACCGGTCTGGAGGCCGGCAGCAAGGCCGAGCTGGCGCTGTGCCTCGCGCATGACACCCACGACGATGCGCTTCTGTGCTGCAACGGATTCAAGGACGACGACTTCATCAGGCTGGCCCTCTGGGGCAAGAAGCTGGGCCGCAAGGTCATCATCACGCTCGAGAAGGCGGGGGAGCTGGAGCGTGTGCTCCGCATCAGCAAGGAGATGGGCGTAGAGCCCTCGCTTGGTGTGAGGTTCAAGACACACGCCCGCGGTACCGGTCAGTGGGAGTCCTCGGGCGGCGACGACGCCAAGTTCGGGCTCACGGCGGCCGAGCTGGTTCACGTCGTCGAGCGCGTCAAGCGCGAGGGCCTGGCCCACTCTCTCGAGCTCCTGCACTGTCACGTGGGCAGCCAGCTCACCGACATCCGGCGCATAAGGGTCGCTGTCCGGGAGGCCGCCCAGGCGTACGTGGAGCTTGCCGAGCTGGGCGCACAGGTCAAGTACCTGGACGTGGGCGGCGGGTTGGCCATCGACTACGACGGCTCCAAGACCACCTACTACGTCTCCGCCAACTACAGCCTGCGCGAGTACGCGGACACAGTCGTCTACACGATCATGGAGGTGTGCGACAACGCCGGCGTCGAGCATCCGGTGATCGTCACGGAGTCGGGCAGGGCGCTCACGGCGCACCACTCGGTCGTCATCATCCCGGTCGTCGACGCCATCGGACCGACGCGGGACCCTGTGGAGCTGCCGCCACTCGACGGCGAAGAGCTACATCAGCTGGTCAAGGACATGCAGGAGCTCGAGGGCCAGGTCACTGCCAAGACGTACCGCGAGGTGTTCAACGAGGCCGTCGCAAACAAGGAGACGATGCACAGCCTGTTCGACCTCGGTTACCTGAGCTTGCTGGAGCGCGCGCACTTCGAGCAGCTCTACAACCGCATCCTCGTGCGGGTTAACAAGGTCGTCACGGACCTCGACTACGTGCCCGAGGAGTTCGAGGCGCTTCCGCGCATGCTGGCGGACAAGTACGTCGTCAACTTCTCCGTGTTCCAGACGCTGCCGGACCACTGGGCGATCAAGTCTCTGTTCCCCATTACGCCGCTGACGCGCCTCGACCAGCGACCGGACCGCGACGCCACGCTCGTGGACATAACGTGCGACTCGGACGGCAAGATAGAGAGCTTCATAGACCTCAGGGACGTCAAGCGCACCCTGCCCGTTCATCAGGTTCGGCCGGGCGAGAGCTACTACCTCGGGATCTTCCTGACCGGCGCTTACCAGGACGTCCTGGCCAACGCCCACAACCTGTTCGGGCGCGTAAACGAGGCCCACGTCAGGCTCACGCCCAACGGCGGATACGAAGTGGAGCTGTACGTCGAGGGGCAGAAGGCCAGGCGAGTGATCAGGAACATGGGCTTCGAGACGCCTGACCTGCACGCCGCCGTGGCTCAGCAGGCCGAGGAGGTCAAGCAGGCGGGCGGCATGTCCGAGGCCGAGGTGGCGGACTTCCTCGAGCTCTACGACCGCGAACTGGTCGGCTACACGTACCTCGAGGCCGTTTAGGAGAACCGCGATCGGCACATGAGAGACGACCTGGCCCCAGCTCCCGCCACGACGGAAGTTTCTCATCGAAGCTGCGATGGCTTTCACACGTAGCCGCCTAGCATGCCTTTCCTGGGCCCCCAAGCCTGAGCAAGCCGCGGGCACGACCGCCAACACCGCCGGTGCCGCGTAGACCCCGCGCTGTTGGTTCGCTCGAAGCCGTCAGCCCGGCTTAAGAAGACGTGGGGGCCTTTCCAAGGCCGACGGCACGAGAAAACCTGCCGTGAAGGCCACAGGGAGGGGACAAATGCAAGGTCACGTGCGCCACACAGAACGTCGCTCTGCCGTTAGGGGGCTCATGCGGGACTTAGCCACGCTGATGCTGGTGGCGGGCATTGGGCTCGCAGCCGCTCAGATGGAGGCGTCCGGCGACCTGAGGGTCCTGGGTTTCGGCATGCCGGACGAGATAGCCACGGTCAGGGTCGATACGTTCGAAGAGATGTACCCGGACGTCAGCCTGCAGCTCACGGAAGGATCCATAGATCAGCAGCAGCTACTCACGGCCATCGCATCGGGTAACCCCCCGGACGTCGTCTACCTCAACCGCGACGACCTCTCGACGTACGCGACGCGCGGAGCGCTGCAGCCGCTCGACCAGTGCATCGAGCAGTCGGGCCTCGACATGGGCCAGTTCAGGCCGGCCGCTTCGCAGCCCGTCACGATCGATGGCACGGTCTACGGCATCCCCGAGTTCAACAACGTCATCCTCATGATCGTCAACACCGCAGCGCTCGAGGAGGCCGGCCTCACCGTCGAGGACGTCGACACCAGCGACTGGGAAGCGATCGCGGCCCTCAACGAGCAGCTCACGACGGTCGACGGCAGCAACGTCACGCGTATAGGCTTCGACCCCAAGCTGCCCGAGTTCTTCCCGCTGTGGGTGAGAGCCAACGGCGGTCAGCTCGTCTCCGACGACGGCCGCACGGCCATGCTCAACAGCCCAGAGGCGATCGAGGCGCTCGAGTACACCGTAGGCCTACACGAGACGGCCGGCGGCCGCGGGCCGTTCATGGCGTTCCGCGACACGTGGGACTTCTTCGGCTCGAACAACCAGGTCGCTGCCAATCAGATCGGCGCCTGGCCCATGGAACAGTGGTACGTGAACGTGCTCGTCGAGTCGTCACCCGATGCCCCCGTGGCGTTCGCGCCGTTCCTCGACCGTCAGGGGAACCCGTTGTCGTTCGCGACCGGCTCGGCTTGGGCGATCCCGACGGGTGCGTCCAACCCCGACGCGGCGTGCGCCTGGATGGCCACCATGACGAGCGCGGACACTTGGTTCGCCGCGGCTTCCGAGCGCGCCAGCATCCGTGCCGAGGAGGGCCGCACGTACACGGGCACCTACACCGGTAACCTTGCAGCCGACGAACGCATCTTCGGTGAGCTTGTCCAGGACAGTGGCAACGAAGCCTTCGACCACGGGGTCGATGTGATCCTGCAGGTCCAGGACGCCGCCTTCTCGATACCGGCGAACCCGGCAGGTGCGCAGGTGCGCCAGGCCTGGACGGACGCCGTCAACCGCGTCCTCAACGGAGAGCAGAACGCAGAGGAGGCCCTCACGCAGGCGCAGGAAGAAGCGCAGGCGGCACTCGACGAGGCATGGGAGCAGTAGGCAGAAGGACCTTAGACGTCAACACGCCCGCCGGAGGCCGAGCAGGCTTCCGGCGGGCCGAGGCGCGTGCCGGCTGGGCGTTCATATCTCCATGGATCATCGGGTTCCTCATCTTCACGGCCGTGCCCATGCTGGCCAGCCTCTATCTTTCGTTCACCGAGTACGACGTTCTGCGCCCGCCCCGCGCCGCCGGGCTCGATAACTACGCGGAGCTGATATCCGACAGGCGCCTGCGGCTGGCTCTGTGGAACTCCTTCTTCTACACCGTGCTCTTCGTGCCGCTCTCCATCGCCATAGCGTTGGGGCTGTCGCTGCTGCTCGACCGCGTCACCCGCGCTGCGGGGTTCTTCCGCACGGTCTTCTACCTTCCGTCGCTCACGCCCACCGTGGCCGTTGGCGCCTTGTTCCTCTGGGTTCTAAACCCCTCGGTCGGCCTGCTCAACCGGGCGCTCGCGCTCGTGGGGATCGACGGTCCGGGATGGACAACGGAGCCGGACTGGATCAAGCCAGGCCTCGTCATCATGAGCCTGTGGAGCCTGGGCGGCACCGTCGTCATCCTCTACGCCGCCCTCAAGAACGTGCCCCAGACCCTCTACGAGGCCGCGCGCATCGAGGGTGCCTCGGCTTGGTCCGAGTTCAGGCACGTGACGTTGCCGATGATCAGCGGCGCCGTGTTCTTCGTCCTCATCGTCAACACCATCGCGGCCCTCCAGGTCTTCGATGAGGTCTACACGATGTACTTCGGGCAGATGGACTCCGGAGCCGCCGGCTCGGCCGCGCTCTTCTACGTCGTCTATCTCTTCAGGCAGGCGTTCGAGTTCCTGAACATGGGCTACGCCTCGGCGATGGCCTGGCTGCTGTTCATAGTCATCCTGGTCATCACGTTGATCCAGCTGCGCGTCAGCAAGAGCTGGGTCTACTACGAGGGGCGGTGATGGGGGATGGCGCTGGCTGAAGCCGCATCGAGTGCGAGCGCGCGCGACGGGTCGAGAGCCGTTGTGTCGCGCGGACGCCGAGCCGGCAAGCTCGTGAGTCGGGCGGTGTTCCTGGTCCTGCTCAGTGGGTGCACCGTCCTCTTCCTCGCGCCATTCGCGTGGCTGGTGAGCGCTTCGCTGAAGTCCCGCTCCGAGGTCTTCAACAACGAGTGGATCCCCAACCCCGTCATGTGGTCGAACTACGTCGACGTCTGGGCCGCCGCGCCGGTCTTCTCGTGGCTGCAGAACTCGGTGTTCGTCGGTCTGATAGGCGCCCTCGCGGTGACCGTCTCGAGCGCCGCCGTGGCGTTCGGCTTCGCGCACTTCCGGTTCCGCGGGCGAGACGCCTTGTTCGGGCTCGTGCTGGCCACGATGATGCTGCCCGGCGCCGTCACGATGATCCCCGTCTTCCTCATCTGGAACGAGCTGGGGATGGTCAACACGCTGGTGCCGTTGTGGGCAGGGAACCTCTTCGGGTCGGCCTTCTACATCTTCCTGTTGCGGCAGTTCTACCTCGGGCTGCCGCGCGACCTGTTCGACGCCGCGCGCATAGACGGAGCGACCTACTTCCAGATGTGGTGGCGCGTGGCGTTGCCGCTGACACGCACGGCGTTGATCGTCGTGTTCATCTTCGAGTTCAAGGCACTGTGGACCGACCTGCTCAAGCCGCTCATCTACCTGTACGACAGTGCGCTGTTCACGATGCCCAGAGGCATCAAGACGCTGATCGACCGGTTCGGCCAGGGCGGGGAGATGCAGTGGGAGCTGGTGCTGGCGGCCACGACGATCCTCACCGTGCCGCTCATCGTCCTGTTCTTCTTCGGGCAGCGCTATTTCATCGAGGGCATCGCTACCAGCGGCACGAAGGGCTGAGCCGTTCGGTCAGGGCTTCGCTCAGAACTCGTAGCTGGCCCCGTCTGTGCCGAGCATCGCGCCGTGGAAGCTTTCCCTGGCCTGGTCCAGCCAGGCCTCTTCCCGGCCCTGCAGCGGCGGCAGATGAATCAGCACCAACCGCTTCACGCCGGCCTCTCGAGCGACGCGACCGGCCACGCCGGGTGCAGAGTGCCCGGGCGCCGGCCCCGAAGCCTCGTGGATGAGTAGGTCCGCTCCCTCCGCCAGCTCCACGATGGCGGGGGAGTACTGGGTGTCGCAGGAGTACGCGAGGACCCTGCCCGATTCCTTGGACTGGAACCGGAACCCCACGACGGGAACAGAGTGGTCGCCTGGCGTCGCCGTGACGACCAGGTCGTCGTTCTCCAGTACGAGGGCCCCGGGCTCCAACGGGAACTCGTGGTACTCGATGTCCGGGTAGTTGGGCCACGTGCCTATGTCGAAGGCGTCGTGGATCTTCCGTGCCTGCCTCAGCGCCGTTGCGATGCCGTAGACCGGGAAGCGGGCGCCGATCCCCGCAAGCCAGAGGCGTTCCATGAGGAGCGGGAAGCCCGAGACGTGGTCGGCGTGCTCGTGGCTGACTATCAGCCCGGTCAGCTTGGCGAGAGGGAGCCCGCCCGCCAGCAGGCGGTGGGCGGCGTCCCCACCACAGTCCACCAGGAAGAGGGAGGGACCGGCCTGAACGGCCAGCATGGTGGTCGTGCGTCCCGCGTCAGACAGCGCGGCGCCGGTACCCAACAAATGAACTGTGGCCACGTGCCCTCCCTAGCACGCCGGATGATAGCGGCAGCCCGTCATCTCAGATAGGACACCCCGCACACCTGCTGAGAACACCTCTTCGTCACCCGACACCCAGTTCACGTCAGGCGCAGCCCGCCCGACCCGCACCGTGGCCGCGTCGGTTCGGCAGGTTCAGACGGCGTGGGTCTCGGTGACAAGTACCTTGACCTTGCCCTTGGCGAAGCTCATCAGGTCCTTGCCCAGGCGCTTGTTCTCGTCCGAGCGCATCGCGGCCTTGAACGCCTCCTCGTCCGCGAAGGACATCGTGGCGACCAGGTAGAAAGGCGCCTCGCCGCCGAAGGCGTCGGCGGTGACGCGGAGCAGCTCCAGGTCCTGCAGGCCGGGCAGCTCCCGCGTCAGCGGCGCATGCACCTTCTCGTAGTGCTCCCAGAACGCCTGCTCGTCGTCCGGCTTCTCGTAGAGCGCGACCAGCTTGACCATTCAGGATCTCCCTTCGTGCGCGGCTGCCGCGCGCTCGCGCAGCGCCGCGAAGTTGTTCTCGAGCCTGTCCTTCTTGAGGATCACCTGCACGGTGGATCCCTCGCCGATCAGGTCGCCAAGGTCGTTGTGCACGCGGCAGTCGACGTGCACGCGGTTCTTGGCGGTCTCCCGGTGGACGGCCTCCACCTGCAGGCGCATGCCGGGCAGCGCCGATGCCAGGTGGGTCACCTCGACCTTGAAGCCGATCCCCTCTTCGTCGTCCTCCAGGTAGGGCAGGATTATCTTCCGGCTGGCCAGCTCCATGTGCTTGGCCATCCAGTAGGTGGCGTAGACAGGGTGCAGCGCGCCCAGTTTGGGGTCGTCCTGCTCGAAGTCCACGGTCATGTCGTGGGTGACGACCAGCTCGTGGCGTACCTGCCTGCCGGCGGGGATCTCCCTCACAACTTGCGCTCGTCTTGGATCCGGCGGAGCTTGCCTCCGGCGGAGCGTGGCGCCGCCCCCGGCGCCAGGAGCGTCACCTTCACGCCTATGCCGACGACGTCGCGGATCTTGTGCTGGACCTCACGGACCAGACGCTCCACCGGGTCCTCCGCGTGCAGGGCGCCGTCGTCGCCGGGCGTGATGCCAAGGCCGGCGAAGGTCGCCTGGTCCAGCTCGAGACGCAGCTCGATCTCATCGAGGGTCTTCTCCCTCTTTACTACGAGCTGGTAGTGGGCCGACGCCTCTGGCACGTGTTGCAGCGCCGCCTCGATCTGGGTGGGGTAGAGGTTCACGCCCCTGACGATCAGCATGTCGTCCGTGCGGCCGCGGATCATGCCGATGCGCGCGTGCGTGCGCCCGCCCGGACCTACCTCACGCGTGAGGCTGGTGATGTCCCCGGTCCAGAACCGCAGCAAGGGGAGGGCCTCCTTGGTGAGCGTCGTGATGACGAGGACGCCGTCCTGGCCGTCGGGTAACGGGTCGCCCGTCTCCGGGTCGAGGATCTCGGGGTAGAAGTGGTCCTCCCAGACGTACGAGCCCTCGCCCTCACCGACCGCCTCGTTGGCCACCCCCGGGCCGATGATCTCCGACAGCCCGTAGATGTTCGTCGCCTGGATGCCCAGGCCGCGCTGTACGTCAGCCCTGATCGACTCCGTCCACGGCTCGGCGCCGAGGATGCCGTACTTGAGAGGTATGTCGTCTGGTTCGATGCCTCTACGAGCGAACTCTTCAGCCAGCGCCTGCGCGTAGGACGGCGTACAGGCGATCATCTCCGGCTCCAGGTCCATGATCAGCGTGATCTGCCTGTCCGTCATGCCGCCGGACACGGGGACGACGCACATGCCAAGGCGCTCGCCGCCGCCGTGCAGGCCCAGCCCGCCGGTGAAGAGGCCGTAACCGTACGCGTTGTGGAACAGCATGCCGGGTGCGCCGCCGGCGGCGGCAAGACAGCGCGCGTTGACCTCGGCGAACAGAGCCAGGTCGTTCTTCGTATAGCCGACGATCGTCGGCTTGCCAGTGGTCCCGGAGGACGCGTGCACGCGCGCCAGCTCCTCCGGACTCACCGCGAACAGCCCCATCGGGTAGTTGTCGTGCAGGTGGTGCTTGCGCGTTATGGGGAGGCGACCTACGTCATCGATCGACTCGATAGAGCCTGGATCCACGCTGGCGTCCGCCAGCGCCTGACGGTAGAAAGGCACGCGCTCGGCGACGTAGCGCACGAGGCGGCCGAGCCGCTCGCCTTGTAGCTCCCGCAGCTTCTCCTGCGGCATCGTCTCGATCTGCGGGTCGAACATCTTCCCTCCCAGGGACCTCACGTCTCCTACACGCGCTCCACGATCATGGCTATGCCCTGACCGACGCCGATACACATGGTGGCCAGGCCCACGTCCACATCCGTCTTGACCATCTCGTGGAGGAGCGTCGTGAGTATGCGCGCGCCCGAGCAGCCCAGTGGGTGCCCCAGCGCGATGGCACCGCCGTTCGGGTTGACGCGTGCGTCCTCGACGTCCAACCCGAGGTCGCGGAGCACGGCGATGGTCTGCGCAGCGAACGCCTCGTTCAGTTCGATCAGGCCGACGTCGTCCAGGCTCATGCCGGCCCTCTCGAGCGCGGCTCGGGTCGCGGGAGCGGGTCCGATGCCCATGATCCTCGGTGGCACGCCTACCACAGAGGTGGAGACGACCCGGGCGAGCGGCGTTAGTCCGTGGGCCTCGGCGTACTCACGGGAGGCGACGAGCACCGCCGCCGCCCCGTCGTTCAACGTGCTCGAGTTGCCTGCCGTTACGGTGCCGCCCTCGCGGAAAGCGGGCCTGAGGCGGCCCAGGGCCTCCATGTTCGTGTCGGTCCGGGGGCCCTCGTCGGTGTCGACTACCGTGGTCTGCCGCCGAGAGACGACGCGCACGGGGACTATCTCCTCGGCGAAGCGGTCCGCTGCGATCGCGGCCGTGGCCTTGCGATGGCTGGCGAGCGCGTACGCGTCCTGCTCGTCGCGCGATACGTCGCGCTCCTCGGCCAGGTTCTCCGCGGTCTCACCCATCGACTCGGTGCCGTACTCCTCGGCCATGCGCGGGTTCACGAAACGCCAGCCGAGTGAGGTGTCGTAGACGGTAGTGGAGCCGGTCGCGTAGCCCTTCTCCGGCTTCGGCAGCGCCCACGGCGCGCGGCTCATTGACTCGACGCCGCCGCCCACGTAGAGCTCGCCCTCGCCCAGCTTCACGCCACGGGCCGCCTGGGCCACCGCGTCGAGCCCCGACCCGCAGAGCCTGTTGACCGTCACACCCGGGACGGACACCGGGTAGCCGGCGAGGAGAGCGGCCATGCGGGCGACGTTGCGGTTGTCCTCGCCGGCCTGGTTGGCACAGCCGAGCACGACGTCTGCGATGTCACGCCCGGGTACGCCGGCCCGCTCCACGATCTCGCTGAGGACCGCGGCCGCCAGGTCGTCCGGTCGGACCGACGCCAGCGCGCCGCCGTGCCGTCCGACGGGCGTACGCAGCGCTGCCACCAGGTATGCGTCACGAACGCTCATGCTTCGGGAACCTCCATCACGCCCTCGGGCAGGTCGGTACGACCCGTGGCGGCCAACCGCACCAGGGACGGGTGCGGGGCGAACCGCGGGTCGGAGGTCTCGCTCTGTAACGACCGCAGGGCGGTATCTACGTCCCTCAAGCCTAACTCCTGACCCCACTCCAGCGGGCCGGCGGGATAGTTGACGCCCAGCCGCATGGCGAGGTCGAGCTGCTCCGCCGTCGCCAGTCCTTCCGCCAGGGCCCGTACCGCCTCGTCGAACAGCCTGGCGACGACCCTGAACGCGATCCCACCGGGGATGTCGGGCAGGACGACGACGTTGACTCCTGCGGCCGCGAGCGCGCCCCTCGCCGCGATCATCTCGGCAGGCTCGGGGTCTCCGGGCCCGGACCCGGCGGCCATCAGCTCGACGGTCAGCGGTCGGGAGGCGCCCCGAGGCGATGGCACGAGGCTGAAGCCAAGGCGGGCACCGGCGACCGCCGCGCTGCGGCCCCAAACGAGCACCGCGCGCGGCCTCCCTGGGTGCCCCGGCGGCGCGTCCAGCCTGGCGTCGAGTACCAGGTCTGCAGCGGCCGGGTCGGGCGTCGTGGGCAGCGCGGCACGCAGCTCGCGTGCGACGCTGCCTTCTCCCTGCACGTGGAAGACGGGTGCCTGTCCTTCGGTTACCCGATCGGATGGGCCCGCTCGGTCGGTCCGGTGGTCAGCTGGTTGGGGGCCGTCGGAGTAGTCGTAGAAGCCCCGACCGGTCTTGCGGCCGAGCAGGCCCGCCTCCACCATCGCCCGCTGCAACGGGTGCGGACGGAAGCGCGGTTCCTCGTAGAACGCGCGGTACACGCTCTCGCTGGCTGCCAGGTTGACGTCTATGCCGATGAGGTCGAGGAGCTCGAACGGCCCCATCCGGAACCCTGCCCCCCGCAGCGCGGCGTCGATCGTCGCGACCGGCACGCCCTCGGCGTGGACCCTCAGAGACTCCAGGTAGTAGGGCCGCGCCAGGCGGTTCACGACGAAACCAGGTGCGTCCTTGGCGACGACGGGCTCGCGCCCCAGCCGGCGTACGAGCTCCACCGCCGCGTCGATCGTGTCCGGCGCCGTCCGGACGCCAGGGATCACCTCGACCAGGCGCATGAGACCGGGTGGGTTGAAGAAGTGCATGCCTACGACCCGCCCCGGGTCGGGGCAGGCCGCAGCGATGGACGTCACGGAGAGGGTCGAGGTGTTCGTCGCCAGCCTGGCGTTCGGCTCGGCCGCGGCCGCGGTCGCGAACAGGCCACGCTTGAGGTCCAGGTCCTCCGGAGCCGCCTCTATCACCCACTGCGACCCGCGGATCAGCCCGTGGTCGGAACCCGACCTCAGCCGAAGCATCAGAGCGTCCGGCTCCTGCTCGATCCTCCCCTTGGCGTGCAGCTTCTCGAACAGCTCCCGCAGGCCCTCGATGGCGCGCTGGAGCGCGTCTTCTGACGGGTCCACCAACGACACCTCGGCGCCCGCCTGGAGCAGCAGTTGCGCGATCCCCGTGCCCATGGTGCCGGCGCCCAAGACGGTGGCTCGGAGCGCCTTCGCATCTGTGCCTGGCGCGCTCACACCCCGCCCTCCCGGTCGAGCATCGCGTCTATCTGCTGGGCCAGGTACAGCTTGGCGAGCGTCTCGGGCCTCGCCAGGTCGACGCCGAGCAGCGTGGCGATCCGCTTGAGTCGGTAGCGCAGCGTGTTCACGTGCACGTGTAGCTCCTCTGCCAGCGCCGTCAGGTCGTCTGGTGATCGTAGGTACGCGGTAAGCGTCCGCCACAGCTTGCCGTCGTCCGCGTCCTTCACCGGGCCAACGAGGCGGTCACGCATGGTCGCCAGGTTGGCGGGCGGCTGCTGCTTCAAGACCCAGTAGACGGGATCGACGAGGTCGAACCAGGCGTGTCCTTCGGGTCCGGCCAACGACTGGGCGGCAAGGACGGCTTGGTGATAGGCGTCTGCCACGCCCGTCAAGTCCTCCCGCGGCAAGCTGAGGCCCAAGCGCACCGGCACATCGGCGCCGGCGGCCGCGCGCAGCGCGAGGAAGAGCGGCTCGCCCTGGGCACGTGGCGCCCCGCCCGATAGGACCCACACGACGTGTTCCGCACGCGTCTCGGAAAGGTAGCCGTAGCCGCGGGTCCGGAAGTAGTCGTCCGCCGCCTCCCTCAGCTTCTCGAGCAGCGCCTGCCCGCGCACGGCCGCCATGCGCCCGCCACGTGCGCGCGGTCCCGCCTCCGCGACGGCTACGACGTACTCGGACTCGGTCTCTATGCCGGCGTCTACAAGACGGGGCAGCAGCATCGGCGCGGCCTGCGGGCCTGCCAGCCACTCGGCGAGCAGGGCGCCCTTGCGACTGCGGTCTTGCTGGGCCTCTGCAGACCTCTGGAGGGCGGACGCCACGAGGAGCGAGCGCGTCAGCTCGAGCCACGTCAGCGATCCTGCGCCCTCCTCGAACGCGACCAGCACGTAGCGCAGGCGCCCTTTCACCGTCACCCGGGCCACGAGAGCGTCGCGGCCCCGGAACCGCATGCGGCCCTCCGGCAACGCTGTGGGGTCGGCGCCGCCAAGCCTTCCCGTCGTGTCGCCGGCACGGGCGACGACCTCACCCCAGGGGCTGAGGACCGCCATCCCCATGCCGGAGAGGCGGCTGACTGCCTCCAGCACGGCGCGCTCCGGCTTGGGTCCGTCCAGCGTCGTGAGGAGCCGGCGTTGGAGAGCCGCCAACCCGGTCAGGGCGTCGCGGCCCGAGCCCACGAGAAGCTGCAGGGCGGCCTCCTCGATCGCCTCCGGGTCCACCGTCGGTGGGGAGACGACCAAGCTGACACCGGCGGCGCGACAGCGCTCGACGAGGGCGTCGGGTACGGACCGTCGTCTGCTGGAAAGGGAGTGAACGACCACGGCCGGGGCGGGCTCCAGTACGTGGTCGGCAGGTGGCCTTGGAAGCGTGAACGGGCCCTCGTGGATCCTCAGGTCGACCGGGCGTAGCCAGGGTCTGTCGGCTTCTCGGGCGAGGACGATCACCGAACCGAACTCGGTGTCGGGATCGCCTGCCAGTAGGGACAGCCCCAGCTCGCTTCGCTCCAGTAGCGTGCGCAGCGTCGCGCGCGGGTTGGGTTCCACCGTCATACCTTCGCCGGAGTCTACGCCCTGTGCCGGCGGCCCATCATTGTTGCAGCGCACAAGCATCGCGATTTCCTTGTCGGCAGACACGATTGACCCGGAGCGAACGCCTACCTACAGTCGAGGAGATGAGCATGTCAGCCGTCAGACCTGTCGTGGGCACCAGGCTCGGGGCCGAGACGCCGCGGTCGGGTCGGCAGTTCGACTCGCTTGACTTCCGTCGTGCCATGGGGCGCTTCCCCACCGGCGTGACGGTCGTGACGATGCTCGCTCCGGACGACCAGGCGTACGGCATCACCATCAACTCGTTCATGTCGGTCTCGCTCGAGCCTCCGCTCATCGCCGTCTCCCTCGACAGGTCCGCCCGGGCGTACACGACGATGCTCGGCAGCGAGCGGTTCGCCGTAAGCGTGCTGGCCGATGACCAGCGCGCGGTCTCGGACCGCTTCGCCGGCAGGCGCGTGCCACAGGAACCCGAGCCTTTCGTCGAGTTCGACGGCTTCCCCGTCGTTCCTGGGGCCGTCGCTCACATCGTCTGCGCCATGCACTCGCGCTTCGACGCCGGTGACCACACGATCTTCATCGGTCGAGTAGAGGCCCTGCAGACGGGCCACGGAGAGCCGCTCGTGTTCGAGCGTGGTCGCTACACGCGACTCGAAGAGCACACCGGGAAACCCCACTGAGCTAGGCCTTCGTTGACTGCCGCCAAAGGCCGCGGATACGTTGTGTCGTGGCCAACGACAGCAACCAGATGGACAAGGCCCTCGCCGAGGTCGCTCGGCTAGGAGAGTCGTACGTCGCCGATCTCATCGACTTCGTGAAGATCCCCAGCGTCAGCACCGAGCCCGATCGTGCCGGTGACGTGCTGGACGCTGCGCGCTGGACGGCCGCGCGCCTCGAGCGCGCCGGCGTGCCTGACGTCCGCACACTGGAGACGGCGGGCCATCCCGTGGTGGTCGGTCGCCTGCACCACGACGCGGCCAAACCGACCGTCATCGTCTACGCGCATTACGACGTCCAACCTGCTGAACCTCTCGAGC
Organism: Trueperaceae bacterium; assembly: GCA_035654755.1. Classification (GTDB taxonomy): domain Bacteria; phylum Deinococcota; class Deinococci; order Deinococcales; family Trueperaceae; genus DASRWD01. The sequence continues at coordinate 13,815 of DASRWD010000024.1, forward strand.
TGTGGCTGTCGCCGCCCTTCGAGCCGGAGGTGCGTGACGGCAAGGTGTACGGGCGCGGGACGTGCGACGACAAGTCCGGTCTTCTTACCGTCATCCAGGCCGTGGAGGCGTTCATGTCGACGGGCGCGATGCCGCCGGTCAACGTGACGTTCCTGTTCGAGGGCGAGGAGGAGATAGGCAGCCCGAACCTGGCGCCGGTGCTGCGAGAGCACGCCGACCTGCTGAGGGCCGATCTCGCCGTGTGCGCCGACGGCGGCATCTTCGGCGTGGGCATACCGTCGGTGACGGTCGGGTCCCGCGGCCTCGTGGGAGCCGAGCTGATCGTGGAAGGGGCCTCCTCTGACCTCCACTCGGGCACTTACGGCGGCGCTGTCGCCAACCCCATAGCGGCGCTGGCTCGCATCATCGCCAGCTTCCACGACGAGCACGGGCGAGTGGTCGTCGAGGGCTTCGAGGACGGCGTTCCGCCGCTGACGCCCGAGATCAGGCGCGGCCTGGCCGAGCAGCCTGGCGACGAGCGTGCCGAGCTGGAGCAACTGGGTCTCGACCGGTGGTGGGGCGACCCGGATTTCACGGCGGAGGAGAGACGTGCTGTGCGCCCGACGCTCGAGATCAACGGCGTGGGCGGCGGCTATCAGGGCCCGGGCGTCAAGACCGTCCTGCCGAACCGGGCCGTCGCCAAGGTGACGTGCAGGCTCGTCGTCGGCCAGGAACCCGAACGTGTCTTCGAAGCGCTCGAGCGCCACGTCGCGCGGCATACGCCGGCCGGCGTCAGGGCCACGCTCAAGCCCATCCCCGGTAGCGGACGCGCTTACCAGATGCCGCTCGACCACCCCGCTCTCGCCGTCGCCAACGACTCGATGCAGGCCGTCTTCGGCCGCGCGCCGTTCCCGGTGTGGACGGGCGGCACCGTGCCGGTGGCGGAGCAGTTCCAGTCGGTGATGGGGATCTGGTGCCTCTACTACGCTTTCAGCGAGCCGGACAACGGCCCGCACGCGCCCAACGAGTTCTACCGGGTGAGCATGCTGTCTCAGGGGACCGAGGCCATGGTGCGGCTGCTCGCCGGGCTGGCCGAGGCGCCTGAGGCCTTCCGCCCCGCCGTGTAGCTCACGGCTGTGCGCTGAGCGAACGCGGCGGCCGGTTTGTAGACACTGTGCTGCCGCGTCACAGTGCGCTTCTACAATCTTGCCGCGCCAGATTGTAGGCCGCGACGATTGTTCCGCTTGAAGACCCGCCGTAAGGTGCAGGTCATCATCTAGCGTTTCGTCGCGGGCCGGCGCGTTCAGGGCCACTCGTCGCCGGTCGTCACCGGGAGGCACATGCGGGTACCCAAAGGCTCCATAGTCCCGCTTCCGACCCCGTTCGCGGGGGACGAGGCACGTCTGGACCTCGACTCTCTCGCCGGGATCATCGAGCACCAGCTCGAGAACGGCAGCCACGGGCTGTCCTGCACCGGGACGACCGGCGAGCCCAGCTCACTTTCCCGCGAGGAGCGCAAGCAGGTCGTCGAGTTCGTCAAGGAGCGCATCGCGGGCCGGGTTCCCTTCGTCCCAGGCACGGGTTCCAACAACCTCGACGAAACCCTGGAGCTCACGCGCCACGCGGTCGAGCTGGGCGTGGACGGGGTGCTCGTCATCGCTCCGTACTACATCCGCCCCAACCAGCGGAGCCTGTTCGACTACTTCGCGGTCATCGCTCGCGCCGTCGCCGAGTTGGACCCCGAGGTCCCGGTGATCCTCTACAACATCCCCGGTCGTGCCGCTGTTGACATCGCGCCGGCGACGATCGGCCGGTTACGCCGTGAGCACCCGAACGTGGTCGGCGTGAAGCACGCGACCAAGAACCTCGACGACGTCTCCTACACGTTCGTAGAGGCTGGCCGTGACTTCGCCGTCTACTGCGGCGCCGAGACCATGACCTACCCCATGCTCACTTTGGGCGGCAGCGGCCACATCAGCGCGACTGGCGTCGTAGCGCCACGCCAGGTGGCGCGCTTGTACGAGCTGGCTGCGGAGGGCCGCTGGGACGAGGCGCGCGACCTCCATTACGAGATGCTCGAGCTGAACGACATGCTGTTCATCGAGGTGAACCCCGTGCCGCTGAAGACGGCCCTGTCGCTAATGGGCCTGTGTGAGGCGAGATGGCGGCTCCCGCTGGGCCCCATGCTCCCCGAGAACGAGACCCGGCTCCTCGAGACGCTGCGGCGCTACGGCATACGGACCGAACGAGCGCCGGCTGGGGCGGCCTCCTGATGCGCAAGCTGACCGGCCGTGCACTGCTCGGCGGTCGGACGGTCAGTGTCACGCGCGAGGAGGACGGCGCGCTCACCGTCGACGGCCGAGCGGTGGCGGAGACAGACCTCGCCTGGCTGCCCCCGGTCGACGCGCGGACGATCATCGCCATCGCTCTCAACTTCCGCGATCACGCCGCGGAGCTGGACCTGGAAGAACCGGACCAGCCGGCCCTGTTCCCGAAGTTCGCCAACGCCACCATCGGCCA